>CAJXZG010000015.1 GCA_913063265.1 uncultured Prolixibacteraceae bacterium | reverse complement strand
TCTGAGATTTTATCTTCTTTCCAGGATTTTACCACTTCAAAATCTTTATCAAAAACTGCAACAAAATGGTTTCTGAAATTGGCAGGCACACCCCCGTGGTTATTCTGACAATAACCTACTATTTTTCGTTCTTCGGGAATAATCTTTACCATCGAGCCGCCATCGAAAGCATCCAAAACAACATACGAATTTTCGTTGTCGGGAAAAGTAAATCGAAAGGTAACCGCCCGATCTGTCGGCGTAAATTCAGCAGTAACATCGAAATCAGCCAGGTAAACTTTATAATAATGAGGTAGAACTGTTTCCGCTTTATGCGAAAACCACGATTCGCGATCGTCTTCCAGATATTTCAAATCCCCGGTTACCGGCATCAATGAAAAGGCTGCATAATCATTTATCCACGGACTGGGCTGATGGGTTTGTTTAAATCCCCTGATTTTATAGCTGTCGTAGGCATAACACCAGCCATCACCCATTTTTGCAGTTTGAGGAGTCCAGAAATTCATCCCCCATGGCCGTGCAATGGCAGGGTAGGTATTGCCATTTGACAAACTAAATTCGGAGTCGGTGCCCATTAAGGGATTTACCAAACTGCTTAACTTTTTAGTGTCGTTGGTATTATTTTGAGCTGAAACTGTATGGTTTTGCACATAACATCCCAACACAAAAAGCAGAACAGTTATAAATATTGTTTGTTTCATTTTTCTTAGATTAATCAATACATTCAATTTTTTAATATATCACTGATTTTGGGCGATCTTCCGGATTGATGCCAAATTCCTTATTGGGCGTATTTCCCATGGTAAACACTAATTCTCCGCCTTCCAAAATTTGTTGGTGTGTAATAAAAGATTTTGTGTAAGGTTCCCCGTTTAAGGTTATCGATTGAATATAGAGGTTTTCCTTGCTATTGTTTTCAGCAATAAACGTAAAATATTTCCCTCCTGACAATCCAATTTCTGCCTTATCAAATAAGGGGCTGCCAAAAACATAGGCACCATTGGCCGGATTAACCGGATACATACCCATAGATGACAAAACATACCATGCCGACATTTGCCCGCAATCCTCATTTCCACACAATCCGTCAGGCTGGTCGGTGTACATGGTTGTACAGATCTCACGTACTTTTTCTGCTGTTTTCCATTGTTGTCCTGCGTAGGCATACAGGTATGTAGTATGGTGACTGGGTTCATTTCCGTGGGCATATTGTCCGATAAGGCCGGAAATGTCGCTTGATGCCGTTTCCACCTGTTCCGAAGAAATGGAAAAGAGGCTGTCAAGTTTTGTAATAAAAGCTTGTTCGCCACCATGTAATTCAATTAAACCTTCCACGTCATGCGGCACCAGCCAGGTGTATTGCCAGCTGTTTCCTTCACAAAAATCGTCCTCCCGATGCGCAGAATGAATGGGATTAAATGGTGTTCGCCAGCTTCCGTCACTCATTTTTCCACGCATAAATTTGATGTCGTCATCAAAATAATTTTTATAATATTTTGCCCTTTTTGAGAAAAGTTTGTAATCCTCTGTTTTTCCCAAATCTTTTGCCATTGCTGCGATACACCAGTCATCAATGGCATATTCCAATGCTTTTGCCACAGATTCTACCTGAGTGTCGGCCGGAATATATCCCAGACTTTTTACAAAATCCTGGCCTTCTTCATCAAGCAGGGCAGAGGCTTTCATTGCTTCAAAAGCCCTTTCTGCATCAAATCCCCTGAAACCTTTAAAATAGGCATCGGCAATTACCGGAATAGAATGATAGCCAACCATAGTATTGGTTTCGTTTCCTTTTAAATGCCAGACAGGCAGTTTACCTTGTTGATCGTAGGCCGCTAAAAATGAGTTGATAAAATCGTTAACCAGATTAGGCTGAACAATTGTAAACAAAGGGTGAGCCGCACGGTAGGTATCCCAGAGAGAAAATACCGAATAATTATTAAAGCCGGGATTTGAGTATTCTGCTTTATCCGTTCCGCGATAGCTTCCGTCTACATCGTTAAACAATGAAGGAGCAATCATGGTATGGTATAACGCCGTGTAAAACGTAGTGAGATCAGCTGTGTTTTTACTTTCAATTTTAATTTTCCCCAACTCGGTATTCCATTTGGTTTTTGCCATTTCATAAATCCCGTCAAAATTCCAAATGCCAATTCCTTCATCAACTTCAGCCATCATATTCTTTTTTGCATTTTCAGAACTAACGGGAGATAGAGCTGTTTTGGCCATTAAAATTCCGTTTCCTTCAAATTCCAGTATGGCTGTAATTTCTCCCAGGTTTTCATCGGAACGGATAATCTCAAGGTTTTTTATATCCTTTGAAAACTGAGTATGATAAAAAACCCTTTGATCTGCTGCCCATCCTGTTGAAAAACGTATGCCTTCAATACTGTTGTTATCCACCTGTTTAATTGCACCTTTTGTAATTTTGTCCCAGCCAGTACCGTATTTCAGGTCGATTAAAACTTTTGAGTTTCCTTCGTCCTTAAAATTGTATTTATGAAAACCCACCCTGTCCGATGTGGTCAGTTCAACTTCAACATTATACTTTTTTATTTTGATTGAATAATAACCGGGTTTTACGATTTCTTCTTCATGTGTATATTTTGCCTGCCAGTGGTAGGGATTTTTTTCATCGATTTCAGGAATATAATCACCCGAGACCGGCATAAAAAGAATATCTCCCAAATCTCCGATTCCTGTTCCGCTTAGTTGTGTGTGAGCAAATCCAATTAAAAGCGAATCGGAATAATGATAACCTGAACACCAGTCCCAGCCTTGCGTAGGATTATTGGGCCCCAGCTGAACCGCACCAAAAGGTACATTGGCCCCGACAAATACATGACCGTGATAATCGCTGCCAATAAAGGGATCAACATATCTAGTTAGATCCTGTATATGTGAATTCCTTGTTTTGGGAGGATTTGCACAGGAAGCAATTAAAAATACAATTGCCAACATTGAGATTTGAATTAAGCTTTTCATTATCCGGATATTTATTTTTTATCAAAGATATTTAAATGCGCTTTAGTACAAACAAAAATAATAATGCCATCCCGTTGTTTTGAGCAAACGAAATGGCATTATAAAGTGCAGAATCAGGGATTTTTATAATTCCCGGATTTTAATATTTCTGAACCATACCGGGTAACCATGATCCTGTAATCCAATGTAGCCTTCTTTGGAGATTCCTTCCTGCCAGCCCGGGAAGTTTTTAAACTTGCTGTTTTCCACCATTTCATCCCATTTCGAAGTCCAGTGTTCATAACTGACAACTTCCGTTCCATTCATCGATACGGTAACTTTACCGTCTTTTACCACTATTAAACAGGTATTCCATTCTCCGGCCGGATTTACTGTTTTTGGGTCAGCCGGTAAAATATCATAAAGCGATCCTGCCAAATGGCTGTCAATCTTATTGTCAGTTGCGTTTTTGTTATCCAAAACCTGGATTTCAGGAGCCGCATAATAAATAGGTTTTCCCGGTACTTCACGTACATTGTAAAAAATCCCTGAGTTAGCCATATCACTGGCTTTCCAATCTATAGACAACTCAAAATTTTTGAATTTCTTTTCCGAAAAAAGAATATCGCCGCCTGCACCCTGACCGGGATTTCTTCCTTCACCAAGCAATACTTTCATTGCGTCATCCTCAATTATCCAGTTGGCAGGCATTTCAGTACCATTGTTTTGTCGCCATCCATCAAAGTTCTTTCCGTTAAACAACAATACCCAACCCTCTTTTTTTTCTTCTTTGCTTAATTTGTTGGGTTTTTGAGCAAAAGTCACTGTTGAAATCAGTAACCCTGCCACAATTGCGAGCATTAAATAAATAGGTTTCTTCATAGTTGATTTTTATGTTTTTAATAAATTTATAATTTTTGAAAAAAATCTTTTGACGGTAAAGATAATGTTTTGCCACTTTCATTCACGTAAATTTGAATATAGATTTAGTTAAGATTGAAAGAAAAAAGAAAGGCCAATGAACTTTAGATGGTTTGTAAAAGAATTTAGAAATGGAAAATTGTGATACTATTATTGAATATTATGAGAAGGTTTATAAACGTAATCTGAGTGCCACCGAAAAAGATATTATTGCCGCTTCTTTTCAATTGGAAAAGTTCAAAAAGAAGGAGTTAATTTTTACTGCGGGTGAAATAAATACAAAACATTATTTTGTAAAGAACGGATTACTCAGAATGTATGTTATCGACTCGGCAGGAAAAGAATTTAATATTCTGTTTGCCAGAGAAAATCAATGGATAGGTGATTTGGCAACACCAAATAAAACGTTGTTCTACATGGATGCCGTGGAAAAAAGTGAGGTATATTCCATTTCTGATGAAAACATTAATTTGCTGACCAACAATTTTTCATCCTTTGTCAAATATTTGAAACGCTCATATATCTTTCTCCAAAAAAGGTTGGTTTCAGTTCTGGTTAACAGTGCTGAAGAAAATTACGAAGAACTGATTCAGAACTTCCCGGAGCTTATTCAGCGCTTGCCTCAATATCATATCTCGTCATACCTGGGAGTTACCCCGGAGTTTTTAAGCAAGATTATATCCAAAAGAGCAAGAAAAAAAGATTAAAATGTATTTTTCTTAAACTAGTTCATTTTTTTTGGCTTGTTTAAGTGATATGTTTGTATCGTTAAACAAAAAAAGAACGGAAAAATGAAAAAGTTATCAGTAATTATTTTAGGAATTGTGGTTTCAGCATCGGCAGTTTTTGCAGCTGATTCCGAAGGAGAAAAGAAAGCATTGGAAATTGATACCAAAGCAAGTAAAGTGTATTGGACCGGTAAAAAAGTAACCGGGGAACATACAGGATATGTATCAATCGGTGATGGAGAGGTACATGTTGCTAAAGGTGAAGTGGTTGCAGCAAATGTAAACATGGATTTGAATACAATTGTTTGTACCGATTTAACTAATGAGGAGTGGAATCAAAAATTGGTTGGACACTTAAAATCAGATGATTTTTTCTCGGTTGATAAATACCCGGTAGCCAACTTTACCATCAAATCGATTGAAGCTGCGGATAATGGAAAACACAAGGTAAAGGGAGATCTTACCATGAAAGGACAAACCCACGAAATCAGTTTTCCCGCAGATGTTAAGGTTATGAATGATGTTGTTTCTGCGAAAGGAACAGCTACCATCGACCGCACAAAATGGAATATTCAGTACGGCTCAGGCAAATTCTTCAAAGGTTTGGGTGACAATCTGATTTACGACGATTTCGAAATTACTTTTGACATAACTACCAGTCCGCTTAGTCAGGAAGTTGCTGCTGATTAATTGACTGATATTATACACCATGACATTTTAAAAAAGGATTCGGTTTCGAATCCTTTTTTTTATTCACCACCATTTCAACATTTTAAGTGCTAATCATTTTTTTAACTCATATTATTTTGTTCTTTTGCAAGTCTATTTAACAAAGTTATTTTGGAGCAAAACCTAAACGCAACGGAAACGTTCCATTTTATATCTTATGTACAAACAATTTATAAGATGAGTTTAATTTACAGAATATTATTATTGGCGGCATTTTTTCCTGCAATATTTACTGATATTCAGGCACAAAACTTAAAAATTAATGAAGTAATGTCGTCCAACACTTTTGTTTTATACGACGAAGATGACGATACACCTGATTGGCTGGAAATTATAAACAGCAGCAACGATGCCATTAATCTTTCCGATTATTATTTAAGCGATAATTCTGAAGACCTGATAAAATGGCAATTGCCAAACATCGAATTAGCACCAAATCATCCCTTACTTATTTATGCATCCGGGAAAGACAGGTATCAAACTCCACTCTACTGGAACACTATAATCGATGCCGGTGAAAACTGGAAATATCTTGTTCCGACAAGTGAACCATCTCCAACATGGAAATCATATTCTTTTGCCGAAACGGGATGGAAAGAAGGAAACAGTGGTTTTGGATATGGTGACGGGGATGATAATACTGAAATTCCTTCAGGAACTGTATCCGTTTTTATTCGAAAAACGTTTTCAGTTGGAGACCTTGAAAATCTTAAAGGTGCTTTCCTGCATATGGATTATGACGACGGATTTGTTGCCTATATAAATGGCACAGAAGTTTGCAGGGCAGGAATGGGAGCAGCAGGTTCGGCTGTTGCATATAATTCTACGACAATATTCGGACACGAAGCAAAAATATATAACGGCGGAACTCCTGAAGTTTTTGATATTTCAGAACATGTTCATCTTCTCAATGAAAATCAGAATGTAATTGCCATACAGGTACACAACTATAATAATACATCAAGCGATATGTCCGCGATTCCGATTTTATCACTGGGATATAGTATACAACCTGATTACAATACCTCGGTATCGGAGTATTTAAAAATTGCTGATTTATTTCCTCATGCCAATTTTAAACTTTCATCATCAGGCGAAACCATATATTTGACACAAAGTAATCAAACGATTATCGACTCTATTGATTATGGTATTATCCCTTCAAATTATTCCTTTGGCCGCGATTTAAATCAGATGGATGTCTGGGGATATTTTACTGAACCTACCCCCGGGAAGGACAATACTACACAAATTGCTACGGAAATAGTTAAAGGAGAAGTACAGTTTTCTGTAAGTGAAATGTTTGTCTCTGCTGATACACACCTGAAACTGACAGGCGCGGCTGAAGATGAAGTAATCATGTTTACAAACAATGGCGAAGAACCAACGATGGAGAGCCGTAAATACCAGGGCGGAATACTGATTGCGAACAATATGGTTATACGGGCACGTATTTTTAAAGAGGGTGCAATTCCGGGAAGAATCGCTACAAGAACATATTTGGTGGACGAAAAACCAACTTTGCCCGTGGTTTCCATTTCTACACATCCCGACAATTTATGGGATAACGAAACTGGTATTTATGTTTTGGGTGATGATTATGAAAACCGGAATCCATATTATGGTGCAAATTTTTGGGAGGACTGGGAAAAACCGGCAAGTATTGAAATGACAAGCGTAGATGGGGAAGTTTTATTTGCTAAAAATTGCGGAATTAAAATTTTTGGAGCATGGAGTCGTGCACATCCTCAGAAATCATTATCTGTGTTTTTCAGGAGCGAATATGGTCATCCGATTCTGGAGGATATTTCGTTGTTTAAAGCCAAACCTTATATCACTTCATTTAAATCGTTTGTATTGCGAAACTCAGGAAATGATTACAGCTCTACGAGGTTCCGGGATGGATTTATGACTGATTTGGTAAAAGATATGAATACCGATATGGGGGCTTTTGAACCTGTTATTTTATACCTGAACGGCGAATATTGGGGAGAAATTAATTTACGGGAGAAAATCAATGAAGACTATCTCGAACGTAATCATAATGTTGATGCATCTGAAGTAGATATTCTCGAAAGAGACGGGGTGGTAGTAGAAGGAAGTAATCAGGAATACCTTGAGCTATTGAATTTTATGGCTGCCAATGATATTTCAAATGAAGATAATTATCAATTTGTGGCTCAACAAATTGATATCGATAATTTTATTGATTACCAGCTTTCACAAATTTATTTTAATAATCGCGACTGGCCGGGAAACAATATAAAATATTGGAAATCTCAGGAAGAAGGAGGAAAGTGGCGTTGGTTACTGTACGATACAGATTTTGGCTTTTCAATTTATCAAAATGATGATTATAAATTAAATACAGTTGAATTTGCAATGGAGCCTAACGGACCGAATTGGCCTAATCCTCCATGGTCTACATTCCCGTTGCGAACACTGATGACCAATGAATCGTTCAGGCACAAGTTTGTAAATCGTTTTGCCGATATGCTGAATTCAACATTTGACAGGGATATTGTGGTGGCAAAAATCGATAGTTTAAAAGAAATTATTGAACCTGAAATCAGAAATCATTATGCAAAATGGAATTCCCCAAGTTTTAATTACTGGGAAAATAAAATTGAAGTAATGAGAAATTTCGGGAAAAACAGGGTGTCTTATATGCAGGGACATATCAATACCGAACTGGTTCAATCTGCTGTGAGAAATCTGACGCTCTCAAATATTCCGGGGCATGGAGGAAAAATAAAACTGAATACCATTGAAGTTACAGGCAGACTTTGGTCAGGAAAATATTTTCAAACTGTACCAATTACATTAACGGCAAAACCATTTAAAGGTCACAAATTTGATCATTGGGAAGTTGACGGTGTAAGTATGTTTGATAAAACCATAGAAGTAGATCTTAAAAAGAATACGATTATTAGTGCAATATATGCTGAAGAGGTAGATGATGGAAATTCAGTGGTAATCAACGAAATAAATTACAATTCAATGGATGAAACCGGTGCCGGGGACTGGATTGAATTGTATAACTGGGGCAGGGTTGATTTGGATATTTCAGGATGGATTTTTAAAGACGACAACGATTTACATGAATTTGTAATTCCGGAAAATACCATTCTCAAAAGTGATGCATATCTGGTAATTTGCCGGGATTCAGTCACATTCAGGGAAAATCATCCGACTGTAAATAATCACATCGGTGTGTTTGATTTTGGACTGGGCAGTGCCGGTGATGTAGCAAGATTATTTGACGAATACGGCGAATTAGTGGATTCTGTATCCTTTGGCAGCGAATTACCCTGGCCTGTTGAGCCAAACGGTACCGGACCAACACTCGAACTTCGTGAATATCAAATGGAGAATTTGAATCCCGATTCGTGGAAATCTTCACTTGTAGTCGGAGGTACTCCGGGAATGGTGAACAGCATTACAACAGGCACTGACTGGCTGGCAGAAGGAAATTCAGATAAACAACTTAAAATATATCCAAATCCCTTTGATTCGGAAACAAGAATAAAAGTTGAAAATAACAATTACGAAGCTGTACAAATTTCCATTTTTTCAATGGATGGAAGAATGATTGTTAACGAGTTCAGCACTGAAGCTGAGTTTGTTTGGAGAGGCGAAAATCAGTCGGGACAAAAAGTACAGCCCGGAATGTATATTTGTAAGGTTCAGTCAGGAGATCAATTGTTTACAGAAAAGGTGATTTTAAGTAAATAAGCCACCGGACCGGTTAAGTTTCTGGGGAGATTCCACCTAAACAAATAATTCGAAGTGAACCTTTTGGGATTTCGACTTTCCAAAGTTGAAGATTTAACGTCGGACTTTGGAAAGTCCAACTCCCGTGTTTGATATGCTGCTCACCTTTAAATACCGATGGAGTATATTTTACTTCATCGATTTTTTTTGTTTCCGTTTTTAAAATTACAGGCTGGTTAATTTTTTCTTGCTCCGCTACGACCTACTATTTTTCTAAGCAAAAAAAGTAGGCAAACCTTCCTGTGTGCCTCACTTCGGCAGTAAGGAAATACCAAACTACCCGTGATACAAATCTTTTATGTCAATGCTTTTAGTAGGTTTATTTTTATTTCGTCCGGGATATCGGGCATGGGTTGAACAAGGTTCTGCGCCGGACGAGTTCTTCCTCTATCTTTTACACTGCGTTACACACCGGGTTATTAATGTTTAATCCTTTCAGGATTACAAAGAAAGACACTGAAGGTGTCAAATATCAATAGCCCCGGGTAAGCGAACCGTCAGTTGACGGAGAGTGTAACCCGGGGTAAATGATAAGAATAAACAAAGGCGCAATCAATCCGAAGTTCAAGGATAAGGTTTTGCATGCGCCGCATATTCTTAATTGTTAATACATCTTTTGTGTCCATGCTTTTGGCAGTATTTTTTTTATTTCGTCCGGGATATCCGGCAAGCGTTGAACAACTTTCTACGCCGGACGGTTTCTGCCTCTTTCATTTACCCGGCGTTACACACCGGGTTATTAATGTTTAATCCTTTCAGGATTACAAAGAAAGACACTGAAGGTGTCAAATATTAATAGCCCCGGGTAAGCGAACCGTCAGTGTTCAAATACCCTAAAGAATAATGTGTATTCCTTTGGGAATTATCCTTCGGCAACAGGGGATGATAGATATTCCCTAAAGGATAGTTTTGATTTCTTAGGGAAAAACTATGATTCCAGATGGAATTATCCTTCGAAGACGGGGCTTCATAGAGATTCCCTAAAGGATTACTCTTGTCCCTTAGGTAAAAACTATAATTCCGGAGGGAATAGTCTTTCGGGACAGGGAATTGGCTTTTCCTGAAATAGCAAAGTTGTGAACACAGTAGTTATCACATTGGCATTGACATTATTCTTTTGTAGTATTAAATTGTCGGATACAACTTATATATCAAAAAGTTATACTATCAAGAACGGTGCATTTTCAAATGGAAAAATTCAATTTGAATTGTTTCTATAAAAACATTTGTATTTTAGCTCCAAATCTTTTCACGATGGATACAACCGAGGTTTTAATTAAGATTAGAAAAATAGTACGCTCTGTTGACATTGAGTCAAAGAAGATTCAAAAAGAATATGGAGTTAGTATTCCTCAGGTTTTATGTTTGAATTTTCTTCATGAATCAGTCAATTATCAAGCGACTCAGGGTGAAATAAGAAAATTTCTAAATCTAAATCCAAGTACAGTAAGCGGAATTATTAACCGTCTTGAAAAAAAAGGTTATTTAGCCCGATTGCCTAAATTAGGCGACAAGCGAGTGGTGAATATTGCGTTAACTTCAGCAGGCGACAAACTCCTGAGTACAATTCCTTCTCTTTTACACGAGCAATTATCTGAGAAACTAAAAAAATTGAATAATGACGAATTAAAAACCGTGGAAGAAGGACTGGAAACCCTTGTTAAAATTCTGGATATTCAACAAGTTGAAGCATCGCCTCTTATTACCATTGATGCAGAATTAGAAAACAACAATGAAGAAACAGAGGAATAGCTTACGCTTGTTGTGTTATTGTTTATGTAATGAACTTTTTTTAATTCGACAACACTAAATCGTAACCAACTTACAATCAAATTCTCGTATATAAAATCTTTAATATAACTTGCTTTGAGACAAGCTTTAGTGTTCATTTAAATTATTTCTATAGAAATTAAATGAGAAAAATCAGTAATTCTATCATGTCTGATTT
Source organism: uncultured Prolixibacteraceae bacterium (assembly GCA_913063265.1). Classification (GTDB taxonomy): domain Bacteria; phylum Bacteroidota; class Bacteroidia; order Bacteroidales; family Prolixibacteraceae; genus Draconibacterium. Next base: position 70,270 of record CAJXZG010000015.1, on the reverse strand, counting down.
TAAAACCTCCACAATGTAAAATCAATGTTAACAAAGGATTTAACAAAGTAAGCAATTTGCAGACTGCTAATTTTTTGTAATTTTGTTCGCATAGAAACAATTAGGCGATTTTATGAATATTTCGAAACTTATAAAAGAACAAATTGCAAAAGCCCCTACAACTGAATTAGAAGAAAAAAATGCAGAAATTATTTTAGAAACAAAACTACCGTATGATTACATTACTGCAAAAAAAATCATGTGGAAGTTAAGATACGAAGCTTTTCTGCCTGATTTAAAAACTTCAACGGTAAATGGAAATACTAATCTTTGTGAGATTGAACTCTCTGCCAAATTAGTAAAAGTACCTAACCATTATAATTAAACAGATATAGATAAAAACCGGCAGGGATGAAGATGTATTATCCCTTGTTTTTTCGTGCATAATCACAAAATCAAAATATGATATACAACAGCAGACAGCAAAACATTGCACAGCTTATTGAGAATGACCCCTTAAAGTCGAAATGGAAAAATTGGAAATGGCAGCTCAGGCATGCTGTCAAATCTTTGGATAAATTTGAAGAACTCCTGGGGGTTCAATTTTCCAATTCGGAAAGGGAAGAACTAAAAAAAACATTTAATAAGTTTCCATTGGCAATAACCCCTTATTATTTATCGCTTATTGATAAGAAGAATTTTCGAAACGACCCGGTTTTTAAACAATCGTTTGGAGGTATTGAAGAGCTCATAACTTTAAAATCGGAGCACGAAGACCCGCTTTCGGAAGAACGCGACAGTCCGGTAGAAGGGATAACACACCGTTATCCCGACCGTGTTCTTTTCCATGTAAGTAATATTTGCTCGATGTATTGCAGGCATTGTACCCGTAAAAGAAAAGTAGGAGACATTGACTTTGTTCCGTCGAAAGAGCAGTTAAAAAAAGGGATTGATTACATTGCCAATACGCCTCAGGTCAGAGATGTGCTACTTTCAGGAGGCGACCCTTTTATGCTTCCTGATGATAAAATAGACTGGCTTCTGTCTGAAATTGGCGCCATTCCTCATGTTGAAATTATTCGCATAGGAACAAGAATGCCGGTTGTTTTACCTTACCGGATTACCGATAACCTGGTTTCCATATTAAAAAAGTATCAACCCTTGTGGATTAATACACATTTTAATCACCCCAATGAAATTACAGCTTCAGCAAAAGAAGCTTTGGCCAAACTGGCCGACGGAGGTTTTCCACTGGGTAACCAGTCGGTACTGCTTGCCGATGTAAACGATTGCCCGCGAATTATGAAATCCTTACTTCATAAATTAGTGCAAAACAGGGTACGTCCGTATTATTTGTATCAATGCGATTTGTCAGAGGGACTTTCACATTTCAGAACACCCGTTGGCAAAGGAATAGAAATAATGGAAAGCCTGGTGGGGCATACAAGTGGTTTTGCCCGGCCAACTTATGTTATTGATGCTCCGGGTGGCGGAGGTAAAATCCCGGTAATGCCCAATTATATTATCTCCTGGTCGACAAATAAAGTGGTACTACGAAATTACGAGGGGGTTATTACAACTTACAAAGAACCCGACAGGTATGAGCAAAAGATGTGCGACCGGGAGTGTGAAAACTGTAATTTAGATTTGAATCTGAACGAAGTTGATGAAACACGAGCCATTGGAATTGAGAAACTTTTATCGGATACGGATGGTACAATTTCACTTATTCCGGAAGATAACGAACGTATTTTAAGGAGGGATGAAGATGCAGGATAAAATAGAAAAAATTGGTCAAGGTACACTTATACAGCATGGTAGCTTAAACAAGCGGGTTTATTTAATGAAGCTGCATAAAAAGGACAGTCCATTTGTTATTCAGCAAATCAACAATCTTGCACGGAAATACAAATACACTAAAATATTTTGTAAAGTTCCGGTTTGGGCCGCACCGCTGTTTTATGCCAACGGATTTATTCTTGAGGCACAAATTCCAAAGTGTTACAACAATAAAGAGGCTGCATTTTTTGTGTCGAAGTTTCTAAGTTCAGATAGATTACTTGAAATTGAGACCGACCAACTATACGAATTTAGTAAATTGATAAAGGAGACAGATAAGTTTCAGTCAACAGAGATTGTTAAAAATTCATCATTTCGTATTAGAAAGTTGGAAAAAAGCAGCCTTGAAGAAATAGCGGCGATCTATCGTGATGTATTTGTAAGCTATCCGTTCCCAATATATAATCCGGGATATATTCTTGAGTCGCTTGAAAAAGGTGTTCAGTATTTTGGTGCCGAAGTTGAAGGGAAGCTTGTGGCTCTGGCTTCGGCCGAAGTGGACAAGAACGGGAAAAATGCGGAAATGACCGACTTTGCTACCTTAGTTCAACACAGAGGCAGGGGACTGGCTTTGCAGTTGCTTAAACATATGGAGCAGGAGATGACAAAACAGGGAATAAAAACCTTATATACCATTGCAAGGTTAAACTCAATGGGTATGAACAAGACATTTTTACGAATGAATTATACCTACTCCGGTACGCTGATAAAGAATACAAACATCGCCGGGAAAATAGAAAGTATGAACGTTTATTATAAACACATTTAGTATGAGTCATTTGGGAACCAGGTGTCGGTTTGCGGATAAATGCCCCGTATTTAACGGAGAAGAAGTGCTTAGTGACATTCCCTTGCAATTATATAGAAATGTATTTTGCTACAGGGGTTTAAAGGGGTGGAACAATTGTAAAAAGTTTATTGATTTCGACAATTCAAAAAAACAAAAAGGAGATATAAAGTATTTATGACAGAGAACAAAAAAATCGACCTGGAAGAAATTGACAATCCGTTTGAGAAGAAAATAGTTGCATTTTTGAGCAACAAAGGTAAATGTATTTACGGAGAAATTTTCAGGGAATTAAAAATACCGACAACAAGAGGTCAGGAAGCTATTTATTCACTGATAACTAAAGGATTGGTTAAACATATTGATAAAACATCCTACATCGAGTTAGCCTCTACAGTTAAAAAATGAGTTGGATTGATTTATCCATTTTTATTGCCTATCTGCTTTCGATGTTAGGGGTGGGTGTATATTTTCTTCGAACCAACAAAAATACAGATGATTATTATGTAGGAGGAAGAAAATTGAGTAGCCTGCATATTGGTCTGTCTGTTGTTGCTACAGACGTTGGTGGTGGTTTTTCAATTGGTCTTGGAGGTTTGGGATTTACCATGGGCCTCTCGGGAAGTTGGCTTTTATTCACCGGTTTGCTGGGTGCATGGCTAAGTGGTGTTTTTCTGATTCCAAAGGTTGCCGACCTGGCCAGACGAAATGGATTTTTATCTTTTCCACAATTCCTTGAGTTTGTTTTTGATAAACGTGTTGCCCTGGTTGCAGGCGTAATTTCTGCAATTGGTTATTTAGGCTTTACAAGTTCTCAAATTCTGGCAGGGGCGAAGCTGGCAGCTTCAACTTTTAATGGGCTAAGTATCGACAATGCTATGCTGGTAATGGGAGTAATTGCCATCGTTTACACTGTAATGGGTGGATTAAAAGCAGTGATTTACACGGATACTATCCAGTGGATTATACTAATGGCAGGCTTGATTTTTGTTGGCTTGCCTTTTGCTTACTTTAAAATTGGTGGGGCCGAAGCCATAAGCACCAGCCTTGCTCCCCAATTCTTATCGCTAAGGTCGGTTTCGTGGCAACAAATCGTAAACTGGATGTTTACTATTATTCCAATCTGGTTTATTGGCATGACTTTATACCAGCGTATTTATGCCTCAAAAGATACCCGAACAGCACAAAAAGGCTGGTTTATTGCCGGATTATTTGAATATCCTTTAATGGCATTTATTGGGGTAGTTTTGGGTATGTTTGCCCGTGTTGCCATGGAAAATCAACTTTTGCCCGGATATAATGCCGCTAACCTGGATGCTGAAATGGGCTTGCCGGTTCTTCTGAAAACGATACTTCCTGCAGGATTTCTGGGAATTGTACTTTCTGCTTATTTTTCAGCAATCATGTCAACTGCTGATAGTTGCTTAATGGCATCCTCAGGTAATCTTTTAACTGATGTTCTTCGCAAGCACAATTCAAAAAACAGTTTGCGATTTTCTCAGTTTTTAACCCTGGTTATCGGAATCATTGCTCTTCTGTTGGCACTGCGAATGTCGAGTGTTTTAGAATTGATGTTGCACTCCTATTCCTTTATGGTTTCCGGAATGATTATCCCGGTTCTGGCTGCTTTATTTTCGAAACGCCCTGATTCAAAGGCTGCACTATTTTCAATGCTTACCGGAGGAGGAATTACCTTATTTCTAATCGTTACAAATGCAAATTTACCTTTAGGATTAGATGCTAACATTTTTGGGATATTCAGTTCATTGGTTGTTTATATATTATTCCATTTCTTGTTCAAAAATCACGCGATTCAAAAAGCAAAATAATAAATATTATAAGCTTTAACCTTTGGCTGCCTTATATTTGTTAAATGAAAAAATAAAAAGAACCTGAGGTTTAAGATATTAAAACCCGGTGCATAAATTGGTAAACCTCGCACAACCCTGTAATTTCCAAATCAATTTGTTCACGGATTATGTTTTTAACTCCTGTTATTAAATTAATCCGAACTTTACAAACCAACCATAGTATAAATCTTAAGTACCGGGCAACTATACGCTCTGAAATCCACCCGGACAACTTACAATTGACTGTTAGCATTTATAAAGCCAAACAGTTTAAATTTTCAGCAAAACAAAAAGAAATGAATTTCCTGAATTGCTGATTCAGGGTTTCTGCAGAATAAGACACAGAAATGTCTTAACTTTAAGTATCCGTTTGACTTGAAAAATTAAAACCATGAATTCAACTACTCATAAACTTGATCGTATTGCAATCACCGTAAAATCTCATATGCTCCTCAGGCAATTGCTTAAGGAAAATCCCATGCTCGAAGAAATTATGCGAAATGCAAGAAATGAAACAGAGGCATTAATAGGTGTAAGAAACTGGGTGCTCGGGGTAATTCAAAAAAATCAGGATGCCTATAAATTTTATAAAAAGGAAACCCGGGGAAGGGTCGCCTTTGAGAAACTGACCTGGAGGGATTTTGCTGCCTTACGAATTTTAGATTATATCGACAATGCAGGCCGTGAATTTGATGATCAGAACCTCAGGGGAGAAAAGGCCATAAGTAATCCGATTCAATTTATCTGGCTTGCGGTTACCTATGGTACCGGAGGAGCAAAACCCTATTTTTTTAAAGATATGTTAATGCTTTTCAGACAATTTACCGGGGAATACAAAAGAAATATTCCAGCGCAAAAACAGGTGGAAGAATGGATGGACAGATGGTGTTCGGGCCTTGATCCAAGGATTGTAAAACTAAGAGAAGAAAACCGGGAACGAATTCTGAAGATCATCATCGGCAAAATTGATAAGGGAGAAATAAGTGATTCTAAATTTTTCTTTTCTGAAGGAATGTCACAAGAGCAAAAATACCTGAAAGCACTTGAATGGTGGAATGACCGATTATTTCATTTACGCTTTGCCGTGCGATCGCCTGAGTTATTAAATGAATTGCTTGACAACTCACTTGATCCGGATACCATGAAGGTTTTGTATGAAGCAGAGGCAAAAGGAATTCCTTTTTTTGTAAATCCTTATTATCTGTCCTTATTGCATGTAAGGGTGCCCTATTTCGCTGTGGGTGCTGATTTGGCCATCAGGCATTATGTAGTTTACAGCCAGCAACTGGTAGATGAATACGGAAACATAGTCGCCTGGGAAAAAGAGGATAAAGTAAAACCGGGAGAACCCAATGCGGCCGGGTGGTATTTGCCCAACGATCATAATATTCACAGGCGTTACCCCGAAGTGGCAATTTTAATACCTGATACCATGGGCCGGGCATGTGGTGGCTTGTGTGCATCGTGCCAGCGAATGTATGATTTCCAGAGGGGCAACCTGAATTTTAATCTGGATAAATTAAAACCACGGCAAAGCTGGGATGAAAAACTGGAAACCCTGTTGGATTATTTTGAAAAGGATGCTCAATTGCGCGATATTTTAATCACGGGCGGCGATGCATTGATGAGTTCTGACAAGTCTCTTGAAAATATTCTGGAAAAGATTTACAGGATGACTTTAAATAAATTCGAGGCAAATAAAAAAAGGGCCAATGGTGAAAAATATGCACATTTTTTACGGGTCAGGCTGGGTACCCGTTTGCCGGTATATTTACCACAAAGAATTACGCCTGAATTGGTAAAAATACTGGGTGACTTTAAAAAGAAAGCAAGCGGGATTGGGATAAAACAATTTTTTATACAAACCCATTTTGAATCGCCGATGGAAGTAACACCAGAGGCACGTGATGCAATCAGACGGCTGAATACCGCAGGCTGGACCGTTACAAATCAGCATGTTTTTAGCACCGCGGCTTCCAGAAGAGGGCATGCCGCAAAGCTTCGGAAAGTATTAAACGAAATAGGGATTATCAATTATTATACTTTTAGTGTAAAAGGGTATATGGAGAATAATTTCAATTTTGCCACCAACGAAAGAGCTGTTCAGGAACAGATGGAAGAAAAGGTGATCGGTAAAATTCCTGAAGAATATTATTCAACCATCAAAGATTTTCCAAATAATGCCGCTTCAATTGTTGAAAGTATGTCGGAACTGATGAAAGAAAGTGCTTTGCCATTTTTGGGCACCGACAGAAATGTCCTTAATTTACCGGGAGTCGGGAAAAGCCTTACATATCGTACCATTGGCATTACACGTTACGGGCGAAGAATTCTGGAGTTTGAACTGGATCATACAAGAAAACATAGTCCTGCCATGAAAAAAATGGATAAAGTGATTATTATTGAATCCAAATCCCTTAGTGAATACCTCCGCCAGCTTGAAGACATCGGTGAAGATATTTCAGATTATGAAAGCATCTGGGGTTACTCAATTGGTGAAACGGAACAACGGATTCCGATATATGAATACCCGGATTATAACTATGAAGTCACTGATAATTACACAAATCTTAAGTTGGATGCTGAGGGTTGAATAAGTTAATCTGATACTTACCCCTGTGTAATCAAAAATTTCGACATCAGAATAAGAGAAAAATGTTTGAACAGCTTAAAATAGTAATCATCACATTGGTATTGGCATTGTTCTCATGTAGTATAAAATCGTCGGATACAACTTACATTACTGAAAACATTAATTTTTACAATAAAACGGCAAACATAAAAATAGCCGGTACACTTACCTATCCGAAAGGGAAGGGGCCTTTCCCAACGGTAGTCCTGATACCCGGAAGTGGCACTGCCAACCGCGATGGTTCAGACAATACGATACATCGGCCCTTGTTTGAAATTGCCCGTTATTTAAGTACAAACGGAATGGCGGTATTACGCTGTGACAAAAGAGGAGTGGGTGAATCAGAAGGAGTCCTCGATTTTAATACGACGCTGGCAGATTTGGCCTCAGACATTAAAGCCTCCATAGATTTTTTAAATAATAATCCAATAGCAGACAAAAAACATTTGGGTTTAATAGGGCATAGCTACGGAGGTGTAGTGGCCGCAAAAGTTGCAGAAGGCCTTCCTTCAGTATCATTTGTTGTTTTAATGGCAAGTCCCGGCATTAAACAGGGTGAGATTGTCAGTCAGCAATTATCAGATATACCAAAAACTTTTGGTGTTGATGAATCGACGATAGAAAAATTTCAGGTAATCATTGATAGCACCATGATTTTACTGTCTTCCAAAGAAAATTCTGAGATACAATCTGAAAAGATTGAAGAGATGTATAAAAGACAAATCAGGCAGATTACCGATGCTGAAATTGAAGCCATGAGTAGTACGGGGTATGTTTTTCAACGGGATGCACAGCTGTATGCCCGGCTGATTAAAATGCCCTTTTGGCATGAGTTTTACACGCTTGATCCCGGGACAATTTATAAGCACTTAAAATACCCTGTATTATCAGTAATTGGTGAAAATGATTTGCAGGTCAGGCCGGGGCCGAACCAGGAAGCAATTGAAATGGCATTAAAAGCAGGGAAGAATAAAAATTACACCATAAAAACGCTGAAAGGCATGAATCATCTTTTCCAAAAGAGCAAATCCGGCTCACCTTTGGAGTATAACAAAACCGGAGAGACGATGTCAAAATCTTTTTTAGATAAATTATATAACTGGATATTAAGTCAACCGGATAAGCGGAATAATAATGAATAAAAATGGCGGCTCACAATAACGGTAAAATTGTACACGCTGTAATTTCCAAATCATTTTCTTCCCCGATTCGGTTTTTTGGTTCCTGTTTTTAGTTTAATCCAAAATTATCCGAACTTTATCAACAAATAGCAGAAATTAAAAAATAATTTAATCTGATAAAATGATGTGGAAATATAAAATGCTGTTTGTTATAATTCTGAGTTTTTTAATTACAAATAGTTATGGTCAGGAGCATAAAAAACCTTTAACAATAGGTGTAATTGGATTAACCCACACCCATGTGCACTGGATTTTTGGCAGCGAACCCAGGGGTGAGATAAAAATTGTTGGAATAGTAGAACCCAATAAAGAACTCGCTGAGCAATATGCGAAACAATACAAGTTCTCAATGGAAGTAGTATATTCCTCAATAGAAGAAATGTTAAGCAAAACCAAACCGGAAGCTGTTGCTGCCTTTGGAACTATATACGAACATTTGGAAGTGGTGGAGGCAGCAGCACCCCGGGGAGTTCACGTAATGGTAGAAAAACCGCTTGCAGTAAATATGCAGCATGCAATAAAAATGCAGGAATTAGCCCAAAAGCATAATATTCATTTGCTCACAAATTACGAAACTACCTGGTATCCAACTACACACAAAGCCTACAAGTTGGCTAAAATGGAGAATGCCATTGGAGGGATTCGAAAAATAATGGTACAATCAGGACATAAAGGGCCTAAAAAAATAGGAGTGAATCAGGAATTTCTGGAATGGCTCACCGACCCTGTCCAAAATGGTGGCGGTGCTGAAGTAGATTTTGGCTGTTACGGGGCTAACCTACTGACGTGGTTTATGGATGGGGAACGCCCGAACAGTGTAACTGCGGTTTCACAACAATTACAGGCTGAAAACAACCCAAAAGTAAATGATGAGTCTATTATTATTTTGCAATACGACAGCGCTGTGGCTGTTATACAGGGCTCGTGGAACTGGCCTATTGGTAGAAAAGACATGGAGATTTATGGAGTAAATGGGGTGATTTATGCAGATAACAGACATGATATGCGTGTGCGTATTTCGGAAGGTTACGATGGATATAATGAAGAAATTTTAAAATTAGAAGAAAGAAAAGCGCCTTTTGATGACCCTTTTGCATTTCTGGCAGCAGTTGTCAGAAATGAAATAAAACCTGAGGATTATGATTTGAATGCTTTGGAGAATAATATGCTTGTTGTTGAAATTCTGGACGCGGCTAAAAAAAGTGCAGAATTCAATAAAACGATTTTTCTTAAAAATTAATCACCTGTCGCAGTAGTATCTGTTCAGGGTTTTACAGTTTATCTATGAATGAATGTTAAGTTCAACACATCAATAAAATGAGAATAACTAAAAGACAAATAGTTTGTGTCGTTTTCTTCTTTCTGGCTACTAGTCTGGTTGCACAGTCGAACAGCAAATGCCCAGGTGCCGATTCAGGCGAAATAAAAGTAGATGGCAGCTTGCTAAGTTATAGAATTGAAGGGGAGGGGAAACCCTGTTTGGTTATCGGTTCTTCCATTTATTATCCCCGAACTTTTTCCACCAGCTTAAGGCAGCATTTAAAGATGTATTTTGTAGATATGAAATGGTTTGCAAAAGCTTATGCGGCAGAAAATCTTGACAAGGTAAACATTGAATCTATTGTACAGGATGTGGAACAGATACGGGAGGCACTGGGTCTGGAAATGCCTTTGATAATGGGCCATAGTATTCATGGTACCATCGCCACTGAATATGTCAAAAAATTTGGAGACAAGGTTTCCGGATTAATTGTAATTGGCTCTCCCGCTGAATGGGGCAATGACACCTATACCAAAAAGGCCGAAGCACTTTGGGCAAGTGCTTCACCGGAACGAAAAAGACTTCAGGAAGAAAACTGGGGAAAAGTACAGGAACTTGATCGGCTGACCGGACAGGAAGAGGCTTCTGCCAGATACAACAACATGTCGCCACAATATTGGTTTAATCCGGAATATGATGCAGCCTGGCTCTGGAAAGATATGACAGTACATTCAGAAGTGACGCAGCACCTGTTTACAAAAGTGTTTCACGAATACAATATGTTTGATCCTGCCGTAGAAATCAAAGTTCCGATGTTTGTCGGACTGGGAAAGTATGATTATGTAATACCCTATACACTCTGGCACCCTGCCTATGAGAACATTGCTGATTTTAAACTTGTACTTTTTGAAAAAAGCGGCCATACCCCCCAGATGGAAGAAAGTCAGCATTTCGACAGGGAGCTTACAGATTGGATAAATTCTCATTTTAAATAAGTTATCAATGGATCGCAGAAACTTTATCAAAAATACTGCTGCTGTTGCCGGAACCTTTAGCCTTGGTTCCATGGGCATCGTGGCTGAACCTGAAAAGACTCATGCATTAACCTTGAGTTTTGATGACGGGTTCAAAAAATCGTTTTACAAAATTGCGGAAATTCATGAATATTATGGTTTAAAAGCCTGTTTGAATGTTATTGCTACAGGGCATTTGAAAAGTTTTAATACTGAACCACAATGGATTCCGCAAAATCTGCTGGGGGATTTTAATGACTGGAATAAATTGAAAGAACGCGGACATGAAATTATGCCGCATACATGGGAGCATCTGAATCTTACTGAAATCCCCATTGAAAAAGCAAAGGACAATATTGAAAAATGTCTGGTTTATTTTGAAGAGAATTTATCGGGATACAAGGCTAAAGGAGCAGTTTACAACTTCGCTTACAACGCTTCCACGCCTGAGCTGGAAAAATTTGTGTTGTCCAAAGTGTCAGCAATTCGTACAGGTGGATGGCTGGTATTGAAAGATTCTATGGTAAATGATTTCCCTGCTGGAGAGTTCCCGTTGCGTTTAGGTTGTTGGGGGCATGGTCCTGACTTTTGTGATGATTATGTTGAGAAGGAGATTAATAATTTTTTGGCAGGAGAAGGAGGCTGGCTAATCTTAAATCTTCATGGATTGGATGAAGAAGGGTGGGGACCGGTTAGTACCACTTATCTGGACAATCTGCTCAGACGCTTAATAAAAATTGATTTTCTAACCGTTCAGCCAAGCGGGGAAATCGTGAAAAAAATTGGTAAATTGTAAAGCGCCCAACAATGGATATGTGATAATTTTACCAAAACATATGCAGTATAAAAATACCAGCCGTTTTGATTCATCCAATAACACATTCTGCAATTAATTAAAATCGTTATTATGAAAAAAACATTATTTACAGGACTAATTTGGATATTGACCGTTTTCAATTTATGGTCTCAGCAATTGGCTTTTCCAACCGCCGAAGGATATGGTAAATATACCAAAGGTGGTCGGGGTGGAGTTGTATATGAAGTTACCAATTTAAATGATAGCGGGGAAGGCAGTTTGAGAGCGGCAATTGAAACTTCAGAACCCCGCACGGTTGTTTTCAGAGTATCAGGAACGATTATTCTTGAAAGTGCTTTAACCATCAGAAATCCTTTTATTACCATAGCGGGTCAGACTGCACCCGGAGATGGCATTTGTATACGGCGACATCCGCTTAATATCGGAGCAGATAATGTAATAATAAGATATTTACGGGTAAGGTTGGGAGATGAATCAGGTAATGATTATGATGCAGTGTCAGGCAGATATTGTAAGCACGTTATTTTAGACCATATATCTGCAAGTTGGAGTGTCGATGAGTGTATGTCGGTTTATCATTGTGACAGTATCACTGTGCAATGGTGTATTGTTTCTGAAAGTATGAGCCATTCCAATCATGTTAAAGGTTCTCACGGATTTGGCGGAATCTGGGGAAGTAATTACAGTACTTACCATCACAATTTACTGGCCCACCATTCAAGTCGTAATCCCCGCATGGCGTCAGGATGCGGAAATACAGATTACAGAAATAATGTTATTTACAACTGGGGCTATCAAAGTCTTTACGGTGGCGAAAAGTTTCAAAGTGGAAATGATAAATTCAATTTTACAAACTTAAATATAGTGGCCAACTATTATAAACCGGGCCCGGCAACAAGACCGGGTGAGGTAATGCACAGAATTGCAAATCCTTCATTCAGAAGTGAGGATGACTATAGCAAATGGTATATAGCAGAAAATAGAGTTGAAGGCAACAAAGATGTTTCGTCAGACAACTGGAATGGCGGAGTACAAACCAAAATGTCTTTTAAAAAAATCAAACTTGAAGAGCCCTGGCCATCAATGCCCGTTAACCAGCAGACAGCAGAAGAAGCATATCAAATAGTACTTGAAAATGCCGGAGCAAAATTGCCAAAAAGAGATGCGACAGATGAACGTATACTAAAAGAAGTACGTGGCGGTTATGCAACTTTTGAAGGAAAAAGCTATAAAACAGAACATCAGGTCGCAGATAATACAAAAATATGCGGTATTATTGATACACAGGAAGATGTGGGAGGATGGCCTGAACTAAAAAATAAAAAAGCGCCAAAAGATACCGACCATGATGGTATGCCTGATGTTTGGGAAGATAAAAACAAGCTTGATAAAAAAAATCCTGAGGACAGAAATAACATTGGTTCAGACGGATATACGATGTTGGAAAAATATTTAAACAGCATACGATAAAATTCATAACGGCACAGCATTTTGTAAAACAATAACATGGAAAGTGCCGGGTATAGAAGAATGCAGTCCTTGCCTGGACTGCATTTTAGCAGACAGGCGCTCAAATTGTTTAGCAGATTAACAGAAAATTATCACACTTCCAAAAGCTATTGGGACTGCCACTACTTTTACAATTTTTGAACAAACCAAATATCAGTGCGTTTTAAAATTTTAGTCAAATACTGAATGGAATTTATAAATGTAATAATATGCCGGAACATATATCAGCTGTAGTTTTTAGCATATTAACCGGGATTGTAATCATTTTTCAGGGATGTTTAGCTGCCGGAGTGCCATGGGGAGAAGCATCTATGGGTGGCAGATATCCCGGGAAATACCCACCTAAAATGAGAGTTGTGGCAATTCTAAATATGTTTATACTGTCATTTATTGCATTAATTGTCTTATCAGAAGCTGAACTTCTTCTTAGTCAGTTTAAAACATTTACGCGGATTGGAATTTGGTTTGTCGTAGCATTTTTTGGCATTAGTACATTTATGAATACAATTACACCCAGCAAGATTGAACGTATCTGGGCTCCGGTGGCTTTAATTCAGCTAATCACAAGCCTGATTGTTGCAATCAACTAATTTCCAAATCAATAAAATCCGGAACTCATTTTAGTATCCTGTTTTCAATTTAATCCGGAATTACCCGAGCGTTACAATCAAAACCAAAATTTAAATCTTAGGTGCCTGACTTGAGATCAATCCGGTAATCTGCTGCAAAAATTTATTCATTCCCTTACCGTATATGCCATACAATTAGGGGATTAGTGCATTATTTTTTGTAATTTTATTAATAAAAACCAAAACATCATGAAAAAAATTAAGATGATTATTTTTTTGATTTTTTTAGTTGTTGTGGCAGGTCAGGCGCAGGAAAAATATTCGATGGATAATCTCCAAAATGCCTCTCAGGAAGAACTGAATACGTACATGAACAAAGCATTGAAACTGCAAAAGACAGGCAGAACACTTAATATTATAGGGGGTATTTCTTATGGGACAGCAGTGTTAACAATGATTCTTGGTTCTGATTGGGGATTTGGAGTCGACAGTTATTCTTTAATTGTCATCGGTGGAAGTGGACTTATACTGGGCACTGCTTCATTTGCAGTAGGGATACCTGCAAACCTTACGGGTAAAAAGAGAGTCGAAAGAATTAATAATGTAAAAGGAACAGCTTTTATAAAGCCAGTATTGAACTGAGGCCCTGTGTTCAGTACAATTTGGCAACTAAAAAATCCGTGCCCGGTGTTAATTTAAGAATCAGATTTTGACCGGGGTATTCATGCTGAATAATAATCCTCATTTGAATTCGATTTATTCAGACATCGGGAGTTCATAAGATTGCCAACATAGTTTATAAAGTGAATAAATATTATAAATGATAAGATTTTAAAATTGCTAAAAGACAAAAAGGCAAGCTAATATTATTGAAAGTGTTTAGTCGTGTAAAAAATCAATTAGATTTTATATTATCCTTTCCGGGAATTACGGACGATGAATTGATCTTACGAAGAAATGTCTGGTTAAGTTCTTTTGGAACTTTACTTGCTGTTGTTGGATTAACCTTACTGGCTCTTTTTTTGCATATTTCAATAATTTTTGAATTTGGGCTGATCCTGTTCGTACTGGTGTTTCCTGCATTAATTATAATACCTTTTATTCGGAAAAGAGTCGATCTTCTGGTTTTTCTTATTCAGGTGATGGTATTATTGGTAACTTGTTTTTATATGATCAGGATGGGAGGACTGTTACATTCTGCGGGCCTTTTATTTACAGGAATGACAGTAATTATCGTATCAATCAGTTACCAAAACACAAAATATACTTTTTCCTTGTTTATCATTTACCTGCTTTCCATAATTATGGTAGTAGTTCTCAAACCTGATATGAAAGGGATGTCTTTATTGACACCGCAGCAGAATATTTTGTTTTTCACTATTAATTGTTTGTGGCAGGCCGGATATATTTTATTTCTGGTTATAAGTTTTCTAGACCAACGCAGGAAACTTGAAGAAGTAAAAAGAAAAGAAGCCAAGCAATTAAAAGAATTGGATCAATTTAAAACAAAACTTTATACGAATGTAACACATGAATTCAGAACTCCGCTAACCGTCATTGACGGTGTTGTATTTCAAATCGAGAATAATCCAAGAAAATGGCTTAAGCCGGGAATTGAGAAAATAAGGACAAACATCAGGATTTTATTAAACTTGATTACTCAAATACTGGATTATAATAAAATGGAAGCCAGGGCTATGTCTGTGCAACTTATCCAGGGGGATATTCTGGTATATACAAAATACCTGATGGATAGTTTTGCTTTTATGGCAAAAACTAAAAATATTGGTTTAAAATTTCATTCAGGCAGAGAAAAAATTATAATGGATTTTGATCCGGATAAAATTCGCCAGATCATTTATAACCTTTTTTCAAACGCAATAAAATATACAAGGGAAAATGGTACTGTTACAATGTCATTGGAAGGAAATGAAAATAAAAAAAATGTAATTCTCAGGGTTTCAGATAATGGAAGGGGTATTGAGCCGGAGCATCTCCAAAATTTGTTTAAAAGGTATTATCGGGCATTTGATGGGGCCTATGAATCAGGAGGAACAGGCATTGGATTAAATATTACTTATGAGTTGGTTAATCTTCTTGGAGGTAATATTTCGGTAAAGAGTACTTTAGGAGAGGGAACTGAATTTACCATTCAATTGCCGTGGATGAATAAGGCTAAAAAGGAAAACGGAATTGATTTTACTGCAGTTAAAGCAAATAAAGAAGATGTAAGAAATATTACGAAGAAAGTTGGTAATAAATCACCTCTTGTTCTTATTGTAGAAGATAATGAATATGTAGCTGAATTTTTAATTTCCATACTGGAAGAGAATTACAATGTTGTTTTGGAAAAAAATGGAGAGAATGGACTTTTAACAGCAATCAGCAAAATACCGGATATCATAATAAGTGATATTATGATGCCCCAAATGAATGGATATGAAATGGTTAAGCGCCTGAAAAAAGATATCCGAACCAGTCATATACCTGTAATTTTTCTCACTGCAAAAGTTGATATGGAATCCAGATTGGAGGGACTGGAATACGGAGCTGAAGCTTATTTAACCAAACCTTTTCATCAGCAAGAGTTATTCATCAGGATCAGGAAGCTCCTGGAAATCAGGCAACAGCTTTATCAAAGATACAATTCTGCTGTTGATATCCCGGAAACAAAGAATCCGGCCATTTACAAAGAAGACACCTTTATGTTAAAACTAAGAGAGATCTTAGTTCATAATCTTGATAATGAAGAATATGGCATAGGTGAAATCTGTAGAGAAATTGGTGTCAGCCGCGCCCAGCTATACCGTAAATTCAATGCTCTAACTAACATTTCAGTCGGCAGATATATTAAATTGCTGAGATTGAACAAGGCGAAGGAATTACTTACAAATGAGGATTTTAATGTTTCGGAGGTGGCATTCCGGGTGGGATTTAAAAATTTATCCCATTTCAGTACCTCGTTTTATAAAGAATTTGGCTATAGGCCAAGTGAGAAGAAATCAAATGTTTGAGACAAATGATAAAACAATTGAGACAAATAGCAAAGTAAGGTTTTTATTCTTGATCTAATTTTAGTTAAGTATTAATTAAAATTATCAATCATGAAAAAAATCTTAGGTATTTCGATTCTTTTGGTACTTGTATTTGCTTGTGAGGAACAAAATCATGAGTACCTGACCGATTCTGATAGTTTTAAATCAGAAGAAATCGCTCTTTATCCGCTTTCTGAATTTGATCTTACACCTTCTGCATTTCAGTTAAAATCTGGTAAGTCAGTTGAGAAAAACTTTAAAATCCAAAAAGCAACCGGAATTTTGAAGGTAGTACCCTATGCAAATTGTAATGATTTACTTGGATTGCAAGGAATAAGTGAGGGTAACGGAAATGCTACTCATACAGGAAAATTTCATGTAATAAATACATGGTGCGTGCCTCCGGAAGGAACTCCGGCTTACATCACAGGTATAATAACAGCTGCAAATGGAGATGTAATTTACGTTATGGTGATTAATTATTATGTAGAAAATGAAACAACACACTTTCAGTATTTAATAACGGGAGGAACAGGAAAATTTGACGGAGCTAAAGGTTCTTATGAATTGCATGGCACGGTTGACTGGGTAAATGGTATTTTTGATTTGAATGGAGAAGGAGTAATAGTATATTAAAACGAACAAAAAATAATGAACTACCTCAACTTTCCAACACGAGGTAGTTTATATTAACGTAATTCAATTTATAATACGGCTTGTAACGATTAAACCATTTCACAGCGCTGAAATCCCGAATCAATTTGTTCCGGAACTCAGTTTTTTTAGTTTCCATTTTTCAATCAAATCCAAAATTATACGAATATTTCAATTTAAACCGTAATATAAATCTACGGTGTTGGACTGGAACTCATTACGGGAAACTGCTACCTGTATTTACATCAACTGTAAGGTGCAATTTGAACACAGAGATTTGTAATTCGCCACTTTCAATTAAATTTGCAGCTAAAAATTAGTAAGGTTATTCAATAATGCCTGAAGAAAACAAACTTATATACTACATAAATAAGTGGTCGAATATAAATAAACAGGACGAAGCTAAAATTTTATCTGCCTTTGAACCTGTGTCTATAAAAAAAAAGAAAGACCTTTTGGTTTCAGGGCAGGTCTGTAATTACCTGTATTTTATTAAAAAAGGTTGTCTGCGCTCTTTTTATGTTGATACAAAGGGTGTGGAACATGTTTACCAAATTAGAATGGATAATAACTGGATAGGTGACATTGACAGCTATTTTACCCGGCAAAACTCAAAATACAATATTGAGGCATTTGAAGATTCCGATTTGCTGAGAATTCCGGTGGATCGCCTGGAGCAGTTATTAATTGAAATACCGGGCCTGGAAAGGTATTTCCGTATTCTTTTTCAGAAGGCATATATAAATGCATTAAACAGGTTAAGTGCAACCATGTGGGAAACAGCTGTTGACAGGTACAATGAAATGCTTAAAGAGCACCCGGAAATATTTCAACGGGTTCCTCTTGTACACATTGCCTCTTACCTTGGCATTACTCCTGAAAGCCTTAGCAGAATAAGAAAGCAGAAATAATTCAATAGTATTTAAAGCTATTTTCTTAACATACATCAATTTTATTTCTTACCATAGGTCAAGTGTTGAAGCCTCTGTGCTGACCTACTTTTGTATCGTAAACATTAATAATTAAAGATTAAAATTATTGCGATATGAAAACGATTAAAATTTTAGCGGTTCTGTTTTTAGCAGGGGCATTAAATGTTTCAGCTCAAAAAAGTGAAATCAACATTGGTAAATCAGTTGTTGAATGGACAGGTAAAAAAATTGGTGGAGCACACAAGGGCGAAGTAAAGATTAA
Source organism: uncultured Prolixibacteraceae bacterium (assembly GCA_913063265.1). Lineage (GTDB taxonomy): Bacteria > Bacteroidota > Bacteroidia > Bacteroidales > Prolixibacteraceae > Draconibacterium. The sequence goes on along the minus strand of CAJXZG010000015.1, from coordinate 51,950 downwards.
AAGTGCTTACCTGGATTTAAAAAATGGTGAAATCGTTGGTGGCACCGTATTATTGGATATGACAACCATTTCAAACACCGACCTTGAAGATAAAAGTTACAAACAAAAACTTGTCGGACATTTAAAATCGGATGACTTTTTTGCTGTAGAAAAATACCCAACAGCTTCGTTTGAAGTTATAAAATCTACTCAATTTAATAATGGAAAAGCCAGCGTAAGCGGTAAACTTACCATTAAAGGGAAAACCGAAGACATAACTTTCGATGTATCAAAAAATGATCTTGAATATTCTGCTCAGGTTGAAGTAGACCGTTCAAAATTCGATGTTCGATATGGTTCAGATTCATTTTTTGACAACCTGGGAGACAAAGCAATTGATGACATTTTTATACTTGACATCAAACTTACTCTTTAAGAAATTCAGGTATAAAAATGAAACGGAAGGCATTTCTAAAAACAATAATATCGGCAATGCCGTTAACATTTGGAGTAATGAAATTAAATACGATACTGGAGAATTGGGAAAATACACCAAAAATGCCCGTACTTTTTCTTGGGCATGGCAGCCCTATGAATGCTGTTGCAGAAAACGAATTTGTTCAGGGATTTAGAAAGGTATCTGCCGAAATCGAAACACCAAAGGCGATTATTGTTATTTCGGCGCATTGGGAAACAAAAGGCACACAGGTTACGGCAATGGAAAACCCGCGGACAATACATGATTTTGGCGGTTTCCCGAAAGAATTGTATGAAATCCGGTACCCGGCTCCGGGACTGCCGCAACTGGCAAAAGATATTAAAAGCATGTCAGCAAATACCGATGTATTGTTGGATGAAAAGTGGGGACTGGACCATGGAGCATGGACTGTGATAAGACACATGTATCCCAAAGCAAATATCCCGGTAATACAGTTGAGCCTGGATTACAACAAAAATCCAAAACAGCATTTCGAATTTGCCAGGCAACTCCATCAATTGCGGAATAAAGGTATTTTATTGGTAGGTAGTGGCAATATGGTGCATAATCTGAGAATGGTGAGTTGGCAAAAGTTAAATGAAAACTTTGGATACGACTGGGCGATTGAAGCAAATGAAAAAATGAAACAATTCATTTTGGAAGGAAATTGTCAGGCTTTAATCAATTATTCAAAACAAGGTAATGCCTTTAACTTATCGATACCAACACCGGAGCATTATCTGCCTTTACTGTATGCGCTGGCGCTCTGCGATATTAATGAGGAAGTGAAAATTTTTAATGATGAGCCGGTTGCAGGATCATTAACAATGACATCGGTTAAAATCGGAAATTAGTGATGATAAAGTAAGATTCAAAAAAATAAAAAATGGACGAGCATGAAAAAGTTACACATCCAAAAGGATGATTAATTCCGATAGCCGTAGGAACATGCGAGTTACAAATTTTACTTTTAAAAACAAATAATTTTAAACATATGCAAATAGGAATAACAGGAGCAACAGGTCAGTTAGGAAAACTGGTAGTTGAACAATTAAAAGGAAAAGTGTCAGCTGAAAACATTGTAGCATTAGTTCGAACACCTGAAAAAGCAAAAGTACCGGGAGTTGAAACCCGCCCGTTTGATTATAACAATGCAGATGAACTTCCGAAACAACTAATAGGAATTGATAAACTTTTACTGATTTCAGCAAATGAGATTGGACAGCGTGAAAGACAACATAAAAATGTAATTCAGGCAGCCAAAAAAGCCGGGGTTAAATGGATAGTATATACGAGTTTATTGCACGCTGATACCACAACAATAAATCTTGCAGGAGAGCATCTGGCAACAGAAAAGGAGTTAAAAGAATCGGGTATTGATTATACCATACTTAGAAATGGATGGTATACTGAAAATTATACAGCTTCAATTGGTGGAGCCATAGCCGGAGGTGCATTTAAAGGTAGTGCCGGTGCCGGGAAAATATCTTCTGCTGCAAGAATTGATTATGCCGAAGCAGCTGCGGTTGTTTTGTCAGGTGATAACTTTAAAGGAAAAGTGTTTGAGTTGGCCGGAGATATTGCTTACACTCTTGATGATTTGGCGGCAGAGATATCAAAGCAAACAGGTAAAGATTTGCCATACAGAAATTTGCCGCAGGAAGAATACGCTAAAATTCTTGAAAGTTTTAATATTCCAAAATCCTTTGCCCAGGCAATTGCCGGTTGGGATATAAGTGCCTCCAAAGGTGACTTGTTCGACGATTCCGGAGAACTTTCAAAGTTAATAGGCAGGCCTACAACATCATTGGCAGCATCGGTGAAATTAGCACTTTAATTATTCTTACATTTAAATAATTCTGCTTGTTACCATAAGATTATAAAATCTGAAGGATTCCGGGCAGAATTTTTTTTGTATTTTGCTGGAAGTAATTAATTTATATGCGGCATTTTGTGGTCAATTTGGTATTACATTTTATTTAAGTGATAACAATTGATGTTGTAAATTATTAAGATGGCTTGCGGTCCACTCAAACTGCCATTTGGTTTAACCAGATAGCAATATACAATCTGTCACTATAAATCAATTTAACCTAATAATTAATGTCAACGAACGAAGAAACAATAAAAAACAAATGAATAATTTAATTGGACTAAGCCTTGTATTTGCACTAATAGTTTCCTGCAAAACTGATAGTAAAAAAGTTGAAAGTTTAAGTAAAAAAACTACTTCTGAACAAACTAAGACCTGGGACAATTCTTATGGCGGCGTTAACAAATCTTATGACAAAGAACTTCTGGAACTTCGGGATGAAATTGCTTCCAGGTTTCAAACATTGGATTTTAAGGATAGTGTAACAGGAAAAACAATGATCTATAATTTGTTTATTCCAGAAGATTATGATAAAACGAAAAGCTATCCACTGATTCAATTCATCGCCGATGCAAGTACGGTTGGCAAAGGTGCAAAAGCACCTTTAATGCAAGGTTATGGCGGAATAATCTGGGCTACAGATGAAAGCCAGAAAGAAAATCCAAGTTTTGTTTTAGTACCTTCTTTTGCAGGACCTGATTGGGCTGTGAACGACAAACACGAAACAAGCGATGAGGTTGGAATTGCTTTTCGTTTAATGAATAGTGTTATCAAAAATTTTAGCATTGACAAAAATCGAATTTATGCCACCGGACAGTCTATGGGTGGCATGATATCGTTTTATTATAATGCTACTTATCCTGACATCTTTGCTGCTTCAATTTATGTTGGAAGTCAATGGGATATTACAGTTTTACAACCGTTGTTAAACGATAGATTTTTCTATATCGTTTCGGCAGGTGATAAAAAGGCTTCGGCAGGAATGAATGAAGTTGGAAATTTATTAACAGGAAGCAACATAAAATATGGCTCAACAGAATTTTCAGCTCAACTGCCACAAAAAGAGCAAGATAAAAAAGTGGAAGATTTAATTGCTAAGGATTATTCTATCAATTTTGTTCAATTCAAACCGGAAACAGTGACACCAGAAGGTGTTTCGGGTGGAGGTCCGGAACATATGTATTCATTTGATTATGCATATAAATTGAAACCTTTAAGAGATTGGTTATTTATGCAATCGAAGGAATAAAAATTTATTTAAAACTTTGTACAACTGAAATGTGGTAGAAAGTGATAAATTTAAAGTAACTGAATCTCATTCATTTCGATAATGTTAAATTGCAGGTTTTTTATTTGGCTCTAATCTTACAAATTACGGTTCGGATAAAATTTGCTAATTAGATTGAATTCCCCTACTTCAACCACTTAAAATTCAAAGCATACCCACCAATAAATATCGCTGTAAAAATTGCACCGGTAACCGAAAATGAGTTATTACCAATCCAGATTACAGGGAGAAACAACATGATTATCTGGGCAACAGTATAAATAAAAAATCCATCGCGGTGCAGTTTCCACATTCTGATAGCCCCGATTAAAGAAGCTGCCGAAAGTGCCATAAACAGTGTAAAATACATGGGAGATATGGCTTCAACAGTGTGCCAGTTGGAATATTGGATAATCAACTCCGAAGTTTTTGTAAAAAATACCGATGCCAGAAAATAGCCGATAAATCCCAGTCCGCTGCCGATAAAAGACAGGATACAAAGGGCACTTAAAAGATTGGGGCGTTGCGTTGTTTCTTTGTTCATAAATAAGTTATTAAAGGATTAATAGTAAACAAATTACAAATATTGGTTTACTTTAACCATTCACTAAAATTATCAATGTTTATTACTTCAAAAGTTGCATCGGGATAAGCTTTTTTCCATTGAGGTGGAATTTTAACCCTGGTATTCCGGTATTTAAATTCATATCCAAATAGCAAACCATTTCTTTCTTCAACCCAATCTAATTCCTGTTGTTCATACGTTCGCCAAAAATAATTGTTGGATGAAATTCGTCTGCATTCCTGATATTTTAGTCTTTCACAAATCATGTAGTTTTCCCAAAGTTGTCCAACATCATTTCTCGATTCAACTGAGTTAAAATTGGCAATTACGGCATTTCTTATTCCATTATCGAGAAAATACCAACGGGAATTTTTTGTAATCTCCTTTCTTAAGTTGCGGCTAAAACCACCAACTTTGTGAAGGATAAAAACCTTGTTTAATAAATCCAGGTATTTCTCTACCGTATTTTTGCTCATTCCCAGTTGTTTCCCTAATTCCTGCATCGATACCTCACTCCCAATCTGAAAAGCAATCAGTCGTAATAAGTTGAAAATCTTTTGGGAGTTTTTTATGTTTTCATAAATCAAAATATCTTTTAAGAGGTAAGAGCTAATCATTTCGTTAAGGTAGTCTTCTTTGTCTTTTTTGTCGGGTAGATGCAAAAGTTCAGGATAATTTCCATACACAAGCCTTTCACGCACTTTATCCGGTTTTGAAATGGGATTTTCGATTTGGTTGTATTCATTTTCGGATAAAGCAAATAAATTAAATGTGTATTTTCTACCTGTTAATGGTTCACCTGTATTGTTATTAATATCGAATGAAGAAGATCCGGAAATGATAATTTTCAGGCCTTCGATTTCATCAATCATTAATTTAAGTTTTAATCCTATTTCCGGAATTTTCTGGGCCTCGTCGATATAAAGAACTTTATAAGAACCCAAAATCTGCCTGAAATTTTCAACACTTCTTACTGCAAGTTTATCGTGTACATTTATATCTTCTCCGTTCAGGGTTAAAACCGGCTCTTTTATTTTTTTTAACAGTGCTTTAACAAGGAATGTTTTTCCTACGCGTCGGGCTCCATAAAGTATTACTACTGTATTGCTTTGAAGTTTATTAAATATTTTTTCCGACAATTCTCTGACTAAATATTTCATAATTCCGTCATTTCTATGACGCAATTTATATAAATTATGTCATCTGAGCAAATAAGTGAATTAATATGTTTTTATCATCTCATGATATTCTTTATCTTGGGGAAGTTATAATGCTTGGTTTTTGAGCAATTTATGTGAAATGTTATTTTGCTTCCAGGCTCATTACATAATCATAACTTTCATTTAAAAGCCTGACAATGTTGTTTTTGTCTTCTAACATTTTATCGTTTATCAGAATATAACCGCGCATTACAGCGTTGTATGATTTAAAAATGGTGGTATTGTACTCTTTGATGTATTTTTCCTGAACCTCTTTTGAGATCCTGATGCCGATTTCATTCTCTTTGTTGAACAACGAAAACATATGTCCGTTAGCTGAGGTATAAGGCATGGTTTTTCCTTTTCGTTCAAACCGGCTGCATTGTGCAACAAGTTCATCGTATATTTTTAGTTTTTCTTCTCTCATAAATTCAGATATTCAATGTAATGCTTTTAATATTGGTAATTTAAGAATTGATATTCATAGTTTCCATACTTGTAATGTTTTTTTCCTGCAGGCGAAGAAAAATGTTAAAATACACACTGCTACGTTCCGTGTGGCTCTATCTGACTTCCGGTTTCCAACTAATCCCTGTCAATCAACTTGTTTTCCAAATAAACATGTACATTCCCACTCCATGGTTTTGAGCAGATGTCTATATCCCCGTCTCCATCCACATCGGCCACTTTAGCTTCGTGACATCTGTATCCATCCAAAATAACATGTTTATTCCACCTTTGTGCTTTTCCTCCGGCATTTTCCCAGATAATCCATTGATGTTTGCCTGTGGTCATTGGGCCGCCACCACTAAAAACATCTTCATCGCCATCGTTGTCAAAATCACTAACTGCAAGTGAATGAAAATCCTGGCTGGTTGAGTTTTCGGAAATTAAATGAAAATTCCATTCTTTGCCCTGTTTTATATTTTCAAACCAAAATACCCGGGTGTCAGAAGTATCGCATTCTGCTTCAATAATATCCAAATCACCATCTTTATCCAAATCGGTTACCCACGCTTTTAATGCCAGTCCATATTTTCCCGGTCTTGAGCCACCATCAGGAACCAAGGCATGTTCAATCCATGTTTTGCCATCTCCATCAGTGTTCTCAAACCAAACATTACCTCGAACAATATCTGTATCACCGTCACCATCCAAATCTCCAACTCCATTTGGATCGGTTCCTCCATGAATCCCGTCATGTATCATATTTTTCGACCAGGGTTTTTGGACATCTACATTTATATCATACCACATAAGATATGGATTCCGGTGGTCATTACTGTTTGCTATAATATCCTGTTTTCCGTCTCCGTTAATATCGGCGGCAACATTATCGTGGCAGGAAATAGTAAAACTTTCATTAAACGAAAAAGGAGTTTCTTTAGGATCTCCATTGTTTTTATACCAACCTGTTCCAACCATTAAATCAATCCGGCTATCGCCGTCAATATCAACAGCACAACCACCAACATCGGTTTTGGCACCCGCGCCCAAAGTATGATAAATCCAATTGTCCGCTGAAACATATTCAAACCACGACATTTTACCGGATTCGCCAAAAATCCAGTCCAAATCTCCGTCTTCATCCAGATCCAGCAATGCGGTTTGTCCCATTCTTAATCCGTGTTCACCTATTTTATGAAATTCAAAATCCGGAAACTGGGCAAACAGGGTTGAAGAACAAAACAGTAAAACTAAAAGGGTATTGGAAAACTTCATTTTGATTTATTTAATGTTGAAATCAAATTTAGTAAATGACCACAATATTTAAAACCGGGTGAGTTATGTTATTTAATTTTTGCCATTTATTTAGTGTGAAATATTAAATCCATTGTATTCGGTTCTAAAATTGAATTATATTTGTTTCCAATTCGAAAAAGTATGTCAGAAAAACCATTAATATTAGTTACAAACGATGATGGAATTCACGCCAAGGGTTTACGTGAATTGGTAGAGGTGATTCAGTTTTTTGGGGATATTGTTGTTGTTTCATCAGAAACTTCAATGTCAGGGAAATCGTGTGCAATTACAGTCGATCATCCTTTGCGTGCAGTTCCTGTTGAACGAATACTGGGCGTGCCAACGTACCGGAGTAACGGTACCCCGGTTGACAGTGTTAAATTAAGTTTTAATGGTTTACTAAACCGAAAACCCGGCTATGTGATTTCCGGCATTAATCACGGCACCAATGCTTCCATCAGTGTTATTTACAGCGGAACTATGGGAGCCGCAATCGAAGGAAGTTTACACGGTGTCCCCTCCATAGGCTTTTCGCTGGATGATTACAGCAGGGATGCCGATTTTTCAAAAGCTAAAATTGTGGTGGCAAAAGTTTTTCAAAGTGTACTCGAAAACGGATTACCTCCGTTTACCTGTTTAAATGTTAATATTCCGAAAGGAAAACCAAAAGGGATAAAGTTATGCAGGCAGGCACATGGCAAGTGGGTGGAAGAATTTGAAAAAAGAACGGATCCACATGGGAGGGAATATCACTGGTTATCGGGTTATTTTAAAAACTTTGAGGCCGATGCCCTGGAGACCGATATGTATGCGTTGGATAATAATTATGCATCTGTAGTTCCGGTAACCACTGACATGACTTGTTACAAAACGCTTTCTCAAATTAAAGACTGGAAATTTTAATGTTAAGAAGAAGAGCAAATAGATTTGATAATGTAGGAATTGGTTTTCTTATCGGTTTTATTTTACCGGTCATAGTTTTTGCTTTTGTATATTATGTGGGTAACCGTGATGTTTCGATAGTGGAATATACAAAGAGTTTGCAACAACTAAATGTTTTTATCAAACTTGGTAGTTTATGCGTTTTTGTTAACAGTGGTGCGTTTATGGGAATGATAAAACTTAAACAGGAGAAAACTGCACGCGGAATTTTAGGGGCAACCATTATTTATGCTTTTATTGTTCTTGTTTCAAAAGCCTTTTAAACAAAACAGTGAACTGTCAAAGGTCAATTTAATTTGAACTAAACAAAATTAACTTCTTTTTTAAAAATGAAGTATTATCTGGTAGCAGGAGAAGCATCGGGAGATTTACACGGTTCCAACCTCATGAAGGAACTGCAACTGGTCGATCAAAATGCGGAATTCAGATTTTTTGGCGGCGATTTAATGAAAGAGGTTGGTGGTGATTTGGTAAAACATTACCGCGAAATGGCTTTTATCGGAATTTTAAATGTTTTACTAAACCTGAAAACCATCAAAAGGAATATGAATTTCTGCAAACAGGATTTGCTCGAATTCAATCCCGATGTGCTGATTTTAATTGATTATCCGGGTTTTAACCTTCGTCTGGCCGAATTTGCCAAAAAACATAACATTAAAGTTTACTATTACATTGCTCCAAAAGTCTGGGCATGGAAGGAATACCGGGTAAAAAAAATCAGGAATTTTACAGATGAGTTGTTTGTTATCTTTCCTTTTGAAACCTCGTATTTTAAGAAATTTAATATTGATGTTCATTATGTGGGAAATCCGCTTTTAGATTCAATTTCAGAATTCAAAACAAATGCTGTTTCGAACAAGGAGTTTTATAAAAAAAATAGTCTGGATAACAGAAAACTGGTGGCTTTAATGGCCGGAAGCCGGGTACAGGAAATTAAAAGTACCTTGCCTGTAATGACCAAAGTAGCCGAAAGCTTTCCGGATTTTCAGTTTGTAATTGCAGGTGTAAACAGCATTGACATTGAACTTTACAAAAAATACATTTCAGGTTCGCCGGTAAAATTGATTTTTGACCAGACCTATGATTTGTTAAATCATTCACATACTGCATTGGTCGCATCCGGTACTGCGGCACTGGAAGCAGCGTTGTTTAATGTGCCTCAAACTGTAATTTATAAAGTTGAAGGTGGTGCGCCGGTAGATTTTGTAATGAGAAATTTTGTGATTAAAACCATAGGAGTTTCCTTGCCAAATATTATAATGAATGAGTTAATCATCAGCGAATATATCCAGGTGAAAATGACGGTAAAAAATGTAAAAGCCGAAATGGAAAAACTGTTGTTTGAGGAGGAGTATCGTGAAAAAATATTCAAAGATTATTCTCGTTTAATTGAAATGATGGGCAAAGCCGGTTGTTCAAAAAGAACAGCACAAAAAATGATGGAACTTTTAAAGAATTAAACCAACTTTAAACTTTAAACTTTAAACTTTAAACTTTGAACTGAGTAATGTATAGTTTATACAAAAAAGAAATAAAAGCATTTTTAGGTTCTCTGATAGGTACGCTTGTTATCATTGTTTTTCTTTTACTAACAGGGTTGTTTTTATGGGTTTTTCCGGGTATGTATAATATCCCGGATAATGCTTATGCAACTTTGGATGGCCTTTTTACGCTGGCACCCTGGGTTTATCTTTTTCTTGTACCGGCAATAACCATGCGTTTGTTTGCAGACGAAAAACGATCGGGTACCATTGAAACCTTACTCACTCGTCCCGTTACCGATTTTCAGTTGGTTTTAGCCAAGTTTTTGGCGGGACTTGCTTTGGTGCTATTCTCCTTGTTGCCTACGTTAATATATTTTCTATCAGTCTATTTGTTGGGAAATCCTGTCGGAAGCATTGATGTTGGTGCTACCTGGGGCTCTTATATTGGTCTTTTCTTATTGGCTGCAATTTATGTCGCTATTGGTGTTTTTGCATCCTCGTTAACCGATAATCAGATTATCTCTTTTATTCTGGCACTGGCCCTTTCGTTTATATTTTATTTAGGGCTCGATTTTGTGGCTTCTTCGGGAGTTCCATATTTCCTGGAATTATTGCTTTCCTATTTTAGTATTGATACCCATTATCAATCGGTTTCGCGTGGTATTGTTGACATGCGGGATGTGGTATATTTTATTGGAATGACCCTGGTTTTTATTTATTTAACCGCTACTTTTTTGAGAGCAGGAAAATGGAAATTTCACAAAACAAAAATTTATCTGGGCGTATTTTTTGTTCTTGTTTTTGGCCTCTTTTTTATATCAAATAATTTTCTGTTTCGGGCCGATCTTACCGCTGATAAACGATATTCTTTATCTGGTGTAAGTAAGGAGATTGTTTCGGAAATTGACAAAATAATTGAAGTTGAATTATTTCTTGAAGGTGAACTGGAACCAGGTTTAAAAAAACTGCAACGTGAAATTTTTGAGAAAATTGCAGTTTTGAATGTCTATTCACCAAAACCAATACGGATAAAAGTGACCGATCCTTATGGATTTTCAAATGCCGAAAGACGTAAAGAATTTCAGAATCAGCTGGTGGAAAAAGGAGTAAATCCAATCAGTTTTAACAGAAAAACCAACGAAGGAGTAAGTACAAGATATATATTTCCCGGAGCATTGGTTCGAATCGATGGAAAAGAAACAGCGGTTAATTTTTTAAAAAACAATCCTGATTTTTCTTATGAAATAAATTTTAATCATTCTGTGGAAAGTGTTGAATTTGAATTAATCAACGCTTTTCAGGGATTGGGGCGAAATCAAAAATCAAGGCTGGCTTTTCTTGAAGGACATGGCGAATTTAATCAGTTTGAAGTGATGGATTTTTCAATGGCCTTACAAAGCAGTTTTGAGGTGGACAGAGTTACACCGGATGAATTATATGAAGAAAGTTCACAAATCGATATTTTAATTATAGCCGGGCCGGAAGAAGCTTTTCCTGAAAAAGATAAATATATAGTTGACCAGTACATAATGCAGGGAGGAAAAGTAGTGTGGTTAATCGATCCGGTGACAGTAAGTCTTGACAGTTTGTCAAAAGGTTATCAGACTTTTGCATTTCCACGCAGTTTAAATCTTGAAGATCAGCTTTTCCGTTATGGTGTTCGGTTAAATTACGAACTTTTACAGGATGTTGATTGTGCCCGGATACAGGTGAACACAGCTCCTGCCGGCAGTCAGCCTCAATGGAGTTTACATCCATGGTATTATTCACCGCTTTTAATTCCTGCAGATAATCATCCCCTGAGTAAAAATCTGAATCGATTGTATACTGAGTTTGTTTCTTCACTGGACACACTTTCCGGAAGTAAAACCTTAAAAAAGTCGGTGATACTTTCGACTTCTCCGTATGCCAGAAGAGTAAAGTCACCTTCTTCTGTAAGTCTCGAAAACATAAAGAATCCTCCTGCCAGAGAACTTTTTAATCAATCGTTTATTACAGCAGGAGTTCTGATAGAAGGTGTATTTGGTTCTGTATTCCAAAACAGAATGATTGACAATCTGGGAGTAGAAACTTCCGGTTTTATTACTTTAAGTGAGCCGACAAAGATGGTCGTTATTGCTGATGCCGGTCTTATTTCAAACAGGGTAAATTATTCAAAACAACCCCCTGCAATTCAGGAAATGGGATACGACAGAGTTTCGCAACAGGTTTTTGGGAATAAAGAGTTTTTATTAAACACAATTTATTATCTGAATGATGAAACCGGGATTATGCAGTTACGAAACCGGACAGTACAACTAAGGCTGCTGGATAAAGTAAAATTGCGGGAAGAAAAGGGATTCTGGCAATGGCTGAATGTGCTAACTCCCCTGGCTTTGGTTTTCTTGTTCGGACTGGCTTATAACATCATTAGAAGACTTCGTTACTCACGTTTATAAATGACTGAAAAAATCCAAGTTTTCAGCGTAGTGATTTATAATTAAAGTTTGTATATTCGTGTTCTTAGACACAGAAAAGAGTTCATCCCAATTTTTAAAAAGAGAAAAACTAAATAATATGAAACGAGCATAATAAAAACGCTTTTATAACAAAGAAGCATGATTATGCGAGTTACATGAGTTACCGCTAAAAAATTAAAAAATATAAACGAATGAAATTTGTAGTATCAAGTACCGAATTACTGAGCCACTTGGCAGCACTTAGCAGAGTAATTAGCAGTAAAAGTACCATGCCAATTCTGGATAACTTTTTATTTCAGATCTCAGAATCGGAACTTACCATTACTGCTTCCGATTTGGAATCGACTTTAATTACCGGTTTAGAACTGGACAATATTGAGGGTGAGGGCTCAATCGCTGTTCCGGCAAAATTATTTATCGATACATTAAAAGAATTTCCGGAACAACCGCTTACATTCCAGATAGATGCTGAATCATTTACTGTGGAAATTTTCTCTGACAATGGTAAATTCAGTATTACGGGTCAAAATGCAGGAGATTTTCCTGAATTGCCAACACTCGATTCGGAAACCACTTCAACCATTAATGTAAGTCATGTGGCGTTAAAAAAGGGAATTGAAAAAACGCTTTTTGCCACTGCCGACGATGAACTCCGTCCGGTAATGAATGGAATATTTATAGAACTTTCACCCGATTATATGAGTTTTGTGGCATCCGATGCTCATAAACTTGTACGTTACCGAAGAACCGATGCAAAAGCTGATTTTGAATCATCATTTATTCTTCCAAAAAAGCCGGCAGGATTATTGAAAAACCTGCTTCCAAAAGAAGAGTTCGATGTAAAAGTGGAATTTGATGATAAAAATGCATTTTTTACTTTAAGCAATTATAGGTTAATCTGTCGTTTAGTGGAAGGAAATTATCCAAGTTACAATTCAGTAATTCCAACTGAAAATCCAAATGTGATGACAATTGATCGCTTAAATTTCTATAATACAGTTAAAAGGGTTTCTGTATTTTCAAACCAGGCAAGTAACCTGATTAAACTGAACATTAACGAAAATCAATTGGTGGTGTCTGCGCAGGATATTGATTTTTCTATTTCAGCTGTAGAACGGTTAAATTGTGAATACGAAGGCGAAGAAATGGATATTGGTTTTAAATCAACATTTTTGCAGGAAATTCTAACCAATATTTCAACTGGTGATGTAAGGGTCGAATTAAGCGATCCTACACGTGCCGGATTGTTACTGCCATCAGAAAATGATGATGATGATGAGGAAATGTTAATGTTATTGATGCCAATGATGATAAACGCATAAAAATATTTTATAAACATTTTGAAAGGTATCCGGAAGCTAAAATCCTAAAAGGTTTCGGGATACCTTTTCTTTTAAATAAAACTTATGTTACTTAATTTGAAGAATCCCCTGGTTGTACTGGATTTGGAAACAACGGGAATGAATATTGCAACTGATCGCATCGTTGAAATTGCACTTTTAAAAATTAATATTGACAATTCGGAAGAAGAGAAACTATTGTTGATTAATCCTGAAATGCCAATACCTCCGGAGGTTTCTAAAATTCATGGAATCAAAGACGAGGATGTAAAGGAAAAACCAACTTTTAAAGAAGTAGCCAAAACGCTGGCAAAGTTTATTGAAGGTTGCGACCTTTGCGGATTTAATTCAAACCGATTTGATATTCCATTACTTGCTGAAGAATTTTTACGTGCCGATGTGGATATTGACTTGAAGAAACATAAATTTGTTGATGTTCAGGCAATTTTTCATAAAATGGAAAAACGAACACTTTCAGCTGCATATAAGTTTTACTGTAGCAAAGAATTGGTTGATGCTCACTCAGCCATGGCTGATACAAAAGCAACTTATGAGGTTTTAAAATCTCAACTTGATATGTATGAAAATACTGAAGTTGAGGACTCAAAAGGTGTAAAATCGAAGCCCATTGTAAACGAAATAGAAAAGTTAAGTGAGTTTTCATCTTATGATAAAAATGTAGATTTTGTTGGAAGAATCGTATATAACGATAAGGGGGTAGAAGTATTTAATTTTGGCAAAAACAAAGGGGTGCCGGTCGAAAAAGTTCTCAAAGAACAACCCGGTTATTATGGTTGGATGATGGATAGCGAATTTCCGCTTTATACAAAAAAAGTATTAACCAGGATTAAGCTTAATATGATGAATCAATAGATTCAATCTATATATTGGTTATGTAGAATGGCTCTAATTTATCGTTTAGTAGGTGATTTTGAATGGATTTAGGTCATTTTTTTTATCTTTGAGGCTACCCTCTTTATTTAACTAACCCACACTATGGAACTGATGAGTAGCTTCAGTTGAAGTTGAATTCCGTGTAATATTTTTTTGTAAGTAAAAGGGATGGTATTTTATTCATAATTTTATTATGATTTTTGGGACGCACTTTACAAATGAGTTACATAGGGTAACCCTGAATTTTCCTGACGAAAGAGAAGAAAAATATAGGGAATACTATTTTGTACGCTCATTTAAAACTACCAGAGTTGCATATCTGATTTTGGCGTTTCTCTATGGTTTTTTTGGATATCTGGATAGTATTGTGGCCAAAGACTTTTTACAGCTGTTTATTTCCATCAGAATAGTAGTTGTTGCAGTTTTATTGGCAGTATTCTTTTTTTCCTTTTCAAAAAAGTTTAAAAACAACTGGCAAACCTCGTTGTTTATTTCATATTTTATTGGAGCAGTAGGAATAATTGTAATGCTGATTATGATGCCTGATGTTATAATTTACAGCAGTGGATTAATTCTTGTTTTCCTGGCCGGTTCTGTATTGATTAAACTTAGGTCGTTTGCAGTATCTGTGGCAAGTTGGATCGTAATATTTGTATACATTATTGCTGGGATTGTCTGGAATATCGATCGTACGATAATTATTTCGAATAGTTTCTTTTTTATAGGAGCAAATCTGATTGGTATGTTTGCTGCTTACCGTACGGAAATTTTTAACCGCCAGAATTTTGATTTGATTGTAAAGATTGGTGAAACAAACCGGCAAATCGAACAGGCAAATAAAAACCTGGAAGAAAAAGTTGCAGCCAGGACTAAACTTTTAAACTCAAGAAACAAGGAATTAAAAGAAGAAGTTAAGCACAGGGCATTGGTTGAAAAACAGTTAATCGCCGCCAAAGAAAAAGCAGAAGAATCGGATAAGCTAAAATCTGCATTTTTAGCCAATATGAGTCACGAAATCAGAACTCCGATGAATGGAATTCTGGGTTTTGCCAATCTGTTAAAAGAAGCAGAAAGTGAAGAAGAACTTGATGAATTTATCAATACCATAATAAATAGCGGGGAACATCTACTGAATTTAATAAACGATATTATTGATTTATCAAAAATTGAAGCTGGAATTTTAAAAATTGAAAAATCGAAATTTGAATTAAATACCTTAACCAAGGAAATTTACGATATGTTCAGTGTTGATTCCAATGTTGTAAATAAAAATCTGAAACTCACTTATCAAAACGATCTTGCCGATGATGATTGTTTAATATTTACAGACAGGATGAGGTTAAAACAGATAATGATAAATCTTGTTAACAACGCATGTAAATATACCGATGAGGGAAGTATTGAGTTTTATTATACAATTCAGGATGATGGACTTTTCTTTAAAGTAACAGATACGGGAATTGGAATTAGTGAAGAAGCACAAAAATATATCTTTGACAGATTTATGCAGGCTACGGTCGGCAGAACATCGGGAAGAGAAAGCACAGGACTGGGACTGGCCATTTCAAAAACATATTTGAACTTGATGGGCGGTGAAATTTCGGTAAAAAGTAAGTTAAACGAGGGCTCTGAGTTTTATTTTACATTACCAGGTGTTGTTGTAAAAAGCAAAGTTTTAGCAAATAATGGAGTATAATTGGGAAGGTAAAAATATACTTGTGGTGGATGATACAAAAATGAATTTTGTACTTCTAAAAACTCAATTGAGAAAAACGAATGCAAATATTTCCTGGCTTGAGAATGGGCAAGAGGCCATTGACTATGTGCAAAATGGGAATGAACCTGATGTAATACTAATGGATGTAAGAATGCCGGTGGTTGACGGAATTGAGGCATCGCGCCGTATTAAAGAGATAAAACCTGAAATTCCAATAATAATTCAAACCGCAAGTGTAATGGGTGATGCATATGAAGAAATTGCTCAGTCAAAATGTGATGACACCATTTTTAAACCCATTGATGCAATTAAATTAAGAGAGATAATTGCTAAACAATTTAATAAATAACCACAAAATGATAAGAGAACAGAATCCTGGACAACGGTATAATATTTCAGTACTCTTTGTTGACGACAATGATACAATAAGACAGCTTTACAGGAGGATTCTGGAGAAGCATGTAAACTATTTATACATCGCCGAAAATGGTTCCCATGGTTTGGAGCTGTACCGAAA
This sequence comes from uncultured Prolixibacteraceae bacterium, assembly GCA_913063265.1. Taxonomy (GTDB): domain Bacteria; phylum Bacteroidota; class Bacteroidia; order Bacteroidales; family Prolixibacteraceae; genus Draconibacterium. Next base: position 35,493 of record CAJXZG010000015.1, on the reverse strand, counting down.
ACACAAACCTGATTTGGTTATTACCGACATGGTAATGCCTGTAATGAATGGTTTGGAAATGGTAAAAGAAATCAAGAAAATTGAACCCGAAGCGAAATTTGTGGTGATGTCGGCCTACAGTGAGAAAGACAGTTTTGTAGAATCCATTCATTTGGGCGTCGACGGCTACCTTATGAAACCCGTTGAAGCCAAAAAACTTTTATCATTAATCGATGAATTTGCGGGCATAACCTTAATGAAATGGGAGCTCGAAAGAAAAGAGAAAAAAAGAAGGGAAGCCGAAGAATATTTAAAAAAATCACTCGAGGAAAAAGACGTTTTACTAAGGGAAGTTCATCACCGGGTGAAAAACAATATGCAGATTATTTCAAGTATTTTAAGCATGCAAAGCAGGAATATTGATGATCCGCGGTTGAAGGAGGTTTTGCAGGAAAGCCAGAACAGGATTCACTCTATGGCTCTGATTCATGAAAACCTCTATAATCATAAAAGCCTTGCAAATATTATGTTTTCGTCTTATGTGAAAAGTTTAACAGGGAATATTGCCAGGACTTATGCGAATCAACAGGCCAAAATTAAATTCGATTATCAGATTGATGATGCTTATCTTCCAATGGATTTGGCAATTCCATGTGGATTAATAATAAATGAATTAATTTCAAATTCCTTTAAATATGCTTTTATAAATAAGACAAAAGGAATTATAAGTATTCATTTTGATAATCTTGAAGATAAACAATATGTATTAACCGTTGCCGACGATGGGGTAGGAATACCCGCAGAAGTAAATATTAAAAAAACCAAGTCGCTGGGAATGAAAATCCTGCATAAACTGGTACAGCAGATTGAAGGGGAACTGCAAAGTGATTTCTCAAACGGAACCAAATTTACAATGACTTTTAAATCAACATTATAACCCAATTAATAAAAATCTTAAAAAAAAACCATAAAATGAGCCAGCAGTATAAAATATTAATCGTTGAGGACGAAATTTTAGTCGCAACAGATATCGAAGAGAGTTTGGAAAGTTTAGGCTATATCGTTCAGGGAACAGCTGATACGGGATTAAAGGCAATAGAGGCAGTTGAAAAAGAACTACCAGATTTGGTTTTGATGGATATAAATCTAAAAGGAGAAATGACCGGAATAGAAGCGGCTAAAATTATTACACAAAAACATGATGTCCCAATTATTTATTTAACAGCTAATGCGGATATTGATACAGTAAATAAAGCCAAAGTTGCCCTGCCTTATGGTTATATTATCAAACCTTTTGCTGATAAGGATCTTCAAACGAACATTGAAATAGCCATATTTAAATTTGGCAACGATTTAAAATTGAAAATGGAGAGCGAACAGTTTAATACTTTTTTCGATTTAAAAGATCATGAAAAAAACCAAATTATTGTTCATGCAGCACAGGGGCTCGAAAAAATAAATATCGATGAAGTATATTTTATAGAAAAGGACGGCGAAAATACGGTAATCCATTTGTTGGAAGATGAAGTTGTTACCGACAGAAAATTTGAGGAATTGGTGGAAATGTTCCCTAAAAAATATTTTATTCAGGTTAGTGAATTTTTTGTAATTAATACTGTAAAAGTATTTGCAGTTAAATTTCCGGAAGTAATTATTGCAGATAAAATGAGTGTAATTTCGGTTGACGAAGAATACAGGGAAGCTATAAAAAACATTAATAGCGAACTTGGTGAAATTGTTGATGATGAATAGTTCTGAATTCAACACCGACAGCCTTGTAATGGAAGTCGAGAACATCGACGTCGATTCCTATATCAGGGAAATTTTTGCCAAAAACGGTCCGGATAAGGAAGATTATCCGGTTTTTTACAGTGTGGTATCAAAAGTTAAGGCTGAAGAAATAGATGTTTTTAGAAAAAAAATTAGTCCGATTTTAAATCCCAATTCACTTTTTGGATTTTGTTATACCAAACCTTTCGGATACAGTGGCGATTTTTTTATTATTGAAAAGATTTACCAGTATTACGTAAGTCCCGATGAGAAATACCGGAAGTGGGATGAATTTTTGCACTCGGCAGGAGCTGTAATTGCTGTACGAAACAGAAAAAAACTGGCTGTACAAATATTTGAAGAGCTGAATAAAAAAGCAATGGGTTTGCGAAAAGATGTGATGATTCTTGGAAGTGGACCGGTTACAGAAACATTTGAGTTTTTTGAAAAAAATCCAGACAGTTCATTAATTTTTGAAATGCTGGATTTAGATAAAAGAGCAATTGCTTATGCAAAAGCAAAAAACCGGAATTATTTGGACAGGATGACTTTTTATAGCGCCAACGTAATCCGGTTTAGCCCTGAGCGAAAATTTGATTTAATCTGGAGTGCAGGCTTATTTGATTATTTTAAGGGCAAACACTTTGTTTATCTTCTGAAAAAATATTACGAATATCTGAATGAAGGTGGTGAGATAATAATAGGCAATTTTAATGTGGAGAATCCTTCCCGGCGAAGTATGGAAATAATGGGTGACTGGTTCCTGTATCATCGTTCCGCAAATGAACTAAAAGATTTTGCTGTGCAGGCCGGAATCAAGGAAGAGAAAATTGAAGTTATTCAGGAGCCACTCGGCATTAACCTGTTTTTACGGATTAAAAAGTAATTTATTAAAATAATAATTTCGGGTATCTTAAATGGAGCCTTTAAGAAAAACCACCAATTAAGTCCGGATTTTGAATTATCCGGTTTTATCATCAATCAGGTTTTTTATTGTTAACCCAAAGCCCTAAATTTGTGTTTTCTATCAACAAATTCTTATCGATCTGAATATGAAAATTATTTGCATTGGCCGAAATTATGTGGCACATGTTCACGAATTAAAAAATGATATTCCGAAAGAACCTGTGTTTTTTATGAAACCGGATTCTTCATTATTACGAAATAACGATCCTTTTTATATTCCAAACTGGACAAAAGAAGTACATCACGAAATTGAACTTGTGATAAAAATAAACAGGTTGGGGAAAAATATTGAAAAACGTTTTGCTCATCGATATTATGATGAAATCGGACTTGGGATTGATTTTACTGCGCGCGATGTTCAAAATCAGCTAAAAGAAAAAGGATTACCGTGGGAGAAGTCAAAAGCATTTGATCAGGCAGCTGTTTTGAGTAATACTTTTATCGATAAAACCGTGTTTCCTGATCCTGAGAATATTGGATTTAAATTGAAAATCAACGGAAACGAAGTACAAAATGGAAGATCGGAATTGATGATTTTTAGTTTCGACGAAATTATTTCTTATGTGTCGAAATACGTAACTTTGAAAATAGGAGATTTAATATATACGGGTACCCCTGCAGGTGTTGGACCGATAAAAATAGGAGATCGTCTGGAAGGATATCTGGAAGATAAAAAGCTGCTTGATTTTATAATTAAATAGCCGGGAAAACAGAATACACTGTTCTGTTTATGAATATCAGTATCCCGGTGGAAAACTAAAAACTTCAAACCATGATTACCTTAAATGACATTCAGAAATTTTTGGAACCACGCAAATTTGCAATTGCAGGTGTATCAAGAAATCCTAAAAAATTTGGTGCAAGCGTTTTTAAAGAACTTAGGGAAAAGGGATTTGTTATATATCCAATAAATCCTAATGCTGAAGAGATTCAGGGAGTTAAGTGTTATAAGTCGGTTATGGATTTACCAGCCGATGTAGAACATCTTTTTATTGTTACGCCAAAAAAGGAAACAGATGCGGTTGCAAAGCTTGCTGTTAAAAAGGGTATAAAAATGATTTGGATACAACAAATGTCAGATACCCCTGAAGCTGTGGAAACTATCCGGGAAGCAGGTATACCACTGATTTATAAAAAATGTATCATGATGTTTGCCAGTCCTGTAAAAAGTTTTCATGCATTTCATCGCTTTTTTGTAAAAGCTTTTGGCAGGTATCCAAAGTTGGTTTATTCTGCAAATTAAGAATTTATGAAGGAATTTGATTTTGAGTTGGAACTGCAGGTTAGGGATTATGAGTGTGATTTGCAGGGAATTGTCAATAATGCTGTATACCAAAATTACCTGGAGCACTGTCGGCATAAATTTTTAAATTCCGTCGGATTGGATTTTGCTGAATTGCATAACCAGGGTATTGATGCAGTGGTAATCCGGGCCGAACTGGATTACAAGTTTCCATTACGACCGGGCGATGATTTTGTGGTGAAATTGAAAATTGGAAAACAAGGACGACTGCGTGTGATTTTTAATCAGCAAATAATAAGAAAAAGGGATAACCAATTGATGGTTAAAGCAAAAATTACAGCAGTTTTAACTAAAGATGGCAGACCTTTGCCTCATGAAATTTTGCTTGACAAGTTTAAATTGGCCGGAATAAATGTTCCTGAAGAAAAGGTTAAGTGACCTTACCCATTGCTTTAGCCGGAGGAACAAGTAAAATTTCTTCAATTCGAAATTCAACAGTTGATAATCCACCTGTTTTTAAGGCTGCTTTAAATCCTTCATTCATCATTTTTCCTGCTTTTAGGGGGAAGTCCAGAAGGGCAGGAATGCTTTTCTCATTTTCAGGATTCTTGTAAAAAGCAATACACGATTTCACATTAGTCGAAAGATAAATTCGACAAGCCATTGGCCTGGCATTATAGGCTATGCAGGTGCCATTCTCCAGCAGGGGGCATGGATGTTTGGCATTTAGCAGGGAATCGCCTGCCAATTTTTTGAATTTGTTATTTTTAATTTCAGCCCGGTTTTTAATTTGCTTCAGGTCGCTTTTGTTAAAATTATCCTTTATAAAGGCATTCAGATATTGCATTTCGTATGACAAAGCATATATTGGTTGATGGCAACACCATTCGCATCCTTTTTTACAGTCTAGTTTTTGGCCTTGTTGTTGTGCGTAAACCGTTAAACTGTCAATAAAATCATCGATGGCCCTGTACATTTTATTTAGTGCAATAAATAAAGATTGTTGGGATATTCCTCCTTGCACCGCTTCCATGCCCAGACTAAAGCCATCTTTGTAAAATGCTTTTTCCAATTGTTTTTGGTCAAAACTCATTTAAATAATAATCTGCTTTTTAAACAAAAATAGCAAATGAGAAAGAATTTAATATTAATGTTTAAATAATTCAAACATGATTTCTTTCCTGAACTTTTTTCTCTTTCAATCTTACAAAATAATCTTTTGCAGCTTTTTTTACATGTGGCGAGAGAAGAATGGCTGTAATTACCGTTGGAAAGGCCATCAGTGCAAAAGCGATATCGATTAATCCAATAATCACACGTAAGTTAGATACCGCACCAACTACCACAACAATCACAAAAAGGTAATTGTAAATATTCTGGTATTTTGTTCCTGCGACAAAACCAAGGCATTTTACTCCGTAATATGGAAATGCAAACATGGTTGACATAGAAAAGAAAATAACGCAGGTGGCCAAAATATACTTTCCATAAACCGGAATGGAAGCATCAAAAGCATGAGCGGTTAAGGTAATTCCATCAGCACTACTTTCAACCCATGTATTGGTAATAATAATAGCAAGAGCAGTCATTGTGCAAACAATGATTGTATCGATCACCGGACCAAGCATAGCAACCAACCCTTCACGAATCGGTTCGCTTGTTTTTGCGGCACCATGAGCCATTGGGGCAGTACCAAGGCCCGCCTCATTAGAAAATGCCGCCCGTCTTACTCCCGTTATTATTATTGCTCCAAGCGAGCCTCCCAGAACAGCATCTCCTGTAAATGCATCATGAAAAATGGTTTTAAAGGCCGGAATTATTTCGGAAGAATTGGAGAAAATAATATACAAAACTGTTATGGTATAAATGACAACCATAGTTGGAACCAGACTTCCGGTTACTGTCCCAATTCGTTTAATTCCACCTATCACCACCATTGCCACAATAATTGCAATTACAACTCCAATGACAATATTTGTAGAAAATGAAGTCGGAATATTATTGGGAACCAACACAACATCGCTGATCATTTGTGTAAGTTGGTTGGCCTGAAAAAGTGGTGAAACACCAATCATAGCCATGATGGCAAAAAAAATGGCAACAGGTTTCCAGTTTTTGCCCAGTCCTTCAGTAATATAATACATCGGGCCACCTTGTATTACTCCTGAATCATCTTTACCGCGAAACATTACAGCAAGGGAACAGGTAAAAAACTTGGTACTTACGCCCAAAAGTGCTGAGATCCACATCCAGAAAATTGCGCCCGGACCGCCCATAGTAATGGCAACGGCGACACCACTGACATTTCCCATTCCAACTGTGCCTGCCAGTGCTGTTGATAGCGCCTGATAATGCCTGAGTTGCCCGGGTTCGTTTGGATCATCGTATTTTCCGCTAAGAATTTTTATAGCATGTCCAAAATAACGTAATGGTGCCAAACGTGAATAAACCAGAAAATAAAATCCTCCTCCTAAAAGTAAAATAAGAATAGGCGCACCCCAAATGCCATTGGAAATTTTTATTATAAGTTCGCTAAGAAATTCAAGCATCGGGAAAAGTAAATATTTTAAATTAGAATTTAATGAACAGGAAAAAAACTTTCTCCGCTTTATTTCAGTTGAACTTTAACAAAAACGGGTAAATGGTCTGATGGCCAACGTTGTTCTTTTGAATCTGATATTACGGCATATTTTAATACTTTAATACCACCCTGTATGAAAATATAGTCGATACGTCTGTCCAGTGTTGCATCCCAATTAAAACCGCTAAATGTACCAACCGGTCCGTAAGGTTCGGTTTCAGTAATCTCCCCGCTATCCTTCATAAAAGTTTTTATCAATTGAATTGGTTCTGAATCCGGCTCAAGGTTCAAATCACCGGTTAAAATTACGGGTAATCCTGAATTATTGCTGATTTCCTTAATTTTCTCTTTTATTAAAATTGCCGAGTTTTTTCTTGCTTTATCTCCACGGTGATCAAAATGTGTATTAAAAACAAGAAAATGTTTCCCTGAAACTTTCGATTTAAATTTCCCCCAGGTAACAATTCTCTTGTATGAAGCATCCCAACCCATACTTGGTTTTTCGGGAGTTTCCGATAACCAGAAAGTACCGTTTTTTACTAAAATGAAATTTTTCTTATTAAAGAAGATTGGCGAAAACTCACCCCCTTTCTTTCCATCATCTCTGCCAACTCCAATCCATCCAAAATCCGGCAATTCATTAGAAATATCTTCAATTTGACTTATTAAAGCCTCCTGTAATCCAAATATTTGAGGTTCATGAAACTTAAATAATCCATTTACCATTTCAATTCGATTTGACCATGCGTTAATTCCATCATTTTCTGTTGCATACCTGATATTAAAGGACATTATTTTTAGTTCTTGTGCAAAAACTGAAATTGGAATAAGGAAAACGATTACGATTAAATATTTTTTCATTGTTTTAGGCTTAATCATTACAGAAATCAAATTGCGAATAATTATCCTTTTGATCTCCTGGTATTATTGTTGTTCTGGATTGGGAATTACCCTGAATGACAACCTCGTAACAAAATTCAGTTATTATATCAAAGTAATCTGTCATTGGAGTACTGGCAATTTCATGCCCTCCACCACAGGTAGTATGCAGCCAGTTCGCAATATTCAATTCGTTCAGTTTTTTTGATATTGTATGCGAACCATGCAAAATTAAAAAGCCGGGTTTATCTGCTTTACAATAATGATGGGAGGCAGTTGCGTAGGGGACTAAATTATCATCTGTTCCATGGAAAAGTAAAGAAGGAACAGCAGACTCATCGTAAATAGCAACTGTGTCGGGTATTGCGCCTGCAAAACTAATTACTCCGGCATATGAAACCGGCCCGGAGTCCAGTCCATAACACATCGGAGGCAGGTACGCTGTATTAAGCACAGTCTCTGCACCCGCACTGCTTCCGGCTAAAATTATTTTTTGAGGATCGATACCAAATTGTTCCCTGTTTTGGATAAGAAAGAATGAAGCATCCTGAACATCTTCAACTGCCATATTAAAGGTGTTGAGTTTTTCAGTTGCCGGGCAATTGCATCCAAATCCTCCTTCCTTTCCTTTTCGGGTTAATCGATAAGAAATAGAGGCAACCACATAACCATATCCGGCCAATTGATTGCAAAATACTTTGCTTCTTTCATCGTCTCTGTATCCACCGCTAAATCCACCGCCATGAACAAAAATTATGGTCGCCCGGCTAATTTCCGGATCAGATTGGGGTAAATAAATATCCAATAGTAATTCTTCCCCGCCTTTTGTGGCATATGTATATGTTTCGGTGTTAATTTCATCAAACCAATATTCTGAATATCGTTCCTGAGCAAATAGAACCTGAGATAAGAATAAAATAAGGACAAATGGAAAGTATTTTCGAGTCATCTTTTTTTGCGTGAATATAAAGATAAAATGATCAATGATATAGTTTGAATCCAAAAAAAGATGGAGTTCCTCTGAACTCCATCCTAAATTGGGACCCATTAAAAACCTTCCCAAATTTTATATTGCCTTGCCAGAAATTTTGCAAACCTCAGACCAATTTCATAAGTACCAGTTTATGAGGATTTTATGTTTTGTTAAATTTGATTGCTTGTCCGAAAATGGGAATTGCTTGTTGATTTTGAGATTTCAAAAAAGTAAATCAGATCGATTTGAATATTTAAGCTCATGTTGCAATAACCATTTTTTTCTTTCTATTCCTCCGGCGTATCCCGTTAGTTTTCCGCTTGTGCCAATTACTCTGTGACAAGGAATAATTATAGGAATCGGATTTTTTCCATTAGCCATTCCAACAGCTCTTGTATTGTTTTTTGAGCCTGTTTTTACAGCTAATTCAAGATATGACTGCGTGGTTCCAAATGGAATTAATTTCACCTCATTCCATACTTTTTGTTGAAAATCAGTCCCTTGTGGTTTTAATTTGATGTCAAATGTTTTTCGTTTTCCTGTAAAATATTCATTCAATTGAGAAACAGTTTTTTTTAATATTTCGGGTACAAATTCCGGTGTTTTGGAAAATTCCTCTTTAAACACGATTGACAGCAGAAAATATTCGTCAGTGCTTATTTCAAGATAACCCAGGGGTGATTCGATTAAAGTTTTATAAGTATTTGCCATAAAAAAATCCAGTATCAAATATACCGGATTTTTTTAAGACAGATTTAAGAACTAATAATGTTCTCGTTTAGTATATTTCGTATGTAACAAATGATGAGAAATATCACTAAGTGGTTCTTTAAGAAAATCTTTGTAAAGTTTTTGAACTTCCGGATTTTCATGGGATTTTCTGAGTGGCAGATCCCCATCTTCAGCATATATTGCATCAGCACGTTTTTTGCGAATCTCTGAATTAGTAGGGATAGGTTGGCCTCCACCTCCCAAACATCCTCCGGGGCATGCCATAAATTCTATAAAATGGTAGTTTGCTTTTCCCGACTTTAAAGCTTCCATAATAGTTTTTGCATTTACCAATCCATGTGAAACTGCACATTTTAGTTCAACTCCGTCGAGGAAAGCCCATTTTTTAAGTGGTTTTTCAATTTTAATAGAGGCTTCTTTTATTCCTTCCATTCCTCTTACCGGCTCAATATTAAGATTTTTAAACGGAACATCTCTTCCTGTTACTAACTCATATGCAGTTCTTAATGCCGCTTCCATTACACCTCCTGTTGCTCCAAAAATTACTCCGGCGCCGGTAGATTCACCCATTAAACGATCATATTTTACCGGTTCCAGCTTATTGAAATCCAGGCCGGCCTGTTTTATTAAAATAGCTAACTCCCGGGTTGTGAGTACGTAATCAACATCGCGGTACCCGCTATCATGCATCTCAGGCCGGAAAGCTTCAAACTTTTTGGCTGTACAAGGCATAATCGATACGGATATAATATTTTCCGGTTGAATATTTCTTGCCTTTGCGTAGTAAGTTTTTGCCAAAGCACCAAACATTTGCTGTGGCGATTTACAGGTAGAAAGGTTATCAAGGTATTCAGGATAAAGATGTTCAATGTATTTTATCCATCCCGGAGAACATGAGGTTGCCATCGGAAGTTTTACTGTTTTATCTTTATCTACAAGTGCTTTTTTTAATCTTGTCAGAAGTTCAGTTCCTTCTTCCAAAATTGTTAAATCCGCAGTAAAATCAGTATCAAGAACGGCATCGAATCCCAGTCTTTTTAATGCTGCAACCATTTTGCCGGTAACTCTTGTTCCTGGTTCTAAGCCCAATTCTTCGCCCAAACCTACTCTAACAGCAGGAGCCGTCTGAACAACTACGTGCTTGTTAGCGTCGGCAATTGCTTCCCAAACTTCTTCGATATAGTTTTTCTCAACCAATGCTCCGGTCGGGCAGTGATTTACACATTGTCCACAGTTGGTACAAACTACATCGCGCATATGTTTTTCAAAAAATGTAGTGATTTTCATCTCGTCACCTTTGTGAGCTACGGTTAAGGCGTTTACACCCTGCAACTCTGCACAGGTCCTGACGCAACGCTGACAACGAATGCATTTGCTGTCATCCTTCATAATAGATGGAGAGTACATATCCACTGAATATTTTTTTAACGGAACCAGTTCAATAAAGTCCTGAGTCATTATTTTATATTCAGAAGAAAGCTTTTGTAACTCACAGTTTCCATTACGGTAACATTTTGTACAATCAGCATTGTGTTCAGAAAGTAATAATTCTATGATGTGCTTTCTTGAATTTCGAACTTTCAGGCTATTGGTTAAAATTTCCATGCCTTCTTCGCAGGGAGTAGCACATGCTGCCGATAACCTTGTTTGCCCTGCTATTTCAACAACACAAACCCTGCAATTCCCGGCAACACATAAATCTTTATGATAGCAGAGAGTAGGAATAGTTATTCCCTGTGATTCAGCTGCTTCAAGTATTGTTTTCCCTTTCTCAATTTCAACAGGAAAACCGTTTATTGATATAGATATATTTTTTGACATAATTTTAGATTTTTCCTGTTATTAATAGATCATTTCTTCGTGAAAGTTTTCTACAATTGAAGAAAACGAATTTGCTACCGACTGGCCTAATCCACATTTTGCTGTGTATTGCATTGTTTCAGTTAAACGCAATAGTTTTGAAAGATAGGAAGCAGGTTTTTCACCACGTTTTACTGCCTTAATACCAAGTAGCAATTGCTGACAACCTACCCGACAGGGCGTACATTGTCCGCAAGATTCTTCCCTGAAGAATTCCAGGTAATTGTCGAGGACATTGAACATCGAACGGGAGCTGTTAAACAGCATCATCGAACCTCCTGTAGGAAGTGAAATACCGGTCAGTTTTCCTTTAAAGCCAATAGCCGCATCCTTAAATTTTTTGCGAGGGACAAGGAATCCGGATGCTCCGCCAACCTGTACTGCTTTTGTATCACCATCTCCAAACTCATAAACAAAATCCTGAAGGCTCATTCCCAGTTCAAGTTCATAAATTCCTGGTTTTGGAGTATCTCCCGATACTGAGAACAATTTTGTTCCCCGGGAATACTGAACACCTAAATCGTAAAACTTTTTTGCTCCATATTTAAATATTGTATAAGTATGAGCAAGCGTTTCAACATTGTTAATAACAGTTGGTTTATCAAGATATCCGTTTTGTGTAGGGAATGGAGGTTTGTTACGGGGTTCACCACGTTTGCCTTCCATTGATTCCATTAAGGCAGTTTCTTCTCCACAAATGTAAGCCCCGCTACCCATAAAAATTGATATTTTGAAATCGAATTTTATTTCTTTGCAGTAATAATCAAATTCCTTGATTGCTTTATTTAATTCGGGAGTTAAAAACTTATACTCTCCCCGTAAGTAGATAAATCCTTCTTTTGCACCGGTGATATACCCGCATACGGCCATTGCGGTTAAAACCTTGTAAGGGACTTTGGATAAAATCTCACGGTCTTTAAAAGTCCCCGGTTCACCTTCATCGGCGTTACAAATTATATATTTTGAATCCGCTTTTGCTTCTGCAGCAAGTTTCCATTTTAGTCCTGTGGGAAATCCTGCACCTCCACGTCCTTTTAGTTCGGAACTGATAAGTTCGTTAATTAAATCGGTTGGTTTTTTATTTATTGTTGTTGAAAGTACCTTTTCCCAATCATTTTCATTGCTAAAGATAAAATCAACTCTTTTTAACTGATGTGTAACTGCCATGATTTTTAATTTACATTTATTTGACTCATTTTCATATAACTGGTAAGTATATCCCTTACTTTTTCCGGAGTAAGTTCAGTAAATACTTCATCGTTAATCATCATAGCAGGTGCCTTATGGCACCATCCAAGGCAATTGGTTTCGAGCAGCGTAAAGCGATTATCAGGTGTAGTTTCTCCAAGTTTTATTTTAAGCATATTCTGTATTGCAAAAAGGACCTGGTTTTTACCCTTCATGGCGCAAGTAATAGTTTTGCAGATTCTTATAATGTATCTGCCGGTTGGTTTTGTTTCAATAAAAGAATAAAATGTTGCCGTTCCGTAAACTTCTGCTGCCGGAATATCAACCTGACGAGCTATCTCGATCATTGAATATTCCGAAAGATATTTTTCTTTTTCAACCACGGCTTGCATTATTGGCAACAGGCTTTCTCTGGTTTTGCCGTGTTTCTTTGTCATGTCTTTTATTAAAGACTTAATCGGATTCATAAAGGTAGTTTTGAATTAAATAATAGTTAAAGGTTTATATGTTAAATAGAGAGCCAGTTAAGGCAGGCACAAATCATGGATTATTATTTCTGTTTTTTAGTAGTTCTTTTTTCTTTTTTTCACTACAAAAGTACACACATACTAATTTTAAAACACATAAAAATGTTGCTTAACATTATTGTTATTCAGCATGTTTGTATTTATTTAAAATGAGTGTGAATTATTTAGCTGATTGAAATAGTTTTTGTGAACAATGGTAAAATAAACAATGTTTTTTATAACACTGTTTTATAACATAGTCTAGTCTAAATAAGAATAAAAAAATAGTTAAAAAAATATGACCACAGAAGCAACCTTTTTGAAAAAAACCTGTTCTTAATAGTAGCCGGAAAACATTAAACATTTTTTAACCCATGAAAACATTTTTATCTTTTAATGCCATATTATTCTTAACGTTGATTCCTATTATAAGCAGTGGACAGTTGTCAATTTTAAACGGTACGATTACAAACCAGAAAACGGGAAATATCATTCAAAGTGTAAATATCCTGGAATTAAACTCAGGAATCGGTACAATTAGTAATGCCGAAGGAGCTTTTAGTTTAATGTTAAAACCCGGAAAAGCTGAACTTGTAATAACCCATCCTGAATTTAAAGAATTCTCAAGAAAACTGATGCTGAAAAACGATACAACAGTTGCTGTAAATCTTGTACCCATCGCCAATTTAAAATCAAAGAATAAGAACAGTGATGGCAGAAATACTGCTCAGCTTATGCCAAAACTGAAATAAATCTGTTATTTAGTTAATAACAACTTCTTCAATTATTCTGCCTTGGCTTTTATCGGGGAATGGAATTTTAAGTAACTCAGACAAAGTAGGTACCAAATCAGTAGCATCGTAATTTCCCTTTATTATTCCCGGTCTTACATTAGGACCATAAAATACCATTGGAATATGGGATTGATCTGTATAATTAACTTTTTTGTATTTATAAACGGGTTGCCACCCTTCTTTTAAAATTAACTGGCAATCACCGGATCTCGATTTTACATATGTGTTATATAATGGCTTCATCATACCATTGGATTGGATTCCCTGTTCCAAAACGTATGAAGGAAGCGCTACGAGAACACCTTCAAATTCGTTTATAAAAGCGGCAACTTCTCTTTGAAAATCCTCAATTTCGAAATTGTTTTTTTCTATTAGTTTTTGGTTTAAGTAAATTTGATGCTCGTCATAATATTCAATCCATTTAGCCTCTCCAAAAGTAATATTAAGATAAGAAGTTAAAAGTGCCAATGTACTTTCGATATTAAAATTATTTACGGGTAAATGGAATTCCTCTTTTAAATAGTCGACCGGGTAAGATGATGAAGTATTGGCAGTTAAAAAGAAAAGAACATTGTCTTCGCCATATTTAGACTGACTTGCTTCAATAAGTTGAGCTATATACATATCGAGATGAAGATAGCTGTCCTGCATTTCTACAGAGGCAGGCCCAAAAGAACCATTTTCGTAATCCATCGAAGAAAAAACAGCTGTAACGAAATCCGTGGATTCATCTGTTCCGATATCTTCACTTTCCATTATCTGGAGAACAAAATCCTTAACCATTAAATTGGCTGAAGGAGTAGTTTTGAAAGGATTGAAATTCCCAGTTTCCTTGATGTATTTACTTATGGTATGAGGAAAAGTATTGTTTGCTCCAAAATAACCTTTTTCAAGTAAATAATCATCTCGCAGGCTCTCTGTGTAAGAATCTTCGGGATGCAGTGTAACCCAGTTTCTGTAGCTGTATTTTTCAGCATAATTTTCGCTGTTAAACAAACGAACCCAATCCGGGAACATATTTACGTAAAATGAACTTGATACCATTCTTCCTGATTCAATATCGAACCAGTAAGCTCCATCAGCAGCGTGTCCGGCTGCAAAAATTGCAGACTCACGATTTAAAGCAGCGCTGAAAACTTTTGACTTTCCCATTGAATATACTTTTAAAATATCAGTTATGGTATTTGATAAAAGTTTTTTGGGAGATGCACTTCCTGCTTTTGTATCCGACCCTACGGTAATGTAATAATTGTCCTTGGCACAATCTGTTTCTTTTTCATTGAATCTATCGTACCATTTGTTATTAATAATTCCGTGAGATGATGGATTTACCCCCGTGAACAGCGTGGCTGTTCCGGATGCATAATTCTGAACCTGAATATTCATCCTTACGTTTGTGCATACAGCACCATCGGTATATAATTTTTTAAATCCGTTATCTGAAAATTTGTTCCAATAACGCTGAATATAATCCGGACGCATATTTTCCACAACAATACCTATAACAACTTTTGGCGCCTTTGCCGGTTCAACAGGACTTTTCTGGGCTTTAGTCAGACCAGAAAATAAAAGAACAAATGCACACAATAAAATTATCTTTGTCAACTTCATAAGTCAAAAAATTAGGTCGCCAAAGTAGCAAAAAGTAATGTGATAAGAAAAATTTTTTTGCGTATCGAAGACATATAAAATCAACATTAACATATATTTACAATAACAATCAAAAGAATTTTGAAAAAACTGTAAAAATTTGGTAGGGTAGTTTGTGTTTCAAACGGATTACATTCAACTACATTAAATTTTAAAAGTAAAAATCATGAAAAAAATTATTGGAATTACGTTTATAGTATTGACTGTTGCGCTTTTCTCCTGTCAGAATGAAAATGTGGAAAATCCTGCCGGGGATTTGTTTTCTGAAAAATCTGCTCAAATTACCTTAACTGAAGCAAATCTGGAGGCTGTTGCAACTGTTTCTGAATACGAAGTAGAGTTTTATGCAAATGCTGAACATATGCTAACCCGTTGGTGGAGAATGGGAAAAATGTGGCAATGGACAAATAAAACACATTACAAATTACGTCATTGTCCGAATGTGGATATACAAGAAGGAGAAACTGATGGATATCCAAAAGTAATTACTTTGGATTATGGTGATGGAACAGTGTTAAACAATGAAAAGGTCTTAAGCGGAATAATAGTTATTGAAATTTCCGCACCAAAGAAAAGCGGAAGCTACACCAGAACTGTTACTTACAGCGATTTTGGAGTTGATACCATAAATATTTCAGGAACCTCACTAATTACCGTTGACAGACAAAATGCTACTTACAGAAATTTTAAAAGTGATCTAACAATTACAATAAATGATGTTACTGAAATCACACGCTCATCCGTAAGAACATGGACATGGATCGAAGGAATGGAAACAACAGATGATCAAACTGATGATGTGATACAAATAGAAGGTGTTGTCAATGCGAGCAATTCTGAAGGAGATAACTATTCGAAAGAAATTGTCAGCCCATTAAAAAAATTAAGGGATTGCAGGTTTATTGTAGAAGGAATTGTAGAAGTTAAATTAAATGGAGAATTGGCTTCGACTATGAATTACGGTGAAGGTGAATGCGATGCTGTTGCTGTGCTGACTCAGGCTGACGGAGTGGAAGTAGAGGTTGATTTGTCAAATTTTAAAAGAAAAGAAAGCCAAAATCAAAAGCAACAAAGAAAACAGAACGGCAAAAATTAATTGGTAAAGAGTACCCGGAAATTACATTTAATTTCGGGTACTTTTTAAACTCTTCTTTATATTTGAATTGCGCTCACAAATCTTAAAAGTTTTGACCCGGGAAGAATTTAAAAATTTGTTTGACATGCATTTTGCACAAGTTCGCAACTATGTTTTTTATCGTTCGGGAAACGTCGAACTTGCCACTGATATTGCACAGGAAACATTTTTGAAAATCTGGGAAAAACAGAACCAGGTAAAATCAAAACAGGTTAAGGGCTTATTGTTTAAAATTGCAGGTGACTTGTTTGTAACCTATTATCGAAAAGAAAAACGTTCATTTGAATTTTTTGCCAGTTATGTATTTAACGGAGACTCACAATCGCCTGAAGACGAGCTTGAGTTTGAACAACTTAAGGAAACCTATAAAAAGGCCCTGGATAAAATGAAAGAGAAAGAGCGGACAGTTTTTTTATTAAGCAGGGCAGAAAACCTTAAATACACAGAAATCGCTGAAATGTTGGGAATCAGTGTTAAAGCTGTAGAAAAAAGAATGTCAAAGGCTATTGCACATTTGAGAATTTTTATAAAACAATAATGGATGATAAACATCTACATATTAATAAACGAGGTCAGAAAGAGGATTTATTTTTTTCCAATGGGAAAATAGAATGGAAAAAGTCTGAATCTGAAATTTGGTCGGAATTGGAAAATAAAATCAGCGCTGATAACGTTGGAAAAACAATTTCTTTAAAACCAATGATACTAAAATGGTCGGTAGCTGCAATGTTTCTTGTTTTGATTGGAGTGAGCGGCATTTTCTTTTTCTATTCAAAAACCATAATTAGTTTACCCGGCGAAAAACTTGTTGCTGAATTGCCGGATGGTTCCAATGTTGAACTTAATTCAGGCTCAACCTTAAAATACTATCCTGGCAAATGGATCTTCAAGCGTAAAGTATTCTTTGAAGGCGAAGGATTTTTTAATATCCAGAAAGGTGAAAACTTCGAAGTAATTTCAGCTAACGGAACAACAAGGGTTTTAGGGACATCTTTTAACATATTCTCTTATGATGATAATTACAGGGTTACTTGTTTAAGTGGCCTTGTTGAAGTTATATCAAAAAGCAATGAATCGGTTTTGTTAAAACCAGATAGTCATGTTGAACTTGAGGAAGGAAAACTTGTAATGAAAACCAATTATAAAACCGAAAAAGCTATTGACTGGAAATTGAATCAGTTTGTTTTTTCAGGGAGGCCTCTAAAAGAGGTTTTTAAAGAAATTGAAAGACAGTATAACGTAAATATTCGTTTACAGCCGGAATTATATAATCGAAACTTTTCAAGCAATTTTACAATTCCAAATCATGTAGAAGATGTTTTGGAATATATTTGTAAATCAATGCAGTTAAAATATGTAAAACAATCAGAAAATGTATTTTTGGTTGTTAAAGAAAATGGATGACAAAGACAATCTGGCTGTTTGTAATGTTATTTCTTTCTGTAATTCAGATAACAGCACAAACAGTAAAAAAAATAAGAATTAATGCTCAAAAAACTCCCTTAAGTCAGGTTCTGCTTGACTTGAAGGAAAATTATGGAATTCAGTTTGCTTTTGACAATGATTTTCTTTCACAGTACAAAATATCAATCAATCAAACTTTTAATACCGAGGAAGAGGCATTAACTTACTTACTGCAGAATATCCCTGTTGAACTTGAAAGATCAGGAGATATTTTTATTATTATACCAATTTCACAAGATACAGTAGCTGTTCAACCAAAGGCATTTAATCAGGTTTCAGGACAGGTACTTGAATCACAAACTTTAGAACCCCTTCCATTTTCGTATATAAGTATTAATGATAGATATATTCAGTCCGATCAACAGGGATATTTTAATTTTATCGCTTCTGCTGACACCTCTTTGAATTTACGCATTTCTCATTTGGGATATTATTATTACGACACCGTATTAAATCAAAGTCTGCATTCTAAATTTTTGCTTGTTCCTGAAATTGAACAAATTGAAGAAATAAAAGTAATTTCAAACCTTGTGGAGCAGTCTACTTTAATTGGCGACAAACCGGGCAGAATGAAAATAAATCACCGAATTGCACCTGTTCTTCCCGGATATGGTGACAATACAATATATAACTTATTACGTTTAATGCCCGGTATTCTGGCGTCCGGTGAATCATCGAATGATCTGTTAATTTGGGGAAGCTATGAAAGTCAAAGTAAAATTCAGTTTGACGGTTTTACGATTTTCGGACTTAAAAACTTTAATGATGACATCAATGTTGTGAATCCGTTTGTGGTTAAAAATATTGAAGTATTGAAGGGCGGATACGAAGCGAGGTATGGTGAAAGAGTTGGCGGGATTGTTGATATTACAGGGAAAAACGGTACACTGCAGAAACCATCATTTGCTTTCAATATTAACAATACAACGTTAAACACGGTTGCCGAAATTCCAATATCAAAAAAATCTTCTGTTTTGGCTGCATACAGGCAGACTTACCATCAACTTTATGACCCTACCAGCCTTAATTTAAGGGGGGGGAATGATAAAAATCCGGGTTCGGGAAATAATTTATTATTTGATGTATCTCCTGATTATAAATTTCGTGATGCCAATGTTAAATATGTATACAGAGAAGATAATGGTGGGCAGTTTTCTGTGAGCATGTATGGAGGAGGTGATAATTTTAATTATCATATGGAAGGCGAAGTTGCAAACAATATATTAATCCGAACAGAGGATGAACAAAACCAGCAACTGGGAAGTTCTGTCAGGTTATTTCAACCCTGGAAAAATGGAAACTCAACAAGTATAACCGGTAGTTACTCAGTATACGAAAGAAATGCTTACGAACAAAACCAAACCGAAAACAAAAGAAATGGAAGAGAAAGAATAACAAAAAATATTACTTCGGAAAACAAGGTTGATGAAATTGCCATTAATGCGGAACATACATTCTCCTTAAGAAAAGGGCATAATCTTGTTTTAGGAATCAGTGCAATTAATAATAATGTGAAACTAATCCGGAATTCTTTCGAGGAAAGTGTTATTGATCTGGACTCACGTTCCCCACGGATAGTAAGTTTTATTCAGGATGAATTGCCATTAGGGAAATTTTTAGATTTAAATACCGGCATTCGGTTTGTTTATTCAACATCAATGAACAAAACATATATCGAACCCAGAATTTCCGTTTCAGCACGTTTAACGCAAGATGTAAAACTAAATGCAGCATGGGGACTTTATAACCAATACATGAATAAAACATCGATTGTGGACAGCTCTTTAAACTACGCCTGGTTTTGGATAAACAGTGATGAAGAAACAATTCCGGTACTAAATGCACAACACTGGGTTGGTGGAGTTTCCTACAATAAAAAAGGACTGACAATATCTGGAGAACTTTTTTATAAAACCACCGATGGTTTAACCCGTTTTTACAATGGTGGAAACCGTTTAGGCAAAGGTTTTTATGTTGGAAATTCCAGAAGCAAAGGATTCGACCTGTTTATTAAAAAAGAGTATAAAAAACATATGGCCTGGGCTTCATATACTTTGAGTAAAACCGAAGAACACTTTCCGTTTTATATTCGGGAGGAATACCTTTTGGCTCCCCATCATCAAAAACATGAATTAAAATTTGCAGGAATTTTAAATTTTAAGTCGTTCTGGTTTTCAGCTAATTATGTTTATGGTTCAGGTTTTGAGAGATATAATATAGAAACCGGTCAGGGATTGGAAAGGGATAAACCTTACAACAGATTTGATATTGCTTTGGTATATAAATTCAGACCCGGAAAAGTAAGCACGGAACTGGGAGTTTCGGTGCTCAATGTTTTTGATACAGATAATCTAAAATATTCAAATCTGAGAAGTACTTCAGTTGATGATGTGAGTTTGGTGAGTATTTATACGAATGCCGTGCCTTTTACACCCACCTTGTTTTTTAATATTCGGTTTTAAAAATTGAATGAGTATAACGAAAATAACAGGTTTTCATTCCTCACTAAACTCGAGAATATCACCGGGTTGGCACTCCAGAGTTTTGCAAATGGCATCCAGCGTGCTAAAACGAATGGCTTTTGCTTTTCCGGTTTTTAGTATCGATAAATTGGATAATGTCAGCCCGACCTTTTTCGAAAGCTCATTTAACGACATTTTTCTTTTCGCCATCATTACATCCAGGTTTACAATAATTGCCATAATCAGATGGTTAATTCGTTTTCGTTTTGAAGCTCAATTCCTCGTTTAAATATCTGGGCAATTACAAAAACAATTCCGGCCAGCAACAGAAATTCCAATGAACCGCTGGTCATGATATCATAATTCGACAATTCCACTCCTTTTGACATTATCCATCTTATATAAGCCTCGGATAAGATTGAGAAAATTCCTATGAATAGAGAAATGTAACTTATGTTGGTTATAAGTATAGCAATCTCCATACGAAAAGGATGTACCATACTAATTCTTGAGATTATTTTTATGATACAATAAAACAAGGTTGCTTTTAGGCCATATGAAATTATTACTAATGTAAGCAGAGAAACAAAATGAAATCTACTGTACGCTAACAGGTTTGATGCACCTATGCCCATATAGAGGTTTTCGGCTGCCTGCGGATTCTTTGTCAGGCTTAATATCGTGGTATATATAAATGCTCCTGTAGCAATACATAATCCAATAAATATTAGCCAAACAAAAACGTTGATAATTTTTAAAATCCGAAGTGTGTTCATTTATTTATGTTTAAATTATTTTCAAATATCGATAATAAATTATTGAAAAACAATAAATATTTATCGAAAAATTTTGATTCAATGATGTTTAATCTTTACATTATATCCTTTCCCTGATATTCTTAGTTGAAAATCCTGACATTATGATTAATTAGTATCCATTTAATTTTATTGGAATTTAAATTGCACTCAAAGAATTTCTTATACTTTTATAAAACTAAATCAAATCATAATTCAAAAATTATCCGATATGCGTACTCTACTCTTTTCTACCCGAACAATTTTAATGGGATTTATTGTTTTACTGGCTGCCTGTACTTCTCAACCAAAAAAGGATAAGGTTGAAGAAAAGTCAGCAGAAGAAAACTGGATTCAACTTTTTAACGGAAAGGATTTAAACGACTGGCAAATTAAGTTTAAAGGTTATGAACTCGGTGAAAACCACCTGAATACATTTAGAGTTGAAGATGGAATGTTGCGGGTTTCGTATGAAAACTGGGAAGAATGGACAGGTACTTTTGGGCACATTTTTTACAAAGGCGAATTTTCCCATTACAAATTAAGAGTGGAATACCGTTTTTTAAACGACCAGGTAAAAAATGGTCCGAATTGGGCTTATCGAAATAATGGCTTAATGTTACATGGTCAACCTGCTGAAACCATGGAATTGGATCAGGATTTTCCGGTTTCAATTGAAGTTCAGTTGTTAGGAGGTGCGCCAACCGGAGAACGGTCTACTATGAATTTGTGTACACCCGGAACCAATGTTGTGATGGGAGGCAAGCTGGTTGAAACACATTGTATCAATTCAAAGTCTGATACCTATCGCGGAGATGATTGGGTGTCTGTTGAAGTGGAAGTTAAGGGCGGAGAAATTATCAGGCATTTTGTTGAAGGTGAAGAGGTAATGTATTACGAGTTGCCTCAACTGGATCCAAAAGATGCCAACTTTGAAAAAATGCTGCAAATTCATGGCGACACAATAGTTTCAAAAGGAACAATATCATTACAAGCTGAAAGTCATGATACCGATTTCAGAAAGATTGAATTGCTGGTTTTGGAAGAGTAAATTTTTTATACTGAATTCTTGATGCTCGCTACAGGATTTTGGATTCCTGAATCTTGATATCCAAAGCTCTATGCTTAAGTCTTATCATCTAATTGTCTGTGATTAAATAGATAAAAAAACTGATTTGCGCAAAAATCAGTTTTTTTGTGCCTTTCGGTTGGCATAATTAAGAATTACCAATGAAAGGGTTATCACCGACATACCAACTATTGATATTAAATCGGGTTGTTCCTCGGAAATAATAATCCAACTAAGCGCCGCACCTATAGCGGGAATAAGAAATTTCCAGATGTTGAGCAGAGAAACTTTTACCCCCGGGCGCTGCAGAAGTGTAAACCAAATGGCAAAAGCAGCAGCCGAAAGAAAACTTAACCATCCCAAGGTAAAATAATATTCTGCAGGAAAGGGGCCCCGGTTTATTCCTTCAAGCGGAATGGCAACAACAAAAAGCATCAACCCTCCAATAAACAGGGTAGTGGAACTCAAAACTAATGGCGACCTTCCCTTTCTGTATTTAGATACCAATACATTTGAAATGCCGGAGACAATATTATTGGCCAGTAACAATCCAATTCCAAGAAACTCGAGATTATCCTTTATTTCTACTTTGGTACGACCAAGGCTAATAATGGCAATTCCGGTAATTCCAATAAAAATACTTGATATTTTAATAAAGGTCATTTTGTCGTTGTGCATCCAGAAATGAGCTACAACAGCAATAAATAAGGGAGATGAACCAATAATCATTGCACCCAGTGCACTGGGGACATAAGTCATGCCAAGGTAGAAAAACGAATATTGAACAAAAAATTGTAAAAAGGACAGTAACAATATAAATTTCCAATAAGCTTTAATTTCTTGAATTACCGATTTGGGTTTTCCGATATAAATAAATAGCAGAATACCGGAAATCATAAATCTGATACCTGCAAACTGAAAAGGAGAATTATATCGCAAACCAATTTTTACATTTACAAAAGCGGTTGACCATAACAAACAGGCTATGATTGCCAAAAAAGTTGTACTCTTTAAAATATTCTGTTTGTTTGCCATAGGTCTGCAAAGGTGTAAAAAATAGTCGATGCTTTGTTGCTTCTCTTTAAAAATAGAACGATTGGGCTTAAAATTCTGTTTTAATTTAAATTCGGGGAAAAAAATTGAATGATTTGACTTGAATTCAAATGAGGCTGAAATTAATAATGATACTTTTGGACTTACTAATTTTTATAACATGACGAAAAGAATAATCAACAGCTACGAAGAGTTTGAAGCATTACTTGGTAAAGAAATCGGAGTTTCGGAGTTTATAACCATTACTCAGGAACAGATAGATAAATTTGCAGATGCGACCCTTGATTATCAATGGATTCACACAGATCCGGAAAGAGCCGCAAAAGAGTCACCTTTTAAATCTACAATTGCACATGGATATTTATCCGTATCAATGTTAACCTATCTTTGGTATTCGATTGTTGAAGTTCGTAATGTAAAAATGATTGTGAATTATGGTCTTGATAATTTACGTTTTCAGCAGCCAGTTCTGGTAAACGATAAAATAAGAGCCACTGTTTCGTTACACGAGATTAAAAACCTCCGTGGAATTGCTAAAGTTACCGTGAAAATTGTTGTGGAAATTGAGGGGCAAAGAAAACCGGCTTACGATGCATTTGCCACTTTCCTGTATCATTTTAAATAACTGAAATTAGCTTATTCTTTCAATTAAGCCTTCACAGGAATCTTCAAGTAAATCCAAAACCAGTTCAAAACCCTCCTCTCCACCGTAATACGGATCGGGAATTTCATCGTAACTCCATTCCTTTCTGAAATCGGTCATTTTATAAATTTTTTGAAGATCGGATTCGTTCCTGGCAAAACTTTTAAGTGATGCAACATTTTCGTCGTCCATTCCAATAACAAGATCGAAGTTTTCAAAATCCTTATCAGCATTAAATTTTCTGGAAATACTGGTAAGCTTGTATCCTCTTTTTGTCGCATGTTTTTGCATTCTGCGATCAGCCTTTTCACCTGCATGATAGGCAATGGTTCCTGCTGAATCAATTGTAAAATTATTAAGGCCGCGGTTCTTCGCTATGCCTTCAAAAACAGCTTCAGCACTTGGCGACCGACAAATATTGCCCATACATACAAAGAGGATTTTTTTTGCTTCCATACTAATTAACTTCTCCATCTAAAATAACCTTGTAATATATTGTATAATTGATTATTCAACTTATTTTTCCCAGATTTCATAGGATTTTTTTGCCTGTAACAAGAGCATTTCATAGCCATTTTTTATGGTAGCTCCCTGAGCCCGTCCTTTTTCCAGAAAGAGAGAAACCTCAGGATTATATACCAAATCAAAAAGAAAATGTTTATCTGAAATATACTCGTAAGGGATATTGGGAAAAGTATCAGTTTTAGGATAAGTTCCAAGAGGTGTTGCATTAATAATCAGCAGTCTTTCAGACATCATCTTTTGGTCAATATCCTCGTACCTGATTTCATTTTCTTTTAACTCTTCAATTGAAGCTGAAACGAAATCAATACCCAATTTGTTCAGTACATATTTTAAGGCTTTTGATGCTCCACCTGTGCCAAGAATTAATGCTTTTTTATGGTATGCTTTTAGAAGCGGCGATAATGATGTTTCAAATCCGTAAGTGTCTGTATTGTATCCTTTTAGTTTTATTTTGGAATCTTCCCTGATAATTTTTACTGTGTTAACCGCACCAATTTTTTGAGCCGAATCGTTTAGCTCATTTAAAAAAGGAATAACCTGCTCTTTGTAAGGAATCGTTACATTTAGGCCAACCAGTTCAGGATTGTTTTTTATGATCTCCGGAAACTTGTTTATTGTATCAATCTCGAAATTATCGTAGATCGAATTAATTCTTTCTTTTTCAAATTTTTCTGAAAAGAATCTTTTTGAAAAAGAGTGAGTAAGAGGATAACCGATTAGTCCGTATTTTTTCATATTGTTGTTAAGCTTATTCTTAATTTTATGGTCTAAACCATGCATCCAGTGGTTTTAATTTTATTGAAAATAATGTTAGGATTGGCATGCGCAAGTTCTAATTCCGCCCGTAAATCTCGAATTCTTTCAAAACTTTCTTTATCCTTTTATCATTTCTCAGCTCTTTATTCAAATCAAAAAGAAACTCTACTTTTTTATAATCCTGCATAAGAGCGATTGGAAGCAATTCAAAAGCTTCTTCTTTTTTGTCGAGTTCAAAATACAGTGCAATTAGTCTGTATTTAAGCAAAACGTCGGCGTTATTTTTTATTGCTTTCTTAAGAATACGAATGGCATTTCCGGATTCTTCAAATTTCAAATAGGTATCGGTCCACGTTAACCATATTTCATTATTTTCAGGTTCACGACGAATCGCATTTTTTAAAGCATAAATTGCTTTATTTTTTTCGCCGGAATCTTTTGAAATTTTACCAAGAGTCAGCCAATATTCCGAATTTTCGTCATCCAGTTTGATCGCTTTTTTAACGTGGTATATACTTTTTTCAAAATTTTGTTCAATCCAATAAATTAAACCGACACCAAACCAGGCAGTATCGTTGTTTTTATTGAGTTCGATGGCTTTTAAATAATTATTTTTTGATTTAGAATAATCCTCTGTATTCAGATAACATTCGCCAATGTAGCAATAGGCTTCATCATTTTCCGGTTCGTGAGCCAGAAATTCGTGATATTTCTCAATTGCTTCATTAAACTTTTCGGCATTTGCCAGGGCATTTCCAATATTAAATAATGCCATGTAAAATTTATCATTTAGGGCATAGGCAAATTCAAATGCTTCGATAGCTTGCTTATGATTTTCTGTTTTGTTATAAACCGAACCCAGATTAAACCATACATACTGATTAAAAGGATCGATATCAAGGTATCTGTTGTAAAACTCAATACTTTTATGAAGCTGATTATCCTGGTCGAAATAAAATCCTAAATCGTACAAAGCAGATTCATTTTTAGGATTTGCCTGAACAGCTTTATCAAGATATTTAACAGCTTTCCTGAAATTTCCTATTTGACCATAAACTGAACCAATCTGGTATAAGATTTCATCAACATCTGCACCGGCATACTTTATTGCTGTTCTGAATGATAACAAGGCATCGGTTTCATTACCCATTATCATTTGTGCCGATCCCTTTAACAAATGAACATCGGGATTGGTAGAATCAACCTGTTCAGCTGTTTTTAAATAACTTAATGATTTTGCATAACTTCCTTTACTTATCAGAATCTGTGCATACTTAAGTTGAAGTGGAATTGCATTGGGGTGAATTCTTATTCCCTGTTTTGCTGCAATTTCAGAGCTTTGTAAGTCTCCTTCTTCAAGCAGTTGTTCGACAAT
This sequence comes from uncultured Prolixibacteraceae bacterium, assembly GCA_913063265.1. GTDB lineage: Bacteria > Bacteroidota > Bacteroidia > Bacteroidales > Prolixibacteraceae > Draconibacterium. Next base: position 9,096 of record CAJXZG010000015.1, on the reverse strand, counting down.
CCCTTCAAATTCTGCCACATCGAAATACTTTGTTCTGCCTGAAATAAGAGAATTTTTGAACCGGTTTACTGCTCCAATTATATCTTCATCCCTGAAATCTTCTCTTTCTTCCTTCATAAAACCAAAAATTCAGTTTGCAAAATTAGTAATTCAGCCGACATACAAAAAAACTACCCAAGATGTTGTTCACGAAGCAAATCGTTCACTGTTTTTACCGGATTAAAAGTTTCAATTGGTACTTCTACAAAAAGTGTATTCCAGTTACTCATAGCACCGTTCCAAAGACCCGGCAATTCCTGTGCTTTTAGATCCTTTCCGTCTTTCGATTTTTGTGATATAAAACCGGTTGCAGGATCAGTAAAATTGATAAGATTATATTTCTCTCCTCTGTAGTTTTTAACAGCACAGACCAAGTCTACCGGATTAAAATGCGTTGCATTTTTTGCCATATTTTGTTGCTGTACACTTTCCGGATCGATTTGCGAACTTTCCACAACCTGTAAGGAAATTGTTCCATCGCTGTTTTTAGCCCAAAATGGCCCTCCACCCGGTTCTCCTTCATTTTTCACCATTCCGCATACCCTCAACGGACGGTTGAATTTTTCCTTCAGGTACTGATACAATTCATCTTTCTCGGTGTAGTACTGGTTTTTTTCGGGTTTGGTATTTAATGTATTCTCAAGAAATGTGGAAGCTGCAGCTAAAAAAGCACTATCCAACGCAACCGCATGTTTTTCGTTTAACTCTTTTTGATAAAAGAAAAGTTTTTCCTGTTGTTTTAAGAGAACTCCGGCAAGTGCTTTTTTATAATCAATTGTTGCTTTTTTTAATCTGTCAGGAACAACATTGTCGATATTTTTTATAAAAATTATATCAGCATTTATATCATTAAGGTTTTCAATTAATGCACCGTGTCCTGCAGGCCTGAATAGCAAACTTCCATCTTTTTCACGGAAAGGTTCGTTATTTAAATCAACTGCAATGGTATCTGTTGACGGTTTTTGCTGGCTAAAACTCACATTAAAACTTACACCAAGTTCTTCTTCATATTTCCCTTTAATTTGCTCCAATAACAACTCAAATCCCGGCTGATGTTCCGGTGAAACCGTAAATGAAAGTTTTACATTTCCTTTGTTATCCCTTGCGTAAGCTGCTCCTTCAACCAGATGTTCTTCAAACGGAGTTCTTTCTCCTTCCGGATATTTATGAAATTTTAAGAGACCCTTCGGCAGAGAACCATAGTTTAACCCGTTAATGTTTAAGAGGAAATCTATTTTGTTCTTCTCATCCATTTTGTTTCCATTTTTTTCTATAGCCTCTTTTAGCTCAGTATAAAATGCAAATTTCTCAAGGCCCTCAATATATTGTTTTGCACCTTTATTGCTTTCTAAAACCTTTTCTGCCGGAACTGATTTTTCCATGGCTTCCAATGCTTCGTAAAGGGCTTTAAACATACGGCTTGCAGCTCCCGATGCCGGAACAAATTTTAACGGTCTCACACCATGTGTTACCTTTTCTTCATACAAACTTATAGCCTTTTCCAATCCGGCTTTGTCCAGTTTTATTATTCCGTTTCCAACTGTTGCAGCATCAGCTAACTGCAAATAAGGAAATCCGGATTTAAAATTTTCAATCTGTACGAGAACGGTATGTAACTCGCTGCCACGGTTTTCAATCTGTTTCTTGTCTTTTGATGAGAACATAAACTGTACTTTTATTTGATGTAACTAAAATTATAAATCTTCTTATATAACCAAACATCTTTTTGATACAGTTTGATTAATATTTATCAATATTTTTCAACACGGGCATTGTGATTTCCTGAACCATAGATTTTTACCTACTTTTGAAATTTTTAAAAATTGAAGAGCAGAAATGGATTTTATTTGGGGACACCATAGGAGGTACAACGATTTTTCAACCTATTTTAAAAGGAGATTTTCTGAGCGGGTTCAGAAAGTTTCGGTTGATGCCGGATTTACATGCCCAAATCGTGATGGTACAAAAGGCAGGGGAGGGTGCACTTATTGCGACAATAAAAACTTTAAACCTTCTTATACAAACCTTGAAAAAAGTGTGATACAGCAGATTGATCAGGGTATAGCATTTTTTTCAAAGAAATACAATTCGATGAAGTATTTGGCATATTTTCAGGCTTATACAAATACTTATGCTCCATTGGATGATTTAAAAAACCTCTACAATCAGGCATTGGAACATCCTAAAATTGTTGGGCTGGTAATTTCAACACGCCCGGATTGTATATCGTCTGAAATACTGGATTATTTACAGGAACTTCAGAAAAAGGTTTATATAATGGTGGAATTTGGACTGGAATCTCATTTAGATAAATCGCTGGAAAGAATTAATCGCGGGCATACTTTTAATGACTCAGTTGAAGCAATTTATGAAACCTCAAACAGGGGAATAAATAACTGCGCACATATGATTTTAGGATTGCCGGGAGAAAACAGAAACGATTGGCTGGAGCAGGCAAAAGTAATCTCAGAATTGCCGGTAAAAAACCTTAAACTTCACCAGTTACAAATTCATAAAAATACTGTGCTAGAAAAACAATTTCAAAACAATCCCGCAGATTTTAATATTTTTTCTGTTGATGAATACACAGAATTGGTGGTCGATTATCTTGAACTATTAAATCCGGAAATTATTATTGAAAGGTTTATCAGCCAGGCTCCAAGAGAACAACTTATTGCACCAAAATGGGGATTAAAAAACTTTGAATTTGTTGCAAAAGTAGAAAAACGCCTTGAACAAAGAAACACCTGGCAAGGACGATTATTTAGGCCTTCAAATGGTATAAATGAATATCCGTATTGACACCTGAAATATTAATGATTTTTCTGAATATCAATTCGTTTACCCTTTGCCCTGAAGGGAGCGAATTCCTGCCTGTTCGGCAGACAGGGATTGTCTCTGCTCCTTTCATAGGCTGTGTGAAAATAGAAAATGATATGAACTATAAGTTTCAATTTGAAAGTTTGACCCCACCATACCTTCCGCCAACTGGCGGAGAGGGATTTTCACCTTTTTGGGGAATTAAAGGGGGGCAAAATAAGGTGGTTCAAGTCGCAAGTTCAATCCTTTATAAAATTTATTTTCACAAAGCCTGCTCAGGGACGTGGTTTTCCGAGAGAATCAATTTGCGATTTAGGTAAATAAAAGGACATCCATTTTAGTATTTATTAGGGTCTTGATGAATGGTGTAAGCCAGCGTCCACTCAAAAAAGTCTGCCACACCCTTATGCGCTTTGATGGTTACTCCTGCATTAAAATGCTCAGTAATTCTTGTCCTGATTCCGGCACGTAAATAAACCGGATCTTTTTCATTGTTTTCCTCATTTCTGTGCAGGTAAACCCCAACACCAAGCGGAACATAAACCCGGGGGCTAACTACCCATTCCCATGAACCAACAATTCCAAAAGAAAAGGATTTTGAGAAATTTGAAGCATCCGATGTATTTCTTTCTTCAGCATCTGCCGAGTAAAATATATCGGTTCCAATCCCCAAACGGTATTTGTAATTTATTTGTCGCAGGTAATTAAAACCCAATGCAGTTTTTAAATGGTTGGGTTCTCCGTGTTCGTAATTTTTACTTCCCGCGGAAAAAGTAATGTTGTATAAGTTGTGTTTGATATACTTTGGAATTGGTTTTTTATAATGGTCGATTTCTGTTTTTCCAAACTTATAACTTCCGGCAATGGTTAACGGGAAAAGGTTAATGCCCAGGTTTGGTTGTTTGAATGATCCATTTGAGAAATGTTTAAAACCAAAAGTCCCTTTTAGTGCCCATTTCTCGTTAAATTTATATTTCGCTTCAATTCCGAGGTGTACATAACAGTTTCTGACAGAGCCAATAAAAATATTGGTTGGATTCCCAATGGAGTCGTAAGGATTAAAGTTATACGACAAACCAAATGCTCCGGTGTAGGCTAAGTTAAATTTTTTGTTTTCTTCAAAAGTAAAGGGCATAGTCAGGAAAAAATACATCGCGGTTGGGTAACCTACTGCTTCGTTATGAAAAGTTGATTGATAATAGCCGACTCCCAGGTAAGGACGACGATAAACATTGCCGTATACATCATAAGGATCTGTTTTCCTGAAACCTAAACGAATATCAAAACCATTGTAGTATGATGCATCAACCAGTTGCTGTCCAATTTCTTTTGATGTGCCAAGCATGGCTCCGTTTTCAAAACGTACATCAATATATTTTGCGTATTTCTTTTCCTTTTTTACCGATATTGAATCCTGACCCAATAAAAAATGTGAAGAAAAAATAAACAGCAGTATCCAAAAACATTGAAAAATCCTTTTCATAATGTTAGGTTTTAATTAGGTACTGTAAAAATGTACAAAATAAAAAACCGAAACAAACGAACATGTTTGTGCAGATTCAGAATTATTAATTAAATCATACTATAAAAATAATATCTGCTTTTATCAGTAAATCATATAATATTGGATTGACGAAAACTGGAGGAATTAAATGAAAGTTATGAATGTTTTTTTAAAGAAAATGCAGAATAAGGACTACTGCCAGATTTACCACAATAATAATTGCAAATCCTCTGAAAATATATTTCCACATTGTATTTACTCCAATTACTTTAGCATATAACATTTTCAGAATATTGTTACTTAAAATAGCCTGAAAAGTGGCTATGCCAATAAGCAGTTTTGTAACCTCGTATTTTCCCTGAAAAAGATTCAGCAAGAATGGATCTATATCCGTAACTCCAACAATAAATGAGAGGATATTTAATCCGTTCGACCCAAAATTTTCCAATGTAAATTGTGTAATAAAGGAGAACAAAACATATAATAGTGCAAAAACAATTGCCACTTTAAATTCAAGCGGATTTTTATCCTCCAGAATATTTACGGCAGCAGTTTCGTTATTTTTTTCTTTTTTAAATCTTCCTGAATAATATAATGCGATTATCAACGAAAGGATAAACATTAATATAAACCAGTGGATTATGGTTTTTCCGACTTCCGGATTAAAAATAAAAAGCAGAATAAATATCCTTAAAAACATCATTGATGTTGCTATCAGTATTGCGGCTGCATATTCTTTTGGGTTTGAATCTGTTTCTTTGCTTTTTCGCGACAGGATTATTGTGGTTGCGGTACTGCTGTATAAACCGCCAAAAACGCCGGTTAACAATAATCCGGCATTTGGGAAAACAAATTTTCTTAAAATATAACTTAAGTATGAAATGCCTGATATAACAACCACTGCAAGCCATACTTTATATGGAGAAAGATTTAGAAAAGTTAAAATTTGTTTGTCGGGTAGAGCAGGTAAAATAATACCAACGATAAGAATAAATTTTGCAACGGTAATAAATTCCGAACGGTCGATTTTTTTTGAAAAACCTTTTATTTTACTTTTTGATTCGCTCAACACCAATACCAAAACAAAAAATAACATGGTCAGCCAATTGGGTTGTGTGATTACAATTAATGGTATTACATAAGTGAGTAGAGCGAGTAAAACTGTGGTTAATCCGTAGCTATTCTGAAATCTGATTTTCTGATAATAGAAAATTGCCAGAAACAGACTGATAATAGCGGCTCCGACAAGATACGGAACCAGGTTTTCAGGTTGAGAAATAAGCAAAACAAAACCCAATAATCCAATAAAAAGAAAAGTGCGGTCGGTACCAAAGGTTTGTTGATCTTCTTTCTCCGATTGTTGTTTTCGCTGATCCAGTCCGATTAAAAATGAAAACACTGCAGTCAGTAAAAACTGGATAAACAATTCCGGTATTTCCTGGATAAAGTTTGTCATGTTAGAATTTTATTGCTTCAATTAAAACATTCTGGCTAATTTGAAAGAGATTCCTCGTTACACTGGGAATGACAGGGCCTTAAAGATGCGCGAGCTGTTGAGAGGTGGGGAGCTTAGCCCCAAATCATGAGGCTAAGCTCCCCACCTCTCAACAGCATGAAATAGCCTAAATCATTGTCATTCTGAGCGAAATGTAATGTAGCGAAAGAATCTTTTCAATAAAATATTTCTTATCTTTTTCTCTAAAACTTTTACAGATCAAAGTTCCGTAAAATTAGCCTCGTTTTCAATAAATTTAATCGGTACACCTTGAACAAAGTTTTTTAACCAATCTGCACAATATTCCATGCCGGCTTCTTCCGATTTAATATGTCCCAGAAAAATCACAGCTTTCTTTTTACCCTGTTCAACGGCATCGTTGGCGTATAAATAAGTTTCCCATTCAGGGGCTTCACCGGCAACCAAAACTTCTACCCTGGGATTTTGAAGCATTCTGATGTGACTTTGACCACCCGGGGCTCCGACCGCCAATCCTACTTTAGTAAATATCATTTTTGGATCACCTATAATTCGTACCGTTTCCAAACCAAGTTTTTCTTTTATTTCTTTTGAAAAATCGGACAACCTGGTTTGCTTAAATTCAAACAGAAAATGTGAGCCATTTAATGCATACTTTTTCCAATCCAGTTTGGTTAACATTCCCTCATAAATACCATCGGGCTCGGTACGGTGAATATGGTCATGAAAACGAAAAATCACAAGGTCGTGTTTGTCTATAAATTCCATTTTTTCCTGATAAACGGTATCATTATCAAAAGCCTTTGTTTCGTCTAAATGATTATAAAATACGGGTTCGTGTGTAATGATAAAATTGCATTTTTGTTGAACTGCTTCCTTTAAGGTTGCCATATCGGCAAACATACAAACAGCAATTCCTTTTAATGGAGTCTCCGGATCTCCTGCTTTAAAAGTGTCAACGGTTTTGTCTGCCCAACTGCAGGTAACATTCTTTTTGATTAAATCAACTACCTCAATGGGGGTTTCAGGCTGGCTAAAGCAAGATAGCGAACCTAATAAAAACACAAAAAGGAAAATACGTTTCATCGAACTACATTTATTTGTAATCCTTAAAAGTAGTTGATTTTTTATGTCAAATCAAATCTTAAAATATTATAATTGCTTAGTCATATGATTTACTGTGCAAAACAAATAATGCCTGTTTTTTTTTTGAATCTGATTTGAAATTTATCCTTTTTCTATCTTCAGTATTGCATGCAGGTAATAGGAAATATATTTAACCGACTAAATATTTTTATCATTTTAATTGCGGACTATGTTTGTACGCAACAATACTACACACCAACCAAGCTATAAAATTGTATCCCCACAGAGCCGATAATATTTGTTATAATAGAAAATGTTACTTTAATTCGACAACAATTTTGTCAATAATTCCGGTAAATTTGGTTTCTTCCGGTCCATAACCTATGTCTTCGGTTACTGCCACAGGGGTTTGGTTATCTAGTCCAACATCCGCGGTTTCATCGGCTGAAAACAAATTGGGTTGAGTTCTTTCAATCCTTCCTGATGCCACAGATTTATCATCTACGTAGATGGTTAAATCTCCACCTTTACCCAGTCCGTCTCCGTCATATACAAAATCGAACTTAAGATTTACTTCTCCTGCCTGTAGTTTTGAATTAGATGAAATCACGAATTGTTCAAGTCCAAGGAAGTTGTAAATAAATGCCGGCTTTTCATCTTTCATATAAACAGACCAACCACCAAAGCGGCCTCCCTGGGCAAGGATTACTCCATTGGCTCCTTTATCGGGAATAACAACATCAGCGGTAACGGAAAATGAACGGTTCTTGATATTGATAAATGAATTCTCCAGCATTCCTTCCATACCAGGGTAAAGCGTAAGAGAAGTCCTTCCCCCCATAATATCAGGCCGGCCGGCAATAGCCGCATTGGTTCTTTCGATGACCCTGTCATCAATAGGCAAAACATGGTACTTTTCTGCCTGCCACATAAAAAGACTTTCCATTTCTTTCAGTTTCTCCGGATATTTTTCTGCCAGGTTATTGGTTAAACTAAAATCTTCTTTCGCATTGTACAATTCCCAGACATCATCTTCTAATGGCGGAAGATTGGTCACCTGCCATGGTGCCCTGTGAATAGCACGTGCAAACCATCCGTTGTTGTAAATGGCCCTGTTACCAAACATTTCAAAGTACTGAATCGTATGCTGCTCAGCAGCATCCGCATCGTTAAAGCTGTAAGCCATGCTGGTTCCTTCTATAGGAATTTGCGGTACTCCATTTACAACTTTTGGTTCCGGCAGTCCGGCAACCTCCAGTACGGTAGGAGCAATGTCAATGGCATGCGTAAACTGGGTACGTATTCCTTTTTTCTCATCAATACCGTCAGGATAGTGTATAATCATACCATTCCTGGTACCACCAAAATCGGAACAAACCTGTTTGGTCCATTTAAAAGGAGAGTCGAAAGCAACAGCCCAACCCGCTGCCATATGAGGAAAAGTATTTGGAAGACCCCAATCATCCATCAGGGGTAACAGATCCTCGACTTTCTCAGATACGGCGTTGAAATAGGTCATTTCGTTATACATACCTACCATGCCACCTTCTGCACTTGTACCATTATCACCGGCTATGTAGATGAACAGTGTGTTGTCCAGTTCACCGATTTCATCAATGGCATCAAATAAACGTCCTACTTCCACATCCGTCATCTCCATAAATCCTGAAAAAACCTCAGCTTGCCTTGCAAATAATTTCTTTTCATCGTCCGATAGATTATCCCAGTCTTTAATATCTTCCGGCTTTTCCGGCAGTTTTGTATCGGCAGGAATAATTCCCATTTGCTTTTGCTTAGCCATGGTTTCATTCCTGACGGCATCCCAGCCTTTATCATATTTTCCTTTGTATTTGTCCGACCATTCTTTTGAAACATGATGTGGTGCATGAACAGCTCCTGTGGCATAATACACGAAAAAAGGCTTGTCTGGTGTCATCGATTGCTGTGCTTTTACCCAGTTAATCGCCTGGTTGGTCATATCGGTAGTAAAATGATAGTTCTCCATCTTCGGAGGATTTACTTTTTTGACTCCATCATAAATCAATGGTGCCCACTGATCGGTTTCCCCACCAATAAATCCATAAAACTTATCAAATCCCTGATGCGTTGGCCATCGGTCAAACGGTCCTGAAACACTGGTTTCCCAGGCGGCTGTTTCGTGCCATTTACCAAA
>CAJXZG010000014.1 GCA_913063265.1 uncultured Prolixibacteraceae bacterium | reverse complement strand
TCCAGCCATTCAGTTTCCGATCCCCAATACACATCTTCTTCAGGTTCCCAAACATCGGCCCGTCCGCCACCAAAACCAAATGTTTTAAATCCCATCGATTCCAAAGCCACATTTCCGGCCAGAATCATAAGGTCGGCCCACGATATTTTTTTACCATATTTTTGTTTGATTGGCCAAAGTAACCTGCGGGCTTTATCGAGGTTGGCATTGTCAGGCCAACTGTTTAAAGGTGCAAAACGTTGTTGTCCGGCACCTGCACCTCCTCTTCCATCCCCCGTACGATAGGTTCCAGCACTGTGCCATGCCATACGAATAAACAAAGGTCCATAATGACCAAAATCTGCAGGCCACCATTCCTGAGAATCGGTCATTAACGCATGCAGGTCTTTTTTTATACCCGCATAATCGAGACTTTTGAATTCTTTGGCATAATCAAAATCCTTACCCATTGGATTGGATAATGAAGAATGCTGACGAAGAATGTTTAGCTTTAATTGATTGGGCCACCAATCACGGTTTCTTGTTCCTCCACCACCATGAACGTGTTTTCCTACTGCTCCGGTCACAGGGCATTTACTTACATTTTCTGAATGATTTTCCATAATTTGACGAATTTATAAGTTTGAATTTAACTGTTTTAAGAAATTATATTAGAACTTATATTAAATGAGAATTATTCTCTTTTAAGAACGATGTAAGTTACAAAAAATCGGAATTTAAATCAACCATTTTTATACTTTTGTGAAAGAAATCGCAAGCAAACTGTGAATTAAAGATGATATCTCTCTCTGTTAACAGAATCAAAGATGGTATCTTTTTTTTGTTAAAATCAAATTCTTGTATCCACAATCCAGCTCTTTGGTTTCTCTATCATTCTTTTGGGAATACTTTGCTGAATAACCTGCTTTAAAGCTTTAACCTGCCGGACTTTTGCATATTTTTTGGCAGTTACAATACTTATTTCCCTGACCGGAGGATCGCCGTTAAATTCTTTGATTAATTCCTCCTGTTCAACCGGGATATTTATGGTTGCCAGTTCAGGAATAAAGGTTAATCCATTTTCGTTTTCAACAATTCTTCGTAAAGATTCAATCGAATCAGTGTTGTAATCCAAATTTTTTTTATTCTCAGAGTTTTGTTGAATCTGACACACCGAATTGACCTGATTTTGGAAACAATTCCCTTCATTCAAATACCAGACTTCTGATTCCTCAATTTTGCTGATTTCTATCTTTTCATTGCTAATTAACTCATTTTTGACGGAGACATAGGCAAAAAACCGCTCATAAAACAGCGGTATAAAATTCAGGTTGGCAAATGAAATGGGTGTGGAGACAATTCCACAATCGATGTTTCCCATTTTAATTTCCGAAACAATTTTTCCGGTTTTTATTTCACTAACTTCAAGGATTAAGCCGGGAAACTGTTTTTTCAGTTGTTGAATAAACAAAGGAACCAAATAGGGTGCAACAGTTGGAATGATTCCAATCTTTAAATTGCCTTTTATCTCTTCCCCAATTTCAACAGATATTTGTTTTAATTGCTCTACCTGCTGTAAAATGTCCACAGTTTTTTCGTAAAACATTATCCCCTCATTTGTAAATTGAAAGGGTCGTTTGGAACGATCGATAAGGTGATAATCCAGCTCTTCCTCCAATTTCTGAATTTGTAAACTTAACGCGGGCTGCGTAATTCCAAGTTTATTTGCTGCATCTGAGAAGGAACCGTAATTGTATAGTTCCCTGAGATATTCTAATTGTGCAAGATTCATATATAAGCAATATTAATATAGCCATAAATATAATAAATATGCCTTATTCTATATTTGTTGTAAGAAAATTAAATCTTAATAATTGAATATCATGAAAACACAAAATGTAAACACAGTAGAGAAATTGAATCAGTTATTGGCTGATTATCAAATTCATTATCAGAATTTGCGAGGATTACACTGGAATGTAAAAGGACAACTGTTTTTTGCCCTGCATGAAAAATTTGAAGAGTACTATAATCAGGCGGCTGAAGTAGTGGATGAAATCGCAGAACGTATTTTAATGTTGGGAGGACAACCTTTGCACACTTTTGGCGATTATTTAAAAACTGCAAAGTTACCGCAGGTAGCCAATGTTTCGGATGGTAAAGAAGGTGTAAAAAATGTATTGGAAAGTCAACGGTATTTTTTAAACAGTTTTGCTGAAATATTAAAAGTTGCCGGCGAAAATGAAGATGAAGGAACCGTTGGCATGATCAGTGAATGGATTGGTCACACCGAAAAACAGGTTTGGATGCTGGAGAGTTTTTTGGCTTAAAATCAATTTGAATGCTAAATAAGGATGCCATCCGTCAATTTACGGATGGCATCCTTGTACCATCAGAAAAATTCTGTAAACTAATTTTCTTTTAACCAAACATCCATTTTATTCGCACCCCGGTTGTTCCATACAAAATACGGAATGGCAGTAAAGGTTTCACCCATTGATTTGCCTTTGGCCTCAATAATCTCAATTCCACTTAACATATCATTCTTAAAATGATTTGAAAACTGCGTTTCATTTGAAACCACAATACTTTCGATTTCGGGATTGTCTTTTTCTTCAACACAATAAACAAGAGGTCCACGTTCCAGTGAAACTTTACCATGGTTGTCTTCCACGAGTTTGCTTGCAGTAACCTTTCTGACTTCCATTGGAAGGGTCAATCTAATCTCATCGCCAACACTCCATTCGCGGGTTAATACAGCATATCCATTATTTATTTCAAAATTGATTTTTTTACCATTAACCAAAATTTCAGCTTTTCTTCCAACAGTATTTGAATAAGAATACAAATCGCCAGGCAAGGGTTGATTTTGTGCCCATCCGGGAATTCGAACCCGCACGGTAAATTTTGATTTTTCTTCCGGAGAAATTTTTATAAGCACTGTTTCATCCCAGGGATAATTTGTTTCCTGCATCACATTTACGTCAGTTTCAGAAAGCTTTGTTTTTGTTGAACTTTGCACAAACAAATTGACATAAATTTCATTGTCATTTTGAGCATAAATATACCCGGGAACCGACGGCATAAAACGACATAAATTACTGGGGCAACAAGAACAATCGAACCAGGGCTGACGTTCGAGATGGCCCCTGTTAAAATGATAATGCATATCGCATGACAAAGGATTCGGGTAAAAGAAATTCGTACCATCTAGTGAAACTCCTGAAATTACACCGTTGTAGAGACTTCGCTCCAAAACATCGATATATTTTGAATCACCGTGCAATAAAAACATTCGGTAATTCCAGTACACGTTAGCAATGGCAGCACAGGTTTCGTTGTAGGACGTCAGGTTGGGCAATTCATAATTTTCTCCAAAGGCTTCGCCATCGTGCAGGGAACCGATTCCCCCGGTGATATACATTTTTTTATTAACCACATTATCCCAGATGTTATTCACCGCAATTGTATAGGCCTCATCGTTGTACAATGCTGCAATATCAGTCATTCCGGCATACATATAGGCAGCACGTACGGCATGGCCAACTGCTTCTTCCTGTTGAATTACCGGTTTGTGATCCTGGTTATATGGCCCCCAGATTTCCCGTTTGGTACTGTCTCCTCTTCCATCAAGGAAATGTTTTGCCAAATCGAGGTATTCCTGCTTTTCGGTAACCAGGTAAAGTTTTATCAAACCGGTCTCTACGATTTGATGTCCGGGAACTTCAGGATTTTTACCGGGTCCAAAAACAGAAAGCAGCAAATCCGCATTTTTGGTGGCAATGTCCAAAAAATTTGTTTTCCCTGTTGCCAGGTAATGGGCTGTAGCTGCTTCAAACATATGTCCTGCATTATATAATTCGTGACTGCAAACGAGACCCTCCCAGCGTTCTCCCGGAGGACACCAGTGAGCCGGAGAATGAGTCGGATCGATGGTTTTCCAGGTGGTAAGGTAACCATCTTCCTCCTGACCGATTGCGATAATTTCGATTAACGAATCAACATAAGCATCCAGTTTTGGATCGGGAATGGTGGTCATGGAATACGAGGCACCTTCAATAATTTTATAAACGTCAGTATCATCAAAAGGCATGTCGCCTCGTACAATGCCTTCCATTTTTCCTCCAGCAATCAGGAAATTTTCCAACCGTCCCATTTCCTCACATTTTTGAAACGATGCCGGGATGGTAGCCGTTCGGTTGGTTTCAATTTTTGGCAACCAGAAATTATCGTTTACCTTAACCTTGCTGAAAGGTACGCCTGTAATCGGGTATTCAGCATGTTTTGCTTCAGCCTCTTGTTTTTCATTTGAACAAGACAGGAAATTCAATACTAAAAGCAATAAAACAAAATTTGATAGTTTCATCATACGTCAGATTAATAACAAGAAAGATAGTATAAAAAAGAAAAACTAAAATTAAAACTGGTCGATTTTTACACTCTGATTTTGGAACTTAAAAAAATCTATTTTATCTATAAAATATCGTTGTTCTTCTATTAAACTATTATTCAAAAATATCCACGGTTAACTTTACAAAATTCTTCATTAATTTTGATGAATAACAAGTTTTGGAAAATAACTACTACAATTTGAAAAAAGACTTTTCAATAGAAAACAAAAATGTTCATATTGTTTTACATGTTTCGGCATGGCTTATTTTCATAATCCTGCCACAATTTGTGATTAACCGGTATTGGGGTGAAAACCATTTTATCCCATGGTCGTTTTTTGCCAACATAATCATTTATGGTATACTGTTTTACATCAATTACTTATGGTTGATTCCACGCTTTTATTTAAACGGGAAAAGGCTATGGTACCTGGCATTGGTTGTTGTTGTTATCGTTCTATTATTTTTATTGAATTCATACCTGGATGATTTGTTAAAGCATGGAAGTATCGACAAACCCATGCCTGAACCTGTTTTTAGTGAAAGGCCTGATTTTAGCCCAAAAAAGAAACCCCCGGAAATGTCCAATCCTCCCCCAAAGCAACAGCTTGAAGCATATTTCTTTCTTCTGATTTCTTTTATTGTAACGGGATTTTCGTTGGGGCTCAAGCTTATTCAGGATCATGCAGCTTCAGAAAAACGTCATCGCGAACTTGAACGGGAAAAAGTAAAATCTGAACTTGCATTTCTGAAAAATCAAATAAGCCCGCATTTCTTTTTCAATACCTTAAATAACATTTATTCATTGGTTGAAATCAGTACAAAGGATGCCCAGAATTCCATTCTAAAACTTTCGAAGTTGATGCGATACCTGTTATACGAATCGGAAGAAGGTGAAACACATTTGGAACAGGAAATTGAATTTATGAAACATTACATTGATTTGATGAAATTACGTTTGTCGAAGAAGGTAAAGGTTGAAACCAGTTTTCCGAAAATAGGACTGGATTATCACATTCCACCCCTGCTATTTATACCTTTTATTGAAAACGCTTTTAAATACGGAATCAGTTACCGCGAAAAATCGTTCATAAAAATTTATATGCAGAGCGAAAAAAACAAGGTTTTTTTCCATTGTATTAACAGCCAGGTGAAAAACAGGAATTATGAAACGCCACAAAAATACTCCGGAATTGGATTAGAAAATGTAAAAAAACGTTTAAACCTGATATTCCCGGGGAAACATGTATTAAAAATAGACGAAACAGGTGAAGTTTTTACCGTTTCACTGGAAATTGAATTAAAACCAAACAAATGATAAGGACAATAGCCATTGATGATGAGCCACTCGCTTTACAACTTGTTTGTGGTTACATTGAAAAAACACCTGACCTTGATTTAACCGGGAGTTTTGATAATCCGATTGACGCCATGGAGTTTCTGAGCGAAACTGATATTGACCTGATTTTTCTGGATATTCACATGCCCGATTTAAATGGCGTGGAATTTGCTAAAATTCTTACAAACCGGCCTAAAATTATCTTTACCACTGCTTATGAACGCTATGCACTTGAAGGTTTTAAACTCGATGCAATTGATTACCTGTTGAAACCTTTCGCTTATGAAGATTTTTTAAAAGCAGCCGAAAAAGCAAAAAAATTAATCGGATATGAAAAAGCTGAAAAAGAACCTGATACAATTGAAACGAATAACAATTTTCTTTTCCTGAAATCAGAATATAAAATCAGAAGAATTAACTTCAACGATATTCTTTATATTGAAGGACTCAAGGATTATATAAAAGTATTTCTTCAGCACCAGTCAAAAC
Organism: uncultured Prolixibacteraceae bacterium; assembly: GCA_913063265.1. Lineage (GTDB taxonomy): Bacteria > Bacteroidota > Bacteroidia > Bacteroidales > Prolixibacteraceae > Draconibacterium. The sequence goes on along the minus strand of CAJXZG010000014.1, from coordinate 77,787 downwards.
CAATTCTATCATTAAGTTCGTTAAAAGCCCTCGAAACAAAACTTCCTATATCAAATTTTATGCGGGTACATCGTTCCTTCATCGTAAATCTTGATAAAATTGACACCATTGAAAGAAGTAGAATCGTATTTGGAAAGGTTTACATACCTGTAAGTGAACAGTACAAAACAGCATTTCAGGAATATTTAAAAAATCATTTTTTATAGAAATAAGAAAAACGGGGTTACCAAATCAGTAATTGTTTTATAATATCTTTTCCCGGCAGGAATATAAGCGATAAAAAATTCCAGTTTGTCGATAAAATGTCCCTGTACTTCAATTTCAGTTTCAAATAAATAACCAGTAAGCTAATATTGAATTATTAATTAAAGCTGATGGAAATGAGAAAATTAGAATTTTTAGCAGGATTACTGTGCCTGTTTTGTATTGGAGGATGCGATATTAATTCAGATAGTTTGGAAGAAGAAAATAACGTTTCTACGGAGTCTCCTGACAATGAACAAGCTACAAGCGATGCCGATTTAAATAATTATGAAGCGCATGAAGCAACAGGAGATTACGATTGGAACAATTCCGAGGTTAATGAAATAGTTTTCAATGGAAATTCAATTTCTGAAAATTGTGATGGTGCAAGTGCGACTGGAAGTATATTGAACATTTCGGCAGGCGGTACCTACCAATTAAACGGCACTTTAACAAATGGTCGGGTAATAGTTGAGGCCACAGAAAACGACCTTGTTCGTTTACTTTTAAACAATGTGGAAATTACCAATGAGAGCAGTGCTCCAATTACAATTAAAAGTGCCGAAAAAGTTATTGTTGTCCTTAACAAGGATACCAAAAACACAATCACCGACGGCAATTCCTACCAATACGACAATACTGAAAAAGAAGAACCAAATGCTGCCCTTTTCAGTAAAACCAATCTTACTGTTTATGGAGAAGGGGAATTATACATTAATGCAAATTTTAACGATGCTATAAATTGCAAAGACGGCCTGATTGTAGATTGTGGAAAAATGAACATAACGTCAATTGATGAAGGCATTAGGGGGAAGGATTATCTGATAATTAAAAAAGGAAATTTTACAATTGATTCAGGAGGTGATGGTTTTAAGTCGGATAACGATGAAGATGAAACCAGGGGTTATATCAAAATTCTGACGGGCGATTTTAACATTTCTGCAAAAGGAGATGCCATTTCTGCCTGCACTGATGTTCTTATTGAGGATGGAGATTACAACCTGATTACTTCCGGAACGGTAACCAATACGAACGGTGTCTCCTCAAAAGCAATAAAATCAGGAATAAATACAATTATCAACAGCGGAAATTTCATCATTGAAACTACTGAGGATGCCATTCATTCGGATCAGACTCTTGCAATTAACGGAGGTACATTTACCATTTCGGCTAATGATGACGGAATTCATACGGATTACGATTTAGTAATTAATGATGGTGATTTTACTGTAACAAAATCTTACGAAGCAATTGAGTGCGGTACAGGCAATATGTATATCTACGGTGGTAATTTTCAGCTGGTTGCCAGCGACGACGGCATAAACCTGGCCGGAGACGGTGATATGATGGGAGGACATGGTGGCCCCGGAGGAGGTTGGGGAGGTACAACTTCATCAGCAAATTACACCATATATCTTAAACCTGAAAAACTGGCAATTAATGCCCAGGGCGACGGTATTGATGCCAATGGCTCGGTAGAAGTTACCGATGGAATAATTATAATTCATGGCCCAACAGGAAACGGGAACGGAATTCTTGACTACGACCAAACATTTATACAAAATGGAGGCACTTTAATTGCTGCTGGAAGTTCAGGTATGTTCCAGGCTCCAGGATCTTCTTCAACACAAAACTGTGTGGCCTTTGGATTCAGCAATACCCAATCAGCAGGTTCGCTTTGCCATATTCAAACCAGCGACGGCGATGCACTTTGTACCATAAAACCGGAAAAAAATTACTCGGCTTTTCTTTATTGTTCGCCTGATTTAAAACAAGGTATAGAATACAATCTTTACACCGGAGGAAGTGTAACCGGCTCGTCGTTCAGCGGCTACTATACTGATGAAACCTACACTGCAGGAACAAAACAAACCAGTTTCTCGCTTTCGAAAACCATTACAGGAATTCAAATAAATTAAAAAGAATGAATGCTGTTAGAGATAGTATAAAACAATTCGAAACCATTTCGATTGGTGAAATGAATGCAGTTAAATTGCTGAACCGATTCGATTCGAAATACCAGCTTCCGGTTCAACAACTTTTAGAGATTCTTGAAGCCATAAAAAACGATTATTTCGTTATGTCTGTTAAAGGAGAAATACTTCAAACCTACATCACCACATATTTCGACACCAGGAACAATAGTTTTTACACCGAACATCATAACGGCAAATTGAATCGTTTAAAAATCAGGAAAAGAGAATATGTTAATTCCGGGATTGGATTTCTGGAAATAAAAAAGAAAAACAACAAAGGTAAAACAAGCAAATTAAGGTTTCAAACCGAAAATACTGAGACTGGTTTTACACTGAAAGAGCTGGAATTTTTAAATAAGTACTTGGCTTTCGAATTTCACTTATCGAATTATAGCTTACCCAGTAAGAACGGAAACCGTTTTAAAAGAATAACACTCGTTCAAAAAGATTTTAAAGAACGTTGCACCATCGACCTCAACCTTTCTTTTTTCTCTGAGATACAAAAAGTTAAAGTCGGGAACCTGGTCATAATTGAATTAAAACAAGAAAGAGCCAATATGCAATCGCCACTGGCAAAAGCCCTGAAAGACAAACGGATTAAGAAACAGGGTTTTAGTAAATACTGTATTGGCCGTGCACTTTTGGAGCCCGATTTAAAATACAATCTTTTTAAAGCCAAATTGATAAAGCTAAATAAACAATACAACGGAAACATTAACTATGAGGATTTGGCTCAAAAATCATTTTCAAATACCAACAGAAACAACAATGGAACAATTAAAAGATACAATAATAAGCGAACCGCTTAGGCTATTCGACATAAAGGTTTTTAACCCCGAAGATTTTACAGAATTACTGGTTCGTTTGGCATTAAACCTGTTAGTAATATTTATCGTAGTAAATTTTATCTATTCAAAAAACAGCAATCGTAAGGACTTCTATTTCAGCTACTTTGCAATAAGCATCACTATTTTCGTAATGTGCTTTTTACTCGAAAGTGTAAAGCTCGAGCTGGGTTTCGCACTTGGACTGTTTGCCATTTTCGGTATAATCCGATACCGCACCGACCCCATCCCTATTAAAGAAATGACTTACCTTTTTGTCATCATCGGAATTTCAGTAGTTAATGCACTTTCGAATAAAAAAGTAAGTTACACTGAACTAATTTTCACAAATACAATTATTGTGGCACTAATGTGGATTTTAGAGAAGATCCTTATGTTAAAACAGGAAATCTGTCTGGTAATAAGCTACGAAAACATTGAAAATATTAACATTCAGAAAAAAGAAAAGTTGTACAACGATATTCAGCAACGTACCGGAATTAAAGTTAAACGTATAGAAGTACAGGAAATAAATTACCTGCGCGATGTAGCCAAACTTCGTGTATACCACGACCTTAAGGGAATTGATGGAAATTCCAACACATTTTAATATGAGGAAAACAGTTTTTTAATCAACTATTGCAAAGGAAACTAAACCAATTAAAAATCAAGTAGCTTGATTATATAAATTCCGTTATTGTTTTTTTAGAAATTAAACGGAAAAGTTGTTAGGGAAAAAAGTTACGATTTTAATCTGCTATTGCCCAAAAAGGATTTTTAAACAAACATATAATTTTTGTATTTCAGGTTTCCAATTTCAGATTACCTGAAACAAACAGAAACAGCTTCGAAAGAATTACAAGGGCAAAGAAATATCTTACGTTAAAATATTCAATATCAAATAATTAAAAAAACGGAAATTTATCCGGCTTTCAGCCACGTGTAACTTATAAGAAGTATTATCATTTCCTGTTTTTAGTTAAACATCGCAAAGAGGATGTGATTTCTCGTGCTCATTACATATACTTTAGTCGAATCTTTATTACACCTGTATTTTCATTAAACCGGAAAGAAAAATCGGAGAAACGAGGCCTTTTTAATCCGGAATGAAAATATTCAGAAAATCCAAATCCTTCTTTTGGCATACCAAGCAGATTATAATCCATGTCGTAATTGTTATTTTCATCGTCCACAACAGCGATACCATAGGTTCCTTTTGGTAAAAACATTTTGGCCTTTACGACTCCATTCATATAGTTTTCCTGTTTCGAAATAATTTTTTCTTTGTATGGAATATCCTTTTCAAATCCTTCCTGGTCATTAAAAACTCTTACAACAATATTTCCTTTTGAATTATTCAGGTTTGAAATTTCGTACAAAAGCGGAATTTCCTGCGCATAAATAAAACTATTTGCCAACATTAAAATAAGTAGCAAAGATACTTTCATGGCTAACTTAGGAATTTGATATTTTTTGGATTATTATAAAAGAATAAATGCCATGTTAATATTTCTATTTGTCAAGCATATTGGGAGAAAAGGCACTTTCGGGCATCGAACTTCCTTCCTGAAATTTATCAATGGTCATGATCGATTTTCTTCCGTTTTGGATATTCTCTTTTTCCATGTAAAAAGCAAAGTAACCTCCACTGGATTGTTTCCTGTAATCCCTGATAAGATGAACTCTTAGTAATTCGTTATCAAAATCGTAGGATTCTATTTTATGGCACAAATAGGTACTTTTTTCTATCCACGATACCTGGCGTGAAAAACCATTTTCATCTTCAATATCTTCATTCTTACAGGCAGATTCTATAACCCAGCATTGTTTGCCGTCATATTCTTCTTCCTTTAAGATTTTGTATTCAAAGTTATCCAGGTTTGGTCTTCCCATATCGGCATTAGTAAATTCAGATCCCATAAAACTTTTGCCTTTTTCGCTACTCACAATTCTTCTTGTTTTTCTTAGTGCAGGCAGGTAAATCCACATATCATCATCAGTATTCTTATTGTCGTAGATAAGCATGGCAGTTCCTTTAACATCGGCAGGAGCAGTAAATTTTAATATTGTCTTTATTACTCCGTCAAATTCTTTTGACGCTGTAACTATTTGTCGTACGCGTTCTCTTCCTTTTCCATCCAATATTTTCAGGGTTGATGCCATTTCCATCGATTTAAAATCAATGGCATCAGATGCTTTTTCTGAGATTTCACGTGCTGTTTGTGAGAAAGCGTTGATACTGATAAAGCAGCTTATTAAAAGCACAATTTGAATTTTTCCAATATTTTTCATTGTTATATATTTTAAAGTCTGCCTGTTGGCAGACACATTCGTAATTAATTCTTTAGAAATTTTGGTAAAAAAAGTACGCAGATTGCCGGCACCAGAATTATTGCCCCAATTAAGCACAGAAAAAGCGAAGCAATAATTAAAAATGCAAATGACTGAATGTACGGGAAGGACGAAAGAAACAATACCGAAAAACCTATGATTACCGAAAATGCGTTAATGGTAATTCCCCGTCCGATGGTTTTTAAACTTATACGAACCGCTTCTTCATAATTGCTGCCTTCTTTCAATTCCTTTTTTAAGCGCCAAAAAAGATGGATAGAATAATCTACCCCTAAACCAATTGAAATGGAAGACAATAATGCTGTAGCAATATTAAGTTCTATGCCTAGCCACCCCATTATTCCAAACATTGAAAGCACCGTAAACACCAATGGAATACTGCCAATTATTCCAGCGTTAAAACTTCTGAAAATAATTATCAGTAAAATGGCTATGGCAATAAAAGCAAATAGCAGGGAATTTACCTGACCTGTTGCAACAGCTTTACTCAGTTCTTTATCTATCAGACTATAGCCACCAACGATTTTAACATTGTCATCGTTTTTTGTTAAATTCCTTACAGCATTCTCCACCTTATTAATTGTTACCATGTCGTCGGCCCTGTATTGAACCGTTAACAAAGCTTTGGTATAATCAAAATCCACAAAGTCTTCAAAATCTTCAGGATCGCCACTCATAGAATAAAGCTCGAGATACTGTGCAACAGCCTCACGCGAATCTGGTATTTTGTCATATGCTTCATCCTGGGGATCATTAATCGCTTTGCTCATTATGCGAATTATCGTAGCAATAGAATTCACGTTTCCAACTTCAGGAATTTTTTCCAGTTCATGCTCATACCTGTCCATATTTTTAAGTAAGCCCGGATCTTTTATGTCTCCGTCAAAAAACACATTTATCGTTTTTGTTCCGCCAAATTCGCGGTCTGCAACAACAAGCGTTTGATTATACGGATGGTCATCAGGAAAAATTTTATTGTTATCTGCTGCTAAGCGAAACCTCGTTAAACCAAAGGCAGAAAGGATTAAAAAAGTAACAAAAAAGTAGATAACCATTCTTGGCCTGGAAGTGGTAACTTTTGCAATTTCAGATAATATCCTATTCAAAAAAGAAGTTTCCCTACCCAACGAATGTTTAACAATTTTACCTTTAGGAAGCATAACCATAACTGCAGGAATTAAGCTTAGACTCAGAATAAGGGCAAAGGCAATTCCAATAGCCGATGCTATTCCCATTTGTTTGGCAGGAAGCATAATATGCGTAATTAAACCACTAACTCCCACTATGGTCGTTAAACCGGTAAGTATGATTGGTTTTTTTAGGTATGTGGTAGTTTCTGATACCACCTGTCTGATCGGCAACTCCGGGTTTTCAGCCCTTAGTTCCTGAAATCGTGTAACGAAATGTACGCCATAATTATTTGCTATGGCAATCATCATTATCGGGACAAGAATACCTATTATACTCATTTCCCAGCCTAAAACAGGAATTACAGCCATTGCAAAAACAATGGAAAACATAACGACCATAAATGGCAGCATTGCTCCACGCTTTTGTTTGAACGACAGGATAAGAAACAGAAACATAATTAATAATCCGATGGGCAGGAGTATCATCATATCCCTAGTAATTTTTTCATTGGCTTCTGCTCTTAAATAGGGTAAACCAAAAAGTGTAACTTTTTCATTGCCGGGATAGGCTTCCAGTTGTTCGTTAATTAATCCCATTAAAACTTCATCTGAGGCTTCTCCCGAAGAATTCAGAATAATACAGGTGTAACGAAAATCTTCCGATACAATTAGTTTATAAACCAGATTATTATCCCGAATTTCATTACGTAATCTCTCTTTCCTGTTTTCTGATTTGGGGATACGCTTAACAACCGGATCAACGACCATTGCACCATATTCACCTTTAATGTTTTTTGCATCAAACAAAGACAGTACCATATCGAATTCATCCATCCGGTTAAATTCCTTACTCAGTGATTGAATTCTTTTCAAAGTAGAATCGTTTAAAACATCCTCACATTCAAAAAGGATAATTGTTGGATCATCCTTCCCAAAAACTTCTTCTATTTTTACGTTGTTAATCCGTGACGGCATTTTTTCAGGCAGGTAGGACTCCAAGTCAGAATTGGTTTTGGTCTTTAGCAAAGGAATTATTGCTAAACCAACCAGTACAATAGTTGAAATATTTATTAACCATCTGTATTTAATTGCCTTAATTTCTTTCATAAATAACGTTTTTTAAAAGTTGATCTTTAGTTCTAAAAAGGCACCGTTTAAAACAGGTCCGGCATAATCGAATATTTCTTTTTCGGGTCCGTCCATATTTGAGAATCCGGTACTTGCTGTAAGTGCATCGCTAATATTCCAGCTTATTTTAGGGCGAAGCATGTACTCTTGCGAAGTAAAATTGTAGTAAGTGGTCAATTCCACATTCCATGTATCGTAGGCAAATGGTTTGCTGATTGTAAGTACCAAAGCATGATTTGTTTCTTGTTGCTGATAAAATTGTTTTCGGTTAAACAATTCCGATTCATAATAAATAAGTTCATTGGCATATCGCATCTGGTCCACCGGATCATTCGGATTAGGTAAAGAAGGCTCGCTTAGTTCAGTAAAATCGAGGGTATATTTTCCAACATATTGAAGAATAGTATTGAATCCGTTGAAATTACGTTCCAATCCAGCAACATAGCTCAATTCAGGATTTGGAACATACATTTTGTCTTTGTAATCATTGGTGATATTATACGCCATTTCACCTCGTATAATCCAAGAATTTACAGGTAAAGAAAAATCCGCTCCAATCATATTTTTGAGATATGGAGCAGGGACATTTGTAATGACAGGGCTTCCGGTTGCCCAGTCGATATTATCTACATTAAATCCGTAAATTGGATTGTATCCCCGAAACCAGGATATGGAAAAACCTACCCCTGGATATTCAAAATTTAATCGTGCAGCCGATGAAGCATTCATATAAGTTTTGTCAGGCAGGGCAATATCTGTAAAGCTGACGTCTTCTCCCAAATCAAATAATTCATACCTGTAAATGGAGGCTCTGTAAACAGGAGCTGCAATAACATCAAGTTCTATTTGCGTGTTCAAACGATATTTTAACCGTAACATAAAATTGGAAAGTTTCTGGTCGTCGGCATCGCCTGTTAAAAAGAAGTAATCAATTGGAGTAATGCAGTTGGTTGGATTAAAACCATCGGTTCGCCCCCATGTTACGATTTGATTTCCAAGAAAAGCATCAAACTTTTCTCCGGAATATCCACCATAAATTTCTTTGAGTTGAATTTCAGTTTTTGATTCATTAAAAGCATAACCTTCTCTTATCCTGATATCAGAAAAAAGGAATGCACGATTATAATTCAGTCTCCCTGACAATCCAAATTCGCCAAAAACATTGGTAAAGTCATAATTATCAAAACCCAAATAGGCAGAACCCCTACCATAACCGCTAAAATCAAGGTTGAAACTGTTGTTATTGTTTTCATCTTCAACTGTTGCACTTTCGAACAAACCTTGCGAAAAAAGTGTAGTTGACGATAATAGCAAAACTGCTAAAATTGTGTGTCTCATCTCACAAAAATTAAGTATTAATCTTTGCGAAAATACACCTGGCGGCTGCCGAAAAGGGTCTGTTTTTTAAAAGCTGAACCAGTAATTGTGGTTCAACTTTTAAAAGTTGAACCTTCAAACTAAATAGGAATTTTTGCTAATCCGGTGTTTTTCTGAATTCTGCAGGTGTTTTCCCTGTAAATTTTTTGAAAATGGTATAAAATGTAGATTTGCTGTTAAACCCACATTCGTAAGCTATGGCTTCTATTGAGAACGGATTATTTTTATCGGCAAGGTGTTTTTTTACAGCTTCAATACGATAAGTGTTTACAAACTGGAAAAAATTTTGCTGGATTTCGGTACTTAAAACTTCGGTAATCTGATGCTTTGGATAACCCAGTTGCTGAGATAAAATATCCATGTTAAAATCGGGATTTATATAAGGTTGTTCTTTTTCGAATAAATTGAAAAGTGCATTTTTAAGTTTCTCCTTTCTTTTTACCGATAAAACAGAATTTTCGTACTTGGCAGCCGGACGCTGCACGGATTCCCGAAAAATAATACGTTGCTTTAAACCATAATAGCCAAGAACATACACCAGAAACAGGAAAAATGAATACGAAATATTGTGTATCAAAAGCAATTCAGAATTGGATAAATATTGATATATACCAATGGCAAGAATAATTACCCAAAACGATATATAAATAACAACAATAAACAGCAACCATCCCAAACTGACATTTTTATCAATATTCGAAAATTCGTTGGCAAGATTCTTTCTGTGTTTGTGAACCATAATAACACTTAGAAGGCTGTATATAATCCAGGAAAGTATGGCGATACTTACATAAAACACTGTAAAAAGAATTCCTCCTTCGTTGTAAATTAAAGAATCGGTGAGCAAGGGAATTCTGAAAACCATAATTATGATTTCAAAAAATACAAAAGGAAGCAAATGTAAAAGCTGAATCCACTTTAGCGTAAAATTACGTTTTGTTAAGGATTTTATATAAAGATAGAATGCCGGATTAATAAGCAAAAAAGAATTGGTTATTAAAGGCTGCTCAAATACCTGGTATTCCAAACCAACAAACAAAAAAGAATTGGCCAGTAAAAGCAACCATGCTGCCAGTATCCTGTCAGACACATTAATTTGTTTTTTAGTAGCAATAAGAATCCCTTCAAAAAGGCTTTGTGATAAACCAATCCAAACAAGTATTTCCATTTATTCTATTGTCAATCTGAATCCTTGTAAAATCTATAACAAAATTAAGATTTTATAACGGAAAGCCCCGAAAAGGAATTATTTGAACAGGGTAAAACTCTGACTATACAAAAAAAGAATCTTGAGGCAGGAAAATATATGATGTTTTTACAACTTCCAAACCAACACACCCGCTGTTGGAATGCTCTTTTCACCAACTAATATTTCACTTCCTTCCGGAAGATTCATTTCAAAATTGGTGTCTCTGTAATTCAAAGCAATACCAAAACCATCACGGTATTCAACAATTACTCCTTCAGGGTAGTTTTTTATATTAATACCAAGTTTATAGTACAACTTTTTTAATACTGTATTTTCCAAATCACCGCTTTTGCTGTCAACTCCAACATAGCTTACGGTGCCGCTATCCAGTTTATTAAAAACCACGGCCGCATTTCCTTCATAGAAATCTCCGGTATATTTTCCCCATACCTCTGTTCCCGGTTTTGGAGTGATAATATCTCCCCAACTGTTCCATTCAAATTCTCCCTCTTTCATACTTACAATACCGGTGTCATATTCCCTTAATAAATCGAAATATTCAATTTCACTTCCAATTAGTTCATAAATGGGTTCAGCATGTTTTGCCTGCCACAAATGCCCAAGTTCGTTTTGATGGCCGGTACGGCATGACATAACAAGGTTACCACCATTTTTTACATAGTGGGTCAATTTTTCAACCAGTTCCATACTCATTTGTTGGTAGGCTGGAAGAACAAGTACCGGATAGTTTGAAAAATCCATATCTTCCTCAATAAAATCAACAGGTGCACCAAACGATTTTAAAGTTTTATAATATTTCAAAATATGGCCTTCCATATTCCACAATACTGTTTTTTTGTTTTGATTAATGGCTGCAGTATTATCAGGACTGTACAAAATGGCTGTTTTTCTCTTTAAATATTCTTCAGGAACTTTTCCTACTTCAGTTTGTTTTCTTAGCTCTTCAATTTCGCTGTTAAACTGTTGATATTCCATTCCTCCGGGAGTTGGTGTTACACCATCGGCCCCAAGAATCCCGTAATGATATTGCTCGTAACCATAAATGGGTGCCCGAAAACGATAGGTACAGGTAAATTGGCTGCCTCCCGCAAAAATATGCCATAACCACAAACGTACTGCTCCGGGAAGTGGCTGCGAATTGATGGATCCCCAGTTTACCTGTCCCGGTTGCAATTCCATACAACCGTAGGTTGGTGATAATGGCCTGAAATAATCGTTGGCCATGGCTATGCGTGAATATTCTCCAACCCGGTAACCTTTTGGACCGATTCCTGAAAATTCACCATAAACCATATAACGGGTATAACTTATAAAATCAAGCTCTTTACTTGCTCCAACATATCGCCTGTCGTAATAGGGAATATAATTGGTGGTAATCCACTGTTCAGAACTGGCGTATTTTTGGACAACTCTGGCCTGTTCATCCAAAAAGCTGGCCGTTTCATAATCGCAAAACCGACGGTGATCAAGTCGTTGGTATAAATTCATTCCCCACTGTTTATGTTGCGGAATATTAATTTCTGAAAAATCGTTATAAACCGAACTCCAAAAGTTGGTTCCCCAGGCTTTATTCAGAGCATCGATATTACCATATTTGTTTTTTAACCATTCGCGAAAACGTTGCTGTGCATTTTCACCATAATCGACATTGGAATCAGGTTCATTATCGAGCTGCCAGCCCATAATTCGGATATCCTTACCATAATGTTGGGCAAGTTTCTCTATCATATTTAACGAATACTCCCGATAGTAATCGTTGGAAAAAGAGGCATGTTGCCTTGCGCCATGGTCCATTTTTGTGCCGTCTTCATGCATTTTAAGAATATCCGGGTATTTACGAACCAACCAAACAGGGGGTGTTGCTGTTGACGTACACATAATTACTTTTAAGTTGTATTTGGCCGCAAGGTCCACTGCCCTGTCGAGCCATTCGAAATCATAAACACCTTCCTGCGGCTCCAGCTGTGCCCAGGCAAACTCAGCAAAATGGGTGTATTCAAATCCCATTTCCGCCATCTTTTTGATATCACGTTCCCACTGTGATTCATCCCAGTGCTCAGGATAATAATAGGCACCGACGGTTGTTAGTTGTTCCGGTGGAAAAAATGTTTTACTGGTTTGGGCTACTAATTGCGTGATTGTAACTAAGAAAATGATAAAAACGGACAATTTTTTCATGTCGGTATAAATGGTATTAATGATTGAACTTTCTATTTTTTAATTTCACTCAGTATTAAAACTTAAAAGCCCTGAATGAATGCGGTTTGATTTTAATTTCAAAAACCGATACATCTTTGCCAAACTTCCGGTTTCTAAAAACAGGAGCTTTTCTTTCCGATCCCTTTATTTCAATATCAGAATTGATCTCATTTAAAGTAACAGCTTCGGGAGGTAAAATCGCATTTACAGTAACTTCCTCATCTAAAAATGATTCCACCACAAATGAATTATTATCGTAAACAAAAATACTTAAATCTCCAGGGCCTTCCAGAGAAACGTTCATATGCCCTGTTACAATTTGCCTTAATCGATTTAATACATTTTCAGGAAGAACGTATAAATCGACAAAGTTATCGGGTATGGTTAATACATAAAATTTACCCCTGGAATAATCGGCAGAATGAAGAATGGGCCAGCCGTTGGTATCGTCGCGGGCAGAAATAATTTCCCATGAATCGTTGGTAAGGTAATTGATTTGCGGAATAATAATTTCTTTATCGATTTTTGTTGCCGGACCCCAACCTGCAGCAAATTCGCTAACCGCAGCTTTTCTGTCACTCACACGCAACTCCACAATATCTTCAATTCCTTTTCCCTGCATGTTTTTGTAAAATCCCGAGGTAACCAAAATGTTCCCTCCGTTTTTTAATTGGCTTTTTATTTTAGAAACAATTTCAGGATCAAAAGAAGCAGTTTCGGTTAAAATAACCATCGGTTCATTTTCTGGAAATTCAGGAACAATATCGATGGGAATACCAATCATCCCTAAATAATTCTGAAGAAAATCTTCCCCCACTGAATGAAAAGGTTTGTAGGATTTTACACCAACAGGATTTCCCAGCTCTCCCAAAACCTTATCCACAATTTCCAGGGAATAACCTGCCGCCCGTGCATATTTTACAGGCGTGTCTTCCAGTCCTTCGATTTCTTTAAAAGATTCTGTCATTTCATCGAAATCGAAACTTGTTTCTGTTCCCTGCCATTCTGCCCGTGTATTTTCACGAACCGGGTAAAGCATTTGCCTAATATCGAAAAGGGTAATCTCAGGTGCTTTGGCAAACAAGGTAATCCAGAGTTGTTCAGCGTACCTGTCGAGAGGATTGGAGCCTCCTGTATCCACCCAGCCTCCGCGGTTTTCTCCGGGCTTCAGGTTTTCGAAATACCTGAAAATTGCATAACCCAGATATTGTTGTAAATGTTGGTTACCTGATCGGTTACGTGTTTCGGTTCCCGTGTATAAACCATTAAACATTGCCGGTTCTTCTTCAAGATTAAATCCCAATCCCTGAAAATGTTCGTACCAGTTGGGATATTTAATGACCACCTCAACATTTTTATTTACCTTTTTTGAAGGTTCAATAATCAAATCCTGAGCTGCCTTTTTCATCAGATCCAGGCGAAAATCGGTCCAGCTTGTTTCTCCTTTTGCTTCAATGCACAAATCGCATTTACAACTGGTAAAAAAGAAATCATCGAGAATAAACTCATCAAAATGTTTTGCAGTATGTTCTGCAATTTCCTGCACCTTTTGCCGATGTTCATGATTGACATAACAAAAGGTTTCAAAGTTATTCATTTCATCGATGGTGTATGTTATTCCACCTCCTACTTTTACTCCTTTTTCGGCAAAAAACTTTTTCGCAGATTCAAGGATTTCATCATCAACAATCAATAAATCGCGATGAGTTTCGAGGTAAATTTTATCGACATGTACCTGTTTTGAAATTTCATTCCATGCCTGGTTCAACCATACCGGGTCCTTCATTTTTTCCACTTCGTAAGCACGGCAATAAATAGCCACATCGAAATTCTGATATTTCTGAGCAAATGCTCCGTAAACGAGCATTATCATCAGATTCAATAATATAAATCTCTTCATTTTAAGTTTAAGTTTATTGGTTTTTCTATTTAAACGGATTTTCCCCATTCCATTTCCCGCCACCGGCAAGAATGGTGTACAGCGCATCGTAATGCATGGTTTCAAAAATGGTAAACTCGGTAAACGAAATGGATGGCATATGGTCAACAAATTTTCTTTCAGGAGGTAGTTCCTTAAGTGGCGGATTTACCTGTGCCCGGTTTCTCCAGCCAGGAATTCCCGGTCCAAAAGCCGTAATTCCAGGTTTTGCACCCCACCCTTTTTCATAGGTATATTCACTTTCTCGATCATGAATATTATGCACCTGGTATGATCCTAGTCCGGTTACATAAGAAATTCCAACGGGATTGAGACCCATTTTATAGTCCATGAGTACAGAGGCGGCATCCAAATATTCTTGTTCTCCCGAAAACTGCCAGTTAAGTAATGATGCTGCTGCATATTGTGGCTGACGTACATTGGGGCCCCAACTTCTTCCATAAGTGCTGTTTCCAACCGGGTAAGCATGTTTTTCCAATTCTTTAATGTTGGCATCTGCGGCCTCCTTTATAGCCTGTTTAAAAAACTGAACAATCTCCGGATCTGTGGGAACATTTTTCTCAACAATATATGAAACAATATAAGCCGGATTATCAAAATGGTCATTGTTCAGAGAATATCCGGGAGTCTGATATAAATAGTCCTTTAAAGCTTCCGCACTTTGATAAAGCTCCTTTACTTTCTGATGGTCTTCATCTTCCTGCAAAAGTAAATATCGCTGAATATGGTAGTATAATTTTTCAGGGTCTGCCATTTTTTCCTTACCAAACTCCATGGCAATTTCTGCCCTTTTTACCAGTTCCTCTGAACGCTCAGGTTTATAGGGTTTAAGTATTCTGGCGAGATGCATAAATAATCCGGCTCCCACACAAGTTGCCCTGTCATCGGGTTTTACGGTACCGTATTTCTTTGTGTCTAAATCCAAAGGAACAGCAAATGGATCGGGATAACCGCGTGTTTCTGTGCCCCAGTGAATGCTGCCGTCTTCGTTTTGCAGATATTCCCATGCCAGGGTTCCCCACTCTGCCTCATCGATTATATCAGGAATGTTGTTGGCATAGTTTTTAATATGAAAATCCTCGGTAAAATCTCCCGGAATATCAAATTGATTATCGCTGAAATATTCCGGAAAAGCTTCCCAGATCATCAGGTTTATTATTGGATTCGACAAGTGGTAGGCACGACGATCAGCATCGCCTGCATCGTGATATCCACCATAAACCTGAAAAGTCCGTTCATCGCCAACTACATCAATATTGGCTTCTCCTATTGGTCCATCCACATCATAAATAAGCGTATGACAGGGATCTTTCCGAATATCCGGTTCATGAATCGGGCAACCACAGCGTTGTAAATATTGGGCCCTGAATAAAGTGTAAGCGGCTTGTTTTGTAAATTCACCACCCACTCCAAAGGGATAGGAAGAACCATAACCCTCCACCACTATTTTGTAAGGGCCTCCTTCAGGTAAGTCAGACAAATCCATCTGGTATACAAAATCTCCCGAACTTTCGTCCTCTCCTTTTTCAGTTAATCTCCCTTTTAATACTTTCTTTTTAGAATTGGTTTCAAGAACATAATACTCCGGCAATTCCCCGTTTATTTGTTGACTGCCTCCGGTACCCAGCCAAACAGCAAAATTGGCAAACCGGGTTTTGGAGAGGGCACTGTAACCAACCTGGTTTGTTTTAATCGATTCACAAAATATTTCTTTTGACTGAAACTTAAATTTCTTATTTCCATAGGGTGTTTCTATGGTATACTTTTTCCCTTCTTTGAGCAAATCTGTTACCAAATAAATGTGATGATTGCCTGTTCTTGATTCAGTAAAATATTGATATATTTCACTGGGCTGTTTCCCGTTTATTTTCCAATCCGAAAAATTCTCTGTGTTGATTTCGCTCAAATCAACAGAATCACTTTCAAAGTACAGAACAATTACGTGGTTCGATGCAGTCCGGATTTCTTTTAATTCCGGTTTTGCATTCAATGAAAAAAATCCGGCTATTAATAAGCCAATTAGTGTTAGTTTAGTTTTCATCTGTTTAAAATTTTAGTTTTTGAGGCAATCCCGATAATTATCGGGAGAATTCGCATGATTTAATCATATTTATTGGTGTGAATCCCATTCTCATGCTCATTTCATATTTTTAGTTATTATTGGTTTATTTTTTTTACAGTTTTTTGAAACGCACAGCTGCACCACCTCCCGGAGCCAGTTTTAAGGTTAGCACTGATTCTGCATTCACTTCCTGTTTTGAAATTGCAACTTCCTCAGGGTTATTTCCCCATGTAATTCCGGGAGCATCGGCATAAACCTGAGCTTCGTAATTTCCTTCTTCCAGAAAATCAAGATTGATTTCAAATTCACGTTCCTTTTCATTGGTCATACTTCCCAAAAACCAGTCGTCGCTGTATTTATCTTTTCTTACGGTGGTAAGATATTCTCCAATTTCGCCATTGAGAACTTTGGTATCTTCCCAGTCTACAGGTACATCCGCCAAAAACTGATAAGCGGGTTGACCAATGTAATTATCAGGTAAATCGGCGAGCATTTGAATCGGCGAATAAAGTGTTACATAATAAGCCAGTTGTTTCGCCAATGTGGTATGTACTTTTCTTCCGTTAAAACCCTGTTCCTGGTCGAGATCAAAAATTCCCGGGGTATAATCCATTGGTCCGGAAAGCATTCTTGTAAACGCTAAAATCAAAGTATGATTGGGTGGATTTCCGTCGCTCCATGCATTGTATTCCATACCACAGGCACCCTCGCGTGACATCATATTTGGATAAGTTCTGCGTTCGCCGGTATCTTTTATGGGCTCATGAAAATTGACAGCCAGTTTATATTCAGCAGCTTTTTCCAAAACGTAGCGGTAATAATTTACCCCGAACTGACCGTGGTGCCACTCCTTCATATTTAGACGTGAACCGACCTGCCCGATTTTTATATCGTTGATACCCATCTTTTGGTAAAGCGCCATTCCATCGTCAATCTGATCGAGATAACTAATCAGGTTTGAACCGGTTTCGTGGTAGCCAATTAGTTTTACTCCTTTTGAGTTTCCATAATTAACAACTTCCTCCAAATCAAAATCCGGAGTGCTTTGCGTAAAACTAAACTGGTGCATCAGGTTTTCGTACCATGCGGGTGTCCAGCCCACATTCCAGCCCTCGATTAGCAGTCGGTCGATTCCCAACTCTTTTGCCCAATCGATATACATTTTTGAGTTTTTGGTAGATGCGCCATGTTTTTCACTTTCCCAGAATGTATATTTACTGATATGCATTCCCCACCATATTCCCAGATATTTGCTGGGCCGGATATAAGATAAGTCGTCAAGTTTATTTGGTTCATTTAAATTCAAACTCAAATATGAAGTGATTAAATCACCCGGTTTATCCGCAATTTGAATTGTTCTCCAGGGGGTTTTAAAAGAACCATCAGTTTTTACCCTGTCACCATCCGACCATGGAACCAGGTTGCATTTTAAAGTGGTTCCTTCGGTTTGTTCCAGTGTCATCGAAGCATAATCAATTAAAGCTGCTTCGTGAAAAGACAGGTATAAACCACCTTCGCTTTTTATGGTTAGCGGTGTATGAACCGTATCAAGTTCACTTACTTTCGATTTTTCGTACAAATATTCATAACGGTTATCGCGGTATGCAGGTATCCACCACGCTTCTCCATTATCGGCCAAAGAAAACTCTGTTAGCTCATCCATAATAATCACGCTGTCTCCACTACCGTCACCTTCAAATAGATATCGAAATGCAACACCATCATCAAAGGCGCGAAACTGAATTTCAAGATTTCTTTTTTCCCCTTCTTTTTCTTGAAGAACAACAGAAAGCTGATTGTAGTGATTTCGGATCAAACGTTTTTCTCCCCACACCTGTTCCCAGGTTTCATCGAAAGCCGATACATTGGCATTAAGTAATTCAAATCCCTCGTTGAAGGTGTCATTGTTATCAAACACAAATCCCAACTTTGAAGGATGTACCACATTTTTTTCAGAATGAGTTACCGAGTAGTGCGGAACTCCATCTTTCAATTCAAATAGAATTTTATTTTCCCCGTTAGGCGATAAAACGGGTTCTATTTGATTTTTTTGTGTACATGAAGAGAAAATAAAGATTCCTGCCAGAAAAAAGATTAGATTTTTCATCTCATATTAATTTAAAATTTTCAAAGGTATTAGATGTAACTCGCTTATAAAGTTATGCTTATTCGTTAAGATTTATCAAGCTTGTTTCATTTTTTAAGATTTTAATTCTTTGAATAATAGACCATAATACCCAAACCGGCCTAATATTATATTGGTTTTTTAATGCTTTGTAAATATATTTGATTTGTTACAATAATTAAATGTTAATTCAGCTTCATCCTTTGACAGGTCATATTATTTAACAAAAACAACAAATTTTAAAACAAAATATCTGTGTATTACTGATTTAATGAAAATTTACCATCAGATTAATTTAAACTTTTTGTAATATTACTAGTCTTAGAATACTATAACCAAAAACTACATCATCATGAAAAAAATTGTATTTCTTTTATCAGCAGTATTCTTTTCTACCATGTTATTTGCCCAAACCGATTTTTCAGGAACATGGAAGTTAAATACCTCAAAAAGTAAATTGGGCGAGCGTAATTTTGCACCTAAATCTATTGTCATTGCACAAAAAGGTAATGAAATGAGTGTTGAAAGACATAACGAATGGCAAGGTGAAGAACGTGTCAGTACAAGCAAGTTTACACTGGATGGGAAAGAATGCATAAATCCGGGATTCCGGGATTCTGAAATAAAGTCAACTGCAGTATGGTCGGGTGATAAAAAATCGCTGACAATTACATCTAAATTTGAAACACCCAATGGAGAAATGAATATGAAAGCAGTCTACAAAATGGATGGTAAAAACCTGGTTATCGAAAATTCATTTGGTGAGCGGTCAACAACACAGGTTTTCGACAAAAAATAGATATCTTTTGATATATTTTTCACTAACAAAATAACTAATTAAAACTTAATGAGATGAAAAAATCTTTCTTACTATTTATTGCAATTACGGTTTCGGTGATTGTTTCGGCACAGGTTGATTTTTCCGGCAGCTGGAAATTAAATGAATCAAAAAGCACTTTGGGTGAGCAGTTCAGTATGGCACCCAAAGAAATTATCATTGTTCAAAAAGGTAATGATTTAAGTGTTGAAACACATTCGGAATGGCAGGGACAGGAGTTTAGCCAAACCAACAAATATACCATGGACGGAAAAGAGTGTGTAAATGCCGGATTTATGGATACAGAAGTGAAATCAACACTTAACTGGTCTGATGATAAAAAGTCATTGAAGATGGTGTCTAAAATTCCTTTTCAGGGTGAAACCATGACCATTACAAACGTTTATAAAAAGGATGGAAGTAATTTTGTTGTTGAGATGAAATCTTCATCATCCTATGGCGACATGGAAGAAATCCAGGTTTACGATAAAAAGTAGCCCAGGAAATCTTAAACAGGAGAAAAAATTGGTTTTGCATCGAATCCATATTCCGTAATTGTGAAGGAATATGGATTTGGCGTTCGTTCCTGGCAAACTATCAGTGAAGATCATTTAGGGAAACATGTCATACTTTATTCTGAAGGTAAAGGGATAATTTAGGTATGATGGTTTTTTGATGCTGAAAGGGGATCACGTATGTAAAAATCCTGTGAAAACGACCATTATGATCGAGGCGTGTTTTTAAAGAACCTGAGATTTAAAATATTAACCTGAAAATTAATAATCAAAAATGAAATTTAAAATACCAAAAGCTACCGGACCGTTTGTATTGTTAATTTTTTTGATAGCACATTTGTCTCTTGCACAGAAAGCTGTTTCACCTAATGCTTTACCTGAGACAGAAGCATTACTCGAATTTATCTATTCTATTTCCGGGAAATATACACTAACAGGACAGCATAATTATCCCAACACCAAAGACAGAAACAGTAAATTTGCAACCAGGTATATCGGGAAAACACCTGCTGTCTGGAGTACGGATATGGGTTTTGCTGAAGATGGTGACACAGATTCATACCTTGCACGCCCTGATATTGTTAAGGAAGCTATCCGGCAGCACAAAAAAGGTTCAATAATTACCATTTGCTGGCATGCTGTACCTCCCACAGCTGATGAACCTGTAACTTTTCAACCAAACAGAAATAATCCGGCTCCTCCGGAAAAACTGGAAAGTGTACAGGGACAACTTTTAGATGAACAATATGCAGCCTTGTTAACCCCAGGTACAAGTCTTCATAACCAGTGGAAAAAACAAGTAGATTCAGTGGCAGTTTACCTGAAAAAACTTAATGATGCAAAAGTTCCGATTTTATGGAGACCCTATCACGAAATGAATGGAGACTGGTTTTGGTGGGGAGGTCGTGTTGGTGAAAACAGTACAATCGATATTTATAAAATGCTTTTCGACCGACTGATAAATCATCACAAGTTAACTAATTTAGTCTGGGTATGGAATGTAGACCGGCCAAGTACTCCAATCCGTAAATTTTCAAATTTCTACCCCGGAACCGAGTACCTGGATATTCTTTCACTCGATGTATATGGTGCCGATTTTAATAAAGCCTACTACGATAGTTTAATGGCCCTGTCAAATGGGAAACCATTGCTTTTTGGTGAAGTAGGGAATCCTCCGATGCCCGAAGTATTAAAAGAACAACCCAACTGGGCACTTTGGACCATTTGGGCCGGCATGGTACGATTAACTTCAAAAGCAGATTATGAAATACTGATAAATGATCCAAAAACTCTGTATAAAGAAGACGAAGCATATTGGAAAGTTATGGAACCATATCGTAAAAGATGTGGATTACTACCACTTCCTTTAAAGCCAAAATATGAAGTTAATTATTCCGGGCTTTGGATTTTAAATGAAGAAAAAAGCGAATCAGGCAGAAGCCAAATGGGAAATTCAGCTTATAAAATGGAAATTGAACATGATGACGATTTACTTCTGGTCAAACGTTTTTCAATTGTTGAATGGGGCGATGACAGAATTACACGAGATGAAATCCTTCTGGATGGTACAAAAATGATTTCAGAGTTTTTTAATTCTCCCCGAATTTCTGTGGCTCATTTGGATGAGAGTACAAACTCCGTTCATATTAATACAAGCACAACCTTTAAACGCGGGAACCAGGTAAATGAGTATAAAACCAGTGAATTGTGGAGCCTCTCTGAAAACGACAATGAATTAACAATTAAAATTACTGCTCCAAACTTCAGGGGAGGTGGGGAGCGAACAACAATTCATGTTTTTGAAAAAAATTGAGATTATTGAGAAAGGTTTGAATTCAAAACCAAGCCTTTCTTATTAATCATAATTTTTAAGTTCACTTTCAGGAGGTCCGAGGTAACTTGGTTTTAAGCCTCCGGTATCAATTATTATTTTCTGTAACACAATTCCCGGCTCCAAAACCCTTATTCTCAAACGATGAATTCCATCCTTATCAATTGTATGACTGGTTGTGGTATTGTTTATACGTGTGGCCTGCCAGTGTTCCATTTGCCGGTGCGAAAATCCATAATTGATATTTACAATTTGTTCATCTCCATCATCAAATGATATGGCATAACGAAGACCTTTGTTAGAGTTAAAAGTAAGCGTTGGCGAAACCAAAACATGCACATCAAAAGTTCCGGTTGTTTTGAAATCAACATTGTATTCCAGGTAAATCTTGTCCTCTTCTTCTGGATATTGATTTTGTGGAAAAGTTGTAATTCCGGATTCTGTTTTTCCCATATCAGGTATCTTTTTCCACTGTACATTTTCAGTTTCGTTTTTATGCTGAAAATTAGCCGCCTCGATTGAAACATAACCATTTTCTTCTGCGAAAGCAAGATTTGATCTTGTTATTTCCGGAATTTCAACATGAATCACTTTGGGCATGACTCTTTTGCGTGGCTCAGCCCAATTGGTATAACCAATTCTTTTCTGGTCCATTTGGTGATTCCATTTCCCATCAGAAATTTGCCGGTTATAATGTATGGTAAAAAGAGAATCACGCTCATAACATTTTTTTACCTCATCAGCCCAGTAGTTAGCCTCAATATTATTTTCTTCTGCCAACTGATGATTTTTGGCCACTGCATAATACATTTCATACAAATTTGAGCTGGCATTGGTTGGGAAAAGTACCAATTGGTCAAAGGCATCCTTGTATTCGTTCGGAATAAAATTGTACAGCCTGAGCGCCTCAAGTGTCAGATCTTTATAATCGTTACGAACCCGTTCAAATTCATTGTAATTTTTTAAGCTAAATGTTTTTGCATCCAGTAATTCAGGTGTAACTCTGTGATTGTATTTGGTATAAAGATTGATAATATGTGCAGCATCCTCTGCATATTTTTCACCAAAAGGTTCAGCACACCAATCCACTGTGTATTGATAAAGATTATCAGGATTAAACGCAGTTGGATCCCATGCCATATCAAGGAAAAAACTTAGCGGAAATTCCATAGGTTTTAAATCTCCCACGTTTAGCACCCAGATTCTGTCAACACCATGTTCCCATGTTAAATTCATCTGTTCCCAAATCCTTTGAATCTGGCTAACATTTATCCATCGGTAACTCCTTGGCCCCCCAACATAATCCACATGATAATACATTCCAAAACCTCCGGAATGAACAGGAGCATTGATATCGGGTAATTTTCGTACATCTCCCCAGTTATCATCACAGAGTAACAAAGTTACATCATCCGGAACCCGCATTCCTTTATCATAATAATCCTGAACTTCTTTATAAAGCGCCCAGACCTGAGGTGTTTCTTCTATTTTTTTACCTGTTACTTTTTTTATGATTTTCCGTTGATCTTTTACTATTTCTTCCAGCAGGGCAATATTGGTTCCTTCTTCCATTGCCTCATCACCATCGCCGCGCATACCGATGGTTACAATGGTTTCATAATCCTTATTTCGTTCCATTCCTTTTTGCCAGAAATCGGAAAGAACCTCCTTATTTTTTGTATAATCCCAGGGACCGGAACCATACCGATGCCATTCTGCCTGAGCCCTTCCCATGGGTTCATGATGAGAAGTACTAATGACAATTCCTAGTTTGTCTGCCAGAATCCCGTTTTCCGGATCGTCATCAAAAAATGCTTTTCCCCACATGGCTGGCCAAAGAAAATTTGCACGTTGACGAAGTATCAGTTCAAAAACGTGTTTATAAAATTGTACATTGAAATCGCCAAAATTTTCGCGTACCCAGCCTCCCAAAGCCGGTTCTTCATCGTTTAAGAAAATTCCACGGTATTTTACTTTTGGACTTTGGGTAACATATTTTCCTGGCTTTACATAAATCGCTTCTTGTTTTACGACTGGTACATCGGCCCACCAATACCAGGGAGAGACTCCTATTTCTCTTGACAAATTTAGCATGGCATAAATGGTTCCCCGTTTATCGCTGCCTGCCAAAACCAGTGCTTTCTCAACTCCGGGAAAAGGATTTTCAACTACCTGAGTTAAACTTCTCTCCCATTTCCCTTCCAATTCTGAATCATCAATTTTTCCTTCTGAAACCAATTGATTTATTAAAGAGCTTTTACCAATTGTTCCAACAAGAACTATATTTTTTTGACTTGGTATTTTCTGATCAACAATTTGTGGCTTTGCACCAACCACCCTGTCAATATCATCACAAAACCAATCAGCTACAAGTCTTACACCTTCATGTTCATCATTACTTATTACAATCGATACAGCCTGACTATTTTCTGCAAGCACAAAATTTCCTTCAGTATTTTCAAAAACAATCCTACTGTTTTTGTCCTGTGCAAATGATGTTGACCATTGAACAACTGGCGAAAACAAAATGGTACAAAGAACTAATTTTATTAGATGGTTTTTAAAGTCCATTATTTTCTTTTTTAAAGTTATTCTTCACTTACTATAAATTCCGGTTTTTCAGTACCCCACCAGTTTGACCATTTTTTGTAATCTGTGCTCTGATAAGGATGAATTTCTATATTTGTATCAGCAGTAAAATCACCCAAAAGGAACTTATCAATAAAAGCTTCCACTTCGGGGCGTTGTATATCAGGCAGCTGACAATGCCCGTGCCCTGAGACAATTGAATATCCAAAACGTTCGGAAATACCAAAAGTATCCCACACTTTTTTTGCTGCAGTACATGAAACATATCCGGACTCTTCTGCCAGCCACTCGAAATCGGGATTACCCAAAACCAATAATGCCCGTGGTGCAACCATAGCCATTAATTCGTGATGATCGTAAGGCAGTTTAGGTACTGTTTCTGAAAATTTAAAAAGGTCTTCGATAAACCAGACATGACTGGTTCTCCCAAGGGTTTCCACTTCACCCAAAGTTTCGGAGACACGCCATGCAGCTGCTCCACCACCCCCTGATTCCTGTGCAATAGTCAGCGCAATACGTTCATCAAAAGCTCCTCCAAAAAGTGCCATTTTCCCAGCAAAAGAACATCCTGTAACAGCAAGATGCTTTAGGTCGATTGGTAAATCATCGGCCACCACTTCCAAACCATCTATTAATCTGCTGATTCCCCAGGACCAGGCACTGTATGCTCCCATATAGCTTAACTCAGGATAAAGTTTATTGATGGGTTCTTTGCCCCGTTTTTGTTGCCAGGCCATAACCTGATAAAAGGGGAAAGGTATTTGGGCAATATTTCGTTCAGAAAACAAATCTGAAGGCAAACTACCCGAGCCTCTTCCAATGCCAATCACTGCAGGAAACGGCCCTTCTCCCTCGGGAAGAATAATTGCAGAAACCAATGTTAATGTTTCTCCGTTTTTAGTGATACTGACTCTAAGTGTATCTCCATCAAACTGAGCTTGAATAGTATCGGGTTTTGGCGGTTTTATTCCAATTTCGAAATGTTGAATTTCTGCACCGATTTCGGCGCGTCTTTTACTCCAATCTTTAAATTTTGTTGAACGACCAGAACCATCAGACCAGGCAAATGGATCTGTTAAAGGTTCAATTTCTTCAAGATCTTCATATTTTAAAGTAACAGGTTCCCCGATTTTTTCACTTGAATTCTCAGCCGTATAAACCAAAGGAATTTCGTGGTTGCAAGCCCCCAATATTATAGCGAGGAAAAACAAAAACAATATAAAATTCAGTTTACAGTTCATAATTAGTTTATTTATTATTTGCTTATTATTTCTACTTCCGTTGTAACCAGTCCTTCTGATTTTGCGGTAACTTTTATTGCTCCACCTTCCCCTTTTTTGCTTCGAACTATTGCCAGTGCCATTCCGTTAAAAGCTTTTCGTTTTAATGACGGGAAAGCAGTCATATCGGTTTGATCGCCATTATCTGTTGCGACAATTTCTCCCGGCCCTGAAATACTAAACTCAATCCAATTGTTTGTGCGAGGAACCATTAAACCGTTTTTATCCGCAATCTTAAGTGTTACAAATGATAAGTCTTCACCATCAGCTTTTATCATTTCTCTATCTGCAGTAAGGTGAAGATTGCTGGCCTCTTCGGTTGTTTTTACTTCATTTTCAGCCCAAACATTACCATCTTTATAAGCGACAACTTTTAATATACCGGGTTCGTAAATTACATCATCCCACCTTAACCTGTACTCGAATTCTCCTTTTTTCTTTTTGCCCAATGATTTGCCGTTAAGAAAAAGCTCAGCCTCATCTCCCGAAGTAAAAACATGAACAGGTGTTACTTTGCCAATTCTTTCAGGCCAGTTCCAATGAGGTAAAATATGTACCATCGGAAAATCGGGACGCCATCTTGACTGATACAAATAGAAGCGGTCTTTTTTAAACCCTGCCAAATCAACGATTCCGTTATAACAACTTCGGGCATTGTAATATGGTGTTGGTTCTCCTAAGTAATCAAATCCTGTCCAGACATATTCTCCGGCAACAAAGGGATGCGAATCGAGCCTTTTAAAAACACGGTCAGGACTTGAACCAAAATCAACGCAATACAGTTCATAAGAACTTACATGACTCAATTTAGAGTTTCCTCCACGCCCATCGCGAGTTGGAGAACTAATCTTCTCAGTTACCGGGAAATTATAATATCCGCGACTACTAAAAGCCGATGCTGTTTCGGTACTTATAATCACTTTGTTGGGAAACTTTTCTTTAAAAGCATTATATGAAGGAGGCGTTCGAATTCGATCTGTTCCAATAAACTCATCCTCCCAGCGAATTCCTTCTCCCTGATAATTTAAGCCGATTACATCCGGTACTTTTGGCAATTCCATATAGGGTTTGGCAAAATTCATGGCCACCACAGTGGGCCTCGAACTGTCTTCTTCTTTTACAATATCGTACAATCGTTGCCCCACTGCTGCTCCTGCCTCACCTGTATATTGTTCTCCTACTTCATTTCCAAAACTCCACATAATAATGGATGGATGATTCCTGTCGCGACGCATAAAGGAGCGTGTATCTGCTTCCGACCATTCGGGGAAAACCAAATGAAAATCGTGGGCTGTTTTTTTTCTCTCCCACGAATCAAAAATCTCATCCATTACTAAAAATCCCATTTTGTCGCAAAGATCAAGCAATTCGGGTGCCGGTGGATTGTGAGCCATCCGAACCGAATTACAACCCATCTCTTTTAAAATTTCCAATTGGCGTTCTGCAGCACGTGTATTAAATGCAGCACCTAAAGCACCCAAATCATGATGGTTATTTACACCCTGAATTTTAATTAATTCTCCATTTACTGAAATTCCTTTATTGGAATCAAAATCCAATGTTCTGATTCCAAATTGGGTTTTGTATTCATCAATTATTTTTCCTCCTTTTAAAAGTGTGGTAACCGCTAAATAAAGGTTTGGTTTTTGATTAGGGAACGGTCCCCATAGCTTTGGATTTTCAAGTCGAACCTCAGTTTCTATCTCCTCTTTTTTCCCTGCTGAAATATTTACTTTTTGCTTTTCGAATTTCACTACAGGAGAAACGCCTTTTTCTCCCTTTTCGTTTAAAGAAAAAACCTGAGTTTCAAGCTCCAGAATTTCATCTATTTTGCTATCATTTGTAATATTAATCTTCAGGTTAATATCAGCAGATTCCTTTGAAACATTATTGGCGGTAACAAAGGTACCCCATTGAGCGATATGTGTTTTGTGTGTTTTAATTAACCAAACATTTCGGTACAAGCCTGCCCCGGGATACCACCGGGCTGAATGATTTGGGTTATCCAAACGAATTGCCAGTTGGTTATCACCTCCCGGATTTACAAATGGAGTTAAATCGAGTTGATAACTGTTGTAACCATAAGGCCAGCCACCCACCAGTTGCCCGTTTAACCAAACCATTGAATAAGACATTGCACCATCGATTTGCAGAAAAACAGATTTATCCAAATCTTCCTGAGAGATATTGATTTTACGGCGATACCATGCTACACCATTACTTGGCAAACGTCCCATGCCGCCGCCTACTTCCGAATCCCAACCTTCCTGAAAAGGACCTTCAATGGCCCAATCGTGTGGAAGATTTACATCTTCCCAGGCGGCATCGTCAAAATCGGATTGAACAAAAGGAAAGTCGCCTCCCGGATTTCCTTTCGGGCGTTGATATTGATTCGCAGGATCTTTAATGAAGTCATTGGCCGATGGCAAAATCCAGGGTTTTAAAACCTTCTTAGAAGCCTCAATTTCCACGGCTTCAGTCGGTTTTGCATCCGCCACACGAAGTTCCTGATTGTTATTGATATCCGGACGTTCATCGTAAATCAGCTTGTCTGCATCTTCAATGTTTTCGTATTTGAAAAACTTCCATCCTTCGTTGATTGAAATCTGTTGTCTTGTATCCTTTTCCTGATTGCATGAGATTTGAATCAAAAGCATTGCTATAATTGAAACCGCATACAATCTTTTCATTAATAATTTCTTTGTTTTAATAAGCATAAATCATGTTTTTTACTTCAAATAAATCAAATTCAATCACTCCTTATCTGTAAAAAGATTTAAATCAACTGAGTTTCCCAAAACAGCCAGTCCTGATTCATTGGGATGCAGCCAGTCTTTTGAAAATTTCTCTGTCATTTTTTCGATATCGTTTGGATCACGAATTGTTTTATCAAAGTCGATACAGGCATCAAAATTACCGGGAGTACGAATCCACTTATTTACTTCGTTTCTTACATTTTCATGCGCCTCAGAAAAATAACCGCTCCCTTTAAAAGGCGTAATAGTAGCTCCGTAAACTTTAATTCCCATAGCATGAGCATCATCAATTATGGTTTGATAAGCTTTAATTATTGTCGAAGCACTTTTTCCTGCACCAATATCATTGGTCCCGTAAAAAATGATTATCCACCGAATGCCTGATTGGGTAAGTAAATCATCCTTGTACCTGCTTACACCGGTTGTTGGTCCGGGACCAGAAACCAAAGTTGCACCAATTCCCATGTTTAAAACGCCGATGTTTTGTGTACGTTTATTGACCAGAAGTTTTTGTGAAAAAATATCTGTCCAACGGTTTTGTAATCCACCGTGTAATCCGTATCCATCGGTTATTGAGTTTCCTAAAATTCCCACACATCCTGCAGTTTCATCTGCCAAAACATCAATGGTGTTGATATGATACCAGCGTTCAACTACTGTAGCCCCTGCAAAAGTATCGGAAGTTGAATGATCCCCTTTCAGAATATAAGAATCCGTTCTGGAGCCGTAATGAAAAGTCATATCAGGAGAAGTTGCTGCTTCACCATAAAATATTGTAATGGCAATTCGCATGCTTGTGTCCAGGTTGAATTTAAAAGGATCGGAGTGTAATTCAGAATAAGGATTCATTGTAACTGATTGATATCCGTTAAAAGTTAATTCAGTAATTGTTGATGGATCAATTTTACTTTCGCCTTTGGAAACAGCAATATTTACCTTTTTCATGGTAACCGGTGTAGCACAGGTTTTATTTGAAAATTTAATCCTCAATGTTTCTCCTCCTATCGATACGCGCACTACCTGACGTAAGGTATTACTAGCAATAAATGGTTCAGGAGGAGTATGTTTTTCTGCAGCATAAGGGGAACAACTCCAGGTGCCTACCCAGTTTTTTGTTTGGGCAACCGCACTTTGAATGTGTAAAACAACAAACAGCGAAAGCAGTAAAATCAGTCGGGCTGTTAAGTTTATAGTTAATCTCATAATGGTTTATAAATTTAAATTAGCCGCTTATGCTTTATCCATGTCATCCTTTTTCAAATCATCAAGATTGTGAATGGGGCGTTCGATATCAAAAGGGATAACTTTTTTACTAAATGTCTGAAAGTAAAGCAAACAGGCATCTTTCCAAACCTGGGCATTTTTAGCCTGGTCACGTAATTTTCTCTGAACGGCTTCAAATCGATCTGCATCTACATAAGGATGTATTTTATCCCAGATTACCTGGAATTGCCGAACCTGACTTACTCCATCATCATACCGATAGCACATTTCATCCCACAAGATTTTACCACTTTTCATTTTATGGTCCCAGGGTACATGATGAAACCATAAAATGTATTTTTCGGGGCAAGATTTCAAATCTCCAAACTGAGAACGCAAAGGTTCGTGATACTGAGCCACCGCATTTGTCCCGGTTACCGTTCTGTTAAAACCAACACCCATAGAATCAGCACGATGATAGTACGGATTTGTCCAGTCTTTTCTTACACCGGGTAGTTCCCACCACGGCCCGGGTCCATAATGATGGTGAGCCTGGAAAATATGGTGTAAACCCAGAGGCATCATATAATTCACAGCAGCTTCTCTGCTTTCCAGCATCATACTTTTAACCGGTTTCAAAAAGTTTTCTTTCCAATCTTTTGAAAAACTTGTTTTTGATTTCACATCAGGATTGAATGTAAGTTTTATCCATTCATCAGCAATTTGTTCGCTGGTGAGTTGGTTATCCCAGGCCAGTCTTCCAAATGCATACCAGTTAGATTGTGCAAAATGATGTCCACACCAATTGATATCTTTTCCAATATTTGCCACACCTGCAATTGCAGTTTTTTGTTCAAAAATTGAACCATCAGTACATTTGGCTACTGTACTACCCTCTCCTTCCTGGTATGTATCGCTATTTAAAAATTCCTCCCACATGGTTGAAAGAAAAACCAAATGAATGGAATGCCCAAGATATTCCTGTGTAATTTGCAATTCGGGCATCAGGGGAGTTTTTTTCATAGCACCAAAGAGTGGGCTAAAAGGTTCGCGGGGCATAAAATCGATTGGCCCGTTTTTTACCTGAATAATCACGTTATCTCTAAACTGTCCGTCAAAAGGAAAAAATTCAGCATAAGCCTGTTCTGCACGGTCGTCTTCTTTTGCGCTGTACACAAATGCTCTCCACATGATAATACCACCAAAAGGTTCAACAGCACCGGCAAGCATATTTGCACCATCAACATGAGATCTTCCAAAATCGTGTGGCCCGGGTTGACCTTCGCTACTTGCTTTTACAAGAAAACCTCCAAAGTCAGGAATAATCTTATAAATTTCTTTTGCTTTTTCCTTCCACCAGTCAATGACATTTTTATTTAGAGGATCAGAGGTTTCCAGTCCCCCAATAATTGCAGGAGAAGCAAAGTTTATCGAAAGAAATACTTGAATTCCGTAGGGACGAAGAACATCGGCAATAACCTTTATTCGTTCCAACGATTCTTTTTTTAATACCCTGGGTGAAGCATTTACATTATTAATCACCGTTCCGTTTATACCAATCGAGGCATTTGCCCTTGCATATTCACTCCATAATTTTATGTCCTTTTCAGTTACCGTTAAATCATCCTCATCCTTGTTCCAAAAAATTGATGAACCGGCATATCCTCTTTCTACCGAGCCATTCAAATTATCCCAGTGATTTAGCAAACGAAGCTGATAGGAAGGATTAAATACTTTCTCTTCAATTTTTTGCTGTGTTTGTTGTTTGCGTAACAACTCAAAAGCACCATATAATATTCCAAGTTCTGTGTTAGCCCGAATTTCATCTGGGTTCAATATAAAACCATCATCTTGTATTCTTTTGTCTTTTTTTAACACCAGTTTTATGACTGCTCCATTTTCGCCCCGCCAGTTGTTTTTTAATTCCTGTTTTGCAATGTCCAGAATTTCAGACTCTTTTTTGACAACAACGTTTACCTGGTTAGAGTATTCATTTCTCAACCAGAGTTTATGTCCATCTTCGGCATTTATGTATAAAAAGCTGAATGATAGAATTATTAAAAAAACAGGATATTTCATTTTGGGCATCTTTTACTTTTTAATTACTTTTTTTATTACAGTTTGATGTTCGTTTTCAATTTTTACAAAATAAATCCCGGGATTGTAGTCTAAAATATCTATTTCTGTTTTTGACAGCAAATTTTTAGCACTATAAATCTCAATGCCATTTATTGTATAGATTGAAATATCAGCCCTTAACTCCGGGAAAAATATATTTAGTTTATGCTCTGTGGGATTGGGATAAATAATTATTTGTCGGTTATTATCCATATTATTTACACCAACCAAATTGCAGGATTCTGCCTCACCACCCAATGCAACAGGAATAGTATCTGCATTAGTAATCAGCAACTTATCCAGCAAAGCTCCATCTTCCCTGAAAGAAATATACAAAGTATGTTTCCCGGTAGTTAAATTAAATTTTACATTGTTCTCCTGACCACCATCGTGCACATCATCCCAATGCCAGCTATTTCCTGTTGGAATCTGATTCCAGTTTATCCATTCGTTTTCATCCATTTTAACCCAGAAAGAATCATCGTTACCATTTGATGTAATAACCCTTCCCCAAACCTTATAAAGTCCCGGTTCCGTGATATTAAAAGTTACATTTAACTGGTCGTTTGTGTCTGAAGATGCAGACGAAGTATTTTCGGTTCCTTCCGGTGTTGTTACATATCCCTGATTAGAAGCCTCATCATCTTTTAATTGTTCCCATGTGCTTCCCACATTCATACATTCTGCCTCGAACCATAGTTTTGTAGTTCTTGTAATTGCGTTACAACTTTCAGCATCTCCGCCCAAACCGGTTGGCACCAAACCTGTATTCGCTATTAATATTTTATCGAGCAGGGCCCCGTCCTCTCTAATGCCTACATACAAAGTATGGTTTCCTGCACGTAAATAAAAACTTACCGGTTGGTCATCCGAAACATTGTGAACATCATCCCAATGCCAGCTATCACCTGTAGGAATTCCATTCCAGGGTATCCATGCCGATTTATCCAGTTTTATCCAAAATGAATCGTCATCTGCTGAGGGAGTAATTACACGTCCCCAGATTTTGTAGTTTCCTTCTTCCAACACCGAAAAAGGAATGGCAATCTGATTATGTCTGATTTCTGAAGCGAATCCTGAAAACTCAATCCCTTCAGGACTGTTTACAAATGTGGTATTTGAAGCTTCATCGTGATATCCCAATTCCCAATTTAAACCCACATTGGCACATTCAGCTTCAAACCATAGTTCGGTGGTAAAAGTCGATTCAACATTTACTGTAATTTTTTCAATATCCCTGGCTCCGTCGTTATCTGTTACTGTAAGTGTGAGTGTATGCGTTCCAACCGGCAATTCCATTTCTATAACTGTGTCCACCGAAATTTGCTCCCCATTGTAAGCCCATGAATAGTTCATTATTTCACCATCTGGGTCATAACATTCCGAAGCATCAAACACAACTTTTTCAATCCCGTTTAAATCCTCATCGTTAATTGTTTGAATCTCATCTCCTAAATAAGCAACCGGGAAAATATTATTGAATTTTCCTCCGGCTTGCGGTGTTGATGTAAATGTTGAAATACTGTAAGGAGGTAAAGTAACCGTGTACATCCCGTCTGATTCAATTAAAGTCCCGGTATTTTTCAAATAAGTTCCATTGGTTGAAGTAAATGCTGTCAGTTGTTCAAAATTCACATTATTAACAGAAAGCTGAATTTGTTTGTTTATGGCATTTCGGTTAATAGCAACGACTGTAAGACTGGTATCGGTTTTATATGCAGTTGCATATACATTTGGCACAGAAGAAACAACAGCATCAATTCGAATGGCATTTGGGCGAACAAATTTTGAAAAATGCGACATTACATAACCTTTATGCGATATGTTTCCATCATCGGTAATCAGACTGTAATATCGACGAATATACCACCATACATAGGCATTAAAATTGGCAAGCATACAATCGTTAATTTCTTTTGCCAGACTGAGGGCAAGCGGCCATGTGTTAACTTCGGGCGATTCATGACCGGTGAGGTGTTCGGTCATCCAAACGGGCTTACCTTTCTGCCGGGCAAGAGGATAATCTTTTAATCCTCCTCCGTAAATATGTCCGCCAATAATATCAACATGAGAACTTGCCGTAGAATCTTTTAGAATGGGATCAGAATATTTCCAGTCAAAATGGAAAGATTCAGGAGCAATAACCTTGTTGTTAATATGCTGTGCATATTCTTTTACGAATTTAAAGATTTGTGCCGGTGTCCATCCTGCCCATTCACCTATATCCGGTTCATTTTGAACAGAAATGGCATAAAGGGGTACGCCATTATCTTTCATAAAAGCATCAAATGAATTCAGGTGATTCAGGTATGCACCATAATTGCTTTCAGGAATATAGGTGTCATCTCCATTGTTTTCAAGCAAATTGGAAGGTGGATCCCATGGTGTGGCAAAAATTTTCGCGCCATGTTCCTGTGCAAATTTTGCTGTAGGTAAATGATCTTTAAACCTTCCTGAATTGGGATCGATATGAATACGTAGTATACTTAATCCCATATTTCCAGGTTCATTGCCAAAAATCTTCTGTCTTTGGTCGTCGTTAAAATCTTTTACCCAGGTGGTATGGTTCATGCCTCCAAATCCATCGATGGTTTGATGCTCTACATTACCATCAACTTTTATTTGTTGTGCCTTTAGCAAAAAAGGTATCATTAACAATATCAGTGCAGTATTAATTCTATTCATTATTTTCATTCCAATTTGTCATTCATGCCTCCAGTTTTCATTTCCTTATTGTTGCAATGTTTCCAACAACAACACCCAATCGTTTCCTTCCTTCTTTTTCCCCGGGGGGTCAAATTCAATTATTCCCTGGTTCTCAAAATTATTGATAAACGTTGTTTCACCTGTCCGCGGATTAAACCATGAAGCTTTTACACTCTCCCCTTCAATTATTCCCATATTGATTTGCATTTGACGCCCAAGATAATTGTAGATCATAGCATAATTTTCTCCTCGTGTCGCTATAATAAAATCATACCTTGTTCCCTCCTCTCCGATAATACTTTGGTCTGGTATTCGCTCAAAAAAAGGTTTTGAAAGCATTAGATTTTTTAAGTGTTTCATTTGCGAGGCACCGGGTGAATTGATGGCTTTCGTCCAATATTCCCGAACTCCGTAAGAAGGTTTTTTGTCTCCCGGTTTATGCATCTGCATTACTGCGCTATGACCATAAGTAAAACCAAAAGCACCTGCAAATACCGACCAAAAGGCATAACGCCGTAAATCGTTATCATTCCAGTACGGTTCAGCAGGATCGTGTAATCCTTGCGGAATGCCTTCATAGGAAGGTTCCCCATCGATGGTTGGTTTTACCGGGAAAAGCTTGTAATCGTCGCGAACATATTTCCAGTTGTCCTGTCCGTATGCTAATTCAGTATCATCCTGATCGTATCTGCGATGTCCTGACTGAAACATGTTAAAATCGAGCCAGTCTGAGTCATGAAACCACATGGAAGATTTTGTTCTTCCAAAGGGGTGAAATGTGATCAAATGATTTGGTGCATATTCTCTGAGATTATTCCCGATTATATTCCATACAGCAGTATAATCGCTTCCTTTTACGTCGCCCCCATTAAGCCAAATAACATTATTTCTTTGTGCGTATCTTTTAGCCAGCCACTCAGAATATTTATTGGCCTGTTCACCTGTTACCTTGCCAGATCTTACGTTAGAACCCCAAACCGGAACAAGTGCCATATATATCCCTTTTTCTTCAGCCAAATCAATAATAAAGTCTACATGATCCCAATAATCATATTCCCCTTTTTCTATTGAATTCCCGGGTAGCGTTTTTGGTTTTGAAACATCGCCATTTACAAGGGCAGAGTCACCATAAAAATTGGTCAGTTTTAACTGATGAAGAACCATCACCTGAATTACATTAAATCCTTTTGCTGCGCGATCGCTAAGATATAATTCAGCTTCCTCTCTGTTTAATTTTGAAAATAAAAGCCATCCTGTATCACCTAACCAAAAAAATGGTTCTCCCTTCTCATCCATCAAAAAACGCTGATTTTCTGAAATCTTTAATAGTGGAGGTTTTGAGTTTCTTTTATTACATGATGTCAGGTTTGAAACCAAAATCAAAAGGATTATTAAAAATTGAATTGATTTATACATTTTATCAGATCCCGGTTTAAATTCTACATTTCGCAGGTAGTACTATCTGTTTTTTGCGCTTGAATAAATACTTTTGTATAATCGATGCACAATTCCTTCTAGTTATTGATTTTCAATACTTTAACAAGCAGTGAAAAATTTCAATATCTAAGAGCGCTATTCCATTCAGTTAATTTTTAACTCTTCAAATATAAAGGGATTATCAAATCAGAGCTGATATTATTTTTGCATATCTTGGTAATATGTTTACATAGTTTGATTGTAGGAAATTTGATGAAATTCAAAATTGTGTACTTAAAAAACTATTTACCTTCTATTGATTTCAAACCCTTAAGGTTCCCTTTTAGTACCAATTCCACATCAGCATCCATCCGATGTCCCAAAATTCCCCATGGACCTTTGTATCCGGCATCTTCAAGAACTTTAATCATTTTTATTTCTTCGGTTCCCTGACCAATTTCAAGAATTTTTGGTCCGTCAGCTGGCGGATTCATACCATTCAGATTTACCGCCCAAAGATGTGGCATCATATTTTTAACTAATACCGGAAAATCTTTCAATAAATGATGAGCGTGATGAAAGTTGAAAATAATACCAGGCTCTTTTTCCGGAATAGCTTCTGCAATTTTGACTAAATTATCAGGGTGACCAAACCAGCCACCATGGTTGTACATCCCAATTTTACAATTAATTTTTGAGGCCTCGTCACATAAATAAGAAATCATTGAAACTGCGGATTTTAGACTTTCTTCATCCGACATGTTTTCAAAATAGTTTTCCGGATAGCTCATCCAGATTTGTGTTTTAAGTCCGGCTTCTTTTACAGATTGCAAAACTTTTTTGTTGTTTTCAGTGAGCCTTCCAATTGAATCGTTTTTGTCGATCCACAACCAAACTGCATTCACCTTAATGTTGTTCTCTTTTGCAAGCTTGAATTCCATAACCATCTCAGGTAAATGTTCTACCCGCCAATCGTAAGCGTATGAGGTAAATCCCAGCTCTTTAAGCATTTCAATTCGTTGTTCAGGAGTTCGCTTCTCGCTATCAAAAGGTACAATACACCAGGCAAAATAATTTTCCATATCCAATTGAATCTCGCTTTTTGGTTTTGGATTACATGATATTAGAATTAAAAACAAGCTTACAAATGATATTAATTTCAGACCATTCATGATTATCAGTTTTGATTGTTTACTAAAGTATAATTTCTTTACTTTGATTTCAAAACTAAACCGATAATTATGAAATTCACTCTTAGCCTAATTCTGTGTGCTTTATTTTTATTATCAGCAAATGCAGGAGAGGAACAACAAAAATATCGAATTCTAATTCTTACCGATATTGAAAATGAACCTGACGATGCTGAATCACTGGTACGTTTTCTTTTGTATTCTAACCAGTTTGATGTGGAAGGAATTGTTGCCACAACATCCTGCTGGCAGCGCGACCAAATTGCCGATTGGCGAATTCATGAAATTGTGGACGCTTATGGCCTGGTTCGCGACAATCTTGAAAAACATGAGTTAGGCTATCCAACACATTCTTTTCTAAAAGAAAGAATTAAAAAAGGTTACACCGATTTTGGAATGGCAGCAGTTGGCGAAGGTAAAGATTCAGAAGGATCGGAGTGGATAATAAAAATGGCAGACAAAAATGATCCACGTCCGCTTTGGGTGCCCGTGTGGGGTGGTGCCAATTGTTTGGCTCAGGCACTCTGGAAAGTAAAACAAACCCGTTCGCCGGAAGAGGTCAAAGAGTTTGTAAAAAAATTAAGAGTTTATACCATATCAGACCAGGACAATTCCGGTCCATGGATGAGAAATACTTTTCCAGATTTGTTTTATATCGTTAGCCCGGGTTATCATGAAGAAGGTGCAGACAGCTATTATTATGCCACCTGGACCGGAATTGCCGGAGAACGTCACTACCATTTCCCAAGTGGAGCAGACAAATACAGCATCGACAACGAATGGGTTGACAAGCATATTCAAAAAGGACATGGTCCGTTAGGAGAACAGTATCCCGATATCGAATATATTATGGAGGGAGATAGCCCATCCTTTATGTATTTAATAAATAACGGGCTGGGCTTTTCAGAAAATCCCCACTGGGGTTCATGGGGCGGACGTTATGAATTCTATCAACCACACACACAAATCTTTTATCACGAGCCGGAAGAACGAAAAATCTGGACCAATGCAAAAGACTGGGTAGAAGTTGATGGAACAATATATATTAATGAACAAGCTTCCATCTGGCGTTGGAGAGATCATTATCAAAACGATTTTGAAGCAAGAATGGACTGGTGCTTGCAAAATTACGATAATGCGAACCACCCACCGGTTGCCAAATTAAATCACAGTAATGTGCTAAAAGTAAAATCCGGAGATTCAATAAAACTGGATGCCTCCAATTCAAGCGATCCAGATAATAATCAATTGAAATTCGAATGGATCCATTACCGGGAAGCAGGAACATTTCCAGCCTGGATCAGCCCTGAGAAAAAAAATGAAGCCATTATGGTTTTTGAAGCTCCTAAAGTAAAAGAACCCAAAGAAATTCATTTTGTGCTTGCGGTAACAGACAATGGCAAACCAGCGCTTACCCGATACCAGAGAGTAATCATTAAAGTAAATCCTTAAGTAAAATGAAGTATTTTTTAGCCATAGTTTTTGTTTTGTTTCAATACTTTTCGTGGGGACAAAAAGTAGAAAAAAAGCCTCATGTTATTGTAATGACTGATGGTGAAGTGGACGACCATAGTTCTATGATTCGATTCCTGCTTTACACCTGTGATTTGGATGTTAAAGCAATAATCGAAACCAACTCAAAATGGCAACGAGAAGGGCATTCAAAAGAAGACTGGTGGGAAAACATGCTGGATGCTTACGAAAAAGTTCATCCAAATTTGTTAATTCACAACAAAGATTATCCCAGCGCAGATTATTTGCGAAGTATAAGTTTTGTTGGCGATGAAAATCCTGATCATTTAGATACGCCACGTTCAAGTTATAAACCGGGCCAGAAAAAATACCGCGATCCTGCTGAATGGGAGGATACTCCGGGCTCGGATAAAATTGTGGAAATTCTGTTGGAAGATAATTCAGACCCAATCTATATCCAAGCCTGGGGCGGTGCAAATACTTTGTCGCGAGCTCTATACAAATTACAAAAGGATTATCCGGAGAAATACAAAGAGGCTTCAAGCCGAATAGTTACATACAATATCGATTATCAGGATGGCGCCGGAACTTACATCGAAAACCATCATCCTTATGTTACAAAAATTATATGCTGGGGTTTTGTAGGCACCTGGAATTATAAAAGCCAAACCGACACTTACGATTTGATAGCCAAAGAAGTTAAGACTAATCATGGCGCGTTGGGTGCTTTATATCCACAGAATTATGTAAGTGAAGGTGATAGCCCCTCGTTTTTATATTGTTTGCCCAACGGTTTAAGAAATTATGAACATCCAACTTATGGAGGCTGGGGAGGCAGATTCGAATCGATGGATTTTGATCCAACTGTATTTAACGATGCATTCGAAGGAGGTTCTTCCAAACAATCTCAGGCAAGATGGATAAGGGATGTAAATGCCGATTTTATGGCTCGAATGGATTGGTGTGTAGCTAACAAATTTGACAAAGCCAACCACGCTCCTTTATTAAAGGTGAATTCTCCAATTGACATGACAGTTAAAAGCGGTGAGAATTTTGAAATCAGTCTGGAAGATAGTACAGATCCCGATGGGGATTTAATTGATTTTAATTGGTGGATTTACCAGGAAGCCGGAACTTTTAAAGGTAATTTTAATGTGCATTATCAGGAAGGACATACTTTTAAAGCCACTACACCAAAAGTGGAAAAACCGCAAACCATTCATATTATTGCAGAAGTTTCAGATTTCCCATCGACAGGTCCGGGATTAAAAGCATATCAGAGGTTTATAATAAGGGTTATTCCATAGATGGTAAAAGATTTATTTGACTTAAAAAACTACACATGCCATATTGGAAATTTATGATGTTGGTAAACCAACTTTATACATCTATCGCGGTTTAGTTATCAATATTCAATAAATCATTGTGAACAACTCTATCCTTCCAGGAATCCTTCCTTAATCAGAATTTTACGTGCCTCCTTTTTATTGAGCTGTTCTTTTCTTTTTAGCTCTTTGATATAATCGGCGTACTTTGGTTCGGTTTTAAAATCATCAAGCAAAGGACTTAATTCCAGGATATTTCTCCATCCCATCTCATTATCAATCCAATAATCAATAAGCTCACGAGCTTTTTCTTTCTGACCGGTTGCAGCATAAATCTGCATCAGTTCAAGATAATCCAACACAAAAACAAAATCCATTTTCTTTCCGTTTTTCAATTTGGAAAAGTCAAAATAACTCAGGATCCTATCGGTTCTTCCGTTATATAATTCCTCTGCTTTTTCCTTTAATCCGTTTTGTGCAAAAACAAAAGCTGCATGGGTATGAGGAAATGCTGCTGCGTATCCAAAACCATCATCCCTTCCGTTATATTTAAAAGCGAGGTTATAATAGGAAGAATCTTTACCATCAAAATTGTGCTTATTTGCTAGATTGGTTAAATATCTGAAAAACCATTCGTCAGCTTTTTTATAATCTCTTTTTTGCAGATAGGCCTCTGCAACATTTCTGATTGAAATCATGTCATCAGGATATGACCTTAAGGCTCTCTCTCCATATTCAATCACCTTATCGTTATTACTTCCAACAAAATTTGCTTTCTGCATTAAATGAAAATATCCAAGTGAATCCTGAAAATGTTCTAAAAGCATTTCTCTGACAGGTTGTGCCTCTCCAACAAAACCGTTAATACTTAATAAATTATTAAAAAGCGAAAGATGATGCCGGTGTCCAAAAGGATCCGGATTAAGTCTGTATGCTCTTGCCAGATATTCCAAAGCATTTACTTTAGTTTCGACAGTATTACCAGCCCACCCAAGATTATTAACCATCAGGTAATACGATTCCCAGTAATTTGGATCTACTTTTATGGCATTATTTAATGTTTGAATAGATTTAGCC
Source organism: uncultured Prolixibacteraceae bacterium (assembly GCA_913063265.1). Lineage (GTDB taxonomy): Bacteria > Bacteroidota > Bacteroidia > Bacteroidales > Prolixibacteraceae > Draconibacterium. The sequence continues at coordinate 36,926 of CAJXZG010000014.1, read as the reverse complement.
TTATCAGTCCAAATTAATGCCCGTGATTTTAAACAATAGGCCGGAGCATAATTCGGATTAATTTTTATGGCCTTGTTTGCCATTAATAATATTGAATCATATTCTTCCTGCGAAGTCCCTATGGACATCTTCCCATTCCTCATTCTGTGTCTATTTTCAAAAACCATTTCACCTAATTTTACAATAGCAGAAACGTAATTTGTATCATAATTATAAGCCTTTTGGTAATATGCTCTTGCCTCATATAATTTTCCCATGGCATTTTCTCTGTCAAAATTCTTTTCGTAATCAAAGTTTTTCTGAATCGCGAAACCTTGTTCATACATTTTTAAAGCATTCATGTTGGAGGTATAAACCGGTTTAATTTTTTCCTTTTCCTCTTCGGTTAACACTATCTGAAGATCCTGAACTACCGACCAAACCACTTCTTCAATAATCAGCGAAAAATTTTTGGAATCGGAAATGGTTAAATCCCTTTCTCTTAAACCAGGCAGAATTTCTCCCGTTTTAACATTTATAAGGTTTAACATCATTTTTGTTTTTCCATCAGGTTGATAAAATGCTTCTGATGTAAGCATATATTTGACCTTTAGTTTTCGGCCTATTTTTTTATAATTTTTTTTACCAAAAAAAACTGTTTGTTCTGGACGTACAGGGGTAAGATAAATTTCACTAATCCATTTTAGCTCTTCAATTAAATGTGTCCTGAAAGCCTCTACTTTTATAAGTTCGTTTTCATTCAAATTTTTTATTTCGGTAGGTAAAAAAGCGATTGTATTTTCATGTTTCCCCCTGCTGGAATTATTTCTGTAAAATACAAAGAAGACAATTGCAATCAGAAGTACACCTGCTACTAACAGATATGGTTTTGAAAAACGTGGTTTCTTTTGTTTTATAACCTCGCCTAACGGATTTATATCATTATGCATGTTTTTTAAAACCTCACCGGGTGGAAATCCAAAATAGTCATGAAAACATCTGGAAAAATAGGTGGGGCTGCTAAAACCAACCTGGTAGGCAATTTCTGAGACCGTGCCCGTATTCTTTTGTAATAATTCAAAAGCACGTTTTAATCTTGTTTCACGAATAAATTCACTTACCGATTTTTTGATAATTGATTTTACCTTTCTGTGAAGGGTAACTCTGCTCACTCCCAATTCTGCTGCCAGCTGGGCAACACCAAACTCCTCTTTATGCAAATTTTCTTCAACCACCTGCATTAACTTAGAGATGAACTGTTCATCTATCGAAGGGATGTGTTCCATAGGATTACGGTTTTTAAAAAGGTGCTAATTCGAGGTATTTAGGAAATTCTACGGAATTTATTTATAAAAGTTTTGAAAATGAAACAATTGATTTATAACAATATAGAATCTTTTGCTTGGAAATTAATTGTATAAAAATCTGATAATAATAACATCATTCTAACCAATGTAACATTTGTGGCATTTAAAGATTTATTTGTAGTCGCTTTCGGTCTTAAAGCCCTGTAACTTTGTTTCAGAATAAATGTTACTCCCAGGCTTCCCCCTTTCCAGAAATTAATCCGGACAATAAAAGGAACATTAAAATAAATATGATCTAAAATGTTAATGTATAATCTTAAAAACTCAACAAAAATGAAAAAGCGAAATTTTACCATTACAGGATTGACAGTAATTTTTGCCCTGGTAGCAATATTATTTATCAATGCATCTAAAAAAGACGAACATAAAGATATAATCCGCTTGCTTGAATCAGAAAGACAAGCATTTATGGACAATAACTATGAAGGATACGCAGCCAAATGGGTTAAGGATAATAGTGCCGGTTTTATGTGGTCTTCAATGGAAGAATATTATGCCATGCAGGGCTGGGATGAAATCAGTTCAGCAGTAAAGGAACATATGGACTGGAAAATCGAAAACAATATCAAAAACTATGAAAATCCCAAAAATTTTAAGTACAACCATTTTGTTATTGAAGGTGATTTAGCCTGGGTAAATTTTACCTATTACGATGATAAACAGAATGAAAAGGACCGTAGAAATTATGTCTTAAAACGGGTTGACAAAGAATGGAAAATTTTGAACATCAATATTCTTGTTACTGACTCTTATGCCGAAGGAAAATTTGTGGTTGATGCAAATCAGGCTCCCGAAGTTACCCATGTTAATTTGAAAGACTTTCCTAAAGATAAGGTTTTCCCAATGATTGAAGGTTGGGGAGGAATGTGTGTGGATATTAATACTGCACCTGCAGGAACTGAATTTTCGCCCCTTCTGGAAGGTTTAAAAAACGATCATTGCCAGGTGCCTCATTGGGGTTATATAGTGAAAGGTGCCATACGAATGGATTATGAAGACGGAACGCAGGATATTTTCCGTGCAGGAGAAGCTTTTTATATGAAACCCGGCCACACGGGCGGTGTTGAAGAAGATTTACTTTTGGTAAGTTTTGGTCCTGAAGAAGGAATTAAACACCTGGTGAGTCATTTTGAGAAAAAAGTTGCGGAAATGCAGGCCTCGGGCGGTAATTAAAAACAATAAACAAAAAGCCGTAAATAACTAGTGAACAATTTGTTAAATGACAATGTTTGAATTATAACACCACTTAAATTCTCACACTATGCCACTATTTATGGATTTTCACCTGGGTAAGGGAGTTAAAATTGAAGAAGCCAAAAAAGCGCATCTTAAAGACCTTGCGGTGCAGGCAAAATACAATGTTAAATATCTGCAGTATTGGGTAAATGAAGAAGCCGGGAAAGTTTTTTGCCTGATGGAGGGTCCTGATAAAGAAGCAATCATGGCTACGCACAAAGAAGCAAATAATTTGGAGCCCTGTAACATTATAGAGGTAGATGGAGGCATGTATTCAGCATTTATGGCTTATGGCCAGGAACTAGACGACGATATTGTAATGAAGAACGAAGAAGAACCCGATTCCGGCTATCGCTTTATTTTAACCCTGGATATTATTTCACTGACTTCTTTAAAGGAGAGTATAAATTTTGACAAGCTCAAATTTCCGGAAAAACCCAGAAAAATAGCCGGTGATATCATCAATAAATATCAGGGCCGAATTCTTCAGCAATTGCAGGACGATTGCCTGATAGCCACTTTTTATACACCTGAGAGCGCGGTACAATGTGCGGTTGGAATAAAAAATGATTTCAATAATAAGATTAGCAGTAACATAGACAATAGCTGGAATATTAAATTCAAAATGGGAATTAGCGTTGGCCAGCCGGTTACGGAACATGAAAACCATTTTTTTGAAAAGGCTATTGAACAGAGTTACAGGCTGTGTAAAATTGCTGAAGAAGGAGAAATTATGACTTCTGTTCTTGTTGGCAAATTAAGTGTTTTCTGCGACCAGGAAATTGAAAAGAAAACGCTAAATGTAATAAACGAAGCTGAACAGGCATTTCTTGACCGGTTGTTTAATATTGTCGAAGGAAACTATCCTGATGAAATGTTTAATGTGGAATCGTTAAGTCGCGAAATAGGAGTAAGCAGGCCACATTTATATCGAAAATTGAGGAGTCTGACAGGGTCGTCTCCTGTTAGTTTTATAAGAGATTTAAGAATGGGTAAAGCCTTAACGCTTATCAAACAAAGAAAAAAGAATATTACTGAAATTGCACTGGATGTAGGAATGAACAATGCATCATATTTTGCAAAATGTTTTTACGACAAATATGGCATTTTGCCTTCTCAAATTGCTGTTTAACAGTAGTGAATAGCGTGACTGAAAATCACTTTAATAATTCAAATTTAGCCTGACAATCAATTGTTTGTCTTTGTTAAAAATAATTAAATACTTGTTTGTCCTTAATATTTGTTTTAACTTTAAGTATATGTTTTTACATAATTAGAATTAACGCTACTACACCAAAAATAATTGGAAATAGTCTTATCCACGCTTTTTTAATTCAAAACTTAACCAGCTATGAATTGCGGGTAATAAACTTGAAAAAAATATTGTCATGAAAATCAAAAAAAACACAGGGGAAGAGGTTTTTATTGAAACCAGTTCCATAGATGAATTTAAAGCAAACTTTGGCGGTCAGCTGTTTACAGAATCTGATACTAATTACAACGAAGTTCGACAGCTTTGGAATGGAATGCATGATAAAAAACCGGCATTAATTGCACAATGTTCAGGTGCAGCTGATGTAATTGCATCGGTAAATTTTGCAAGGGAAAACAATGTGCTTACTTCAATCCGCGGAGGAGGGCACAATGTCGCGGGTAGCGCTTCCAATGATGGCGGTTTAATGATAGATCTTTCTTTAATGAAAGGCATTCGGGTGGATATGGATAAAAAAACTGTTCACGCCCAGGGAGGGGCAACCTTAGGCGATCTCGACCGTGAAACCCAGGTATTTGGGATGGTTGCACCAGCCGGTGTAGTTTCCACAACCGGAATTGCCGGATTAACACTTGGTGGAGGTTTGGGCTGGCTCAGAAAAAAATATGGATTAAGTATTGACAATTTAGTTTCTGTAGATATCGTAACTGCCGATGGAAAATTATTAACTGCAAGCGAAAAACAAAATACTGAGCTTTTTTGGGCAGTTCGTGGTGGAGGAGGAAACTTTGGTGTAGTTACTTCTTTTGAATATAAAATTTATCCGGTCGGACCTGTGGTATCATTATGTGCACCCTTTTATCCGGCCGAAGAGGCAGACAAGATTTTACCTGTTTGGAAAGATTTTATGGAATCATCTCCTGACGAAGTTTCCTCAAATGCAATGTTTTGGACCATTCCTTCAGTGCCCGACTTTCCGGAAGAGTTGCATGGCAGAAGAATATTTAATATCGTAGCGGTACATTGTGGCCCGGTAGAAGAGGGGGAAAAATATCTGGAGCCTCTTCGTAAAATCAGTACTCCTTTAATTGATTTAAGTATGCCAATCCCTTGGTTAATGCTTCAAAAAATGTTCGACCCGTTCTTCCCAAAAACTGAACAACTCTACTATTTTAAATCGACTTACTTAAATGACATTGATGAAAAGTCGATTGAACAAATAATGCCAAAAGCAGTGAATCCTCCACAACCTATGATATTAATTGCTATATGGCACAATAACGGAGCAATGAGTCGCATCGAAGATGATGATACGGCATTTACAGGAAGACAATCTAAATTCTTATTTAGTGTTGATGCCATTTGGAATGGTCATGAAAATACACAGGAAGTTGTGACCTATGCCAACGATTTTCTTCGTGAATTGCGTGAATTCTCACCAGGCGGATTGTATGTAAACTTTGCCGGGCTGGGAGAAGAAGGAGAAGACCTTGTAAAGTCTGCTTATGGTAAAAACTATGACAGGCTGGTTAAAATTAAAAGGAAATATGATCCGCAGAATTTATTTAGAATGAACCAGAATATAAAGCCCTGATTATATGTAATGTCCAAAAAAAGATTGCTTTAATACAAACTTCAACTACGCTCAACGTGACCATCACAGTGAGCGTAATCGAACTGTTGATTTTTAGCGCTAAGCGCGTCCGTTTCGGGAAAAAGTTAAAATTTTGAAATTGAGAAAACGGAATTAATTTCCGGGAAATTTTTTCTCAAGGTTTTTTAAAGAGGTTTCAACCAATTTATCCCATTGTGGTTTTACGAATAAAGTATCCAAAAAATTGCCAATCAATGGAATAGGTAGTTTGTATTCCAAGCCATGAGTAAACAAAGTTTTGCCGTTTTTTTCTTCAAACTGCCAAAAAGTTTTATGCGAAAGTCCTTGGGTTGAAACTCCCACCCAACCTTTGTTTTCCACAAATTCAGTGATTTTTGTTTCTACGGTTGTTGTAAAACCCATCATTTTCGCCTTGTATTTATATTTTGCTCCATTCCCCTTTTTTATGTTTGATGTAGCAACAAAATTGCTGGTTCCCACATACCATTTCGCCCATTTTTCGTAATCGGAAACATAGGCAAAAACTTTTTCGGGCGAAGCATTCAACAAAATACTGTATTCTAACTTTGCCATAGTATTAAATTGAATTTGAACAACTTATAAAGTTAAGTAAATTTAGGCTGCTTTACACTACATATTTTTCACATTCACATTCCTGAACATATATTCGTTGTCGCTAATCCTTATTTTCTTTCCACTTTCAGTGGTAATGTTTTTTAAAACAAGCTCTTTTGTAATGACATAAGGATATTTCTCGACATAAGAACCGTCGGTCATTTTTGGATTAAAGTTGCCAAAAAGGGCAGGGCCCCTGTAATTTTCGGAATGCTTCGAATCATTGATATGAAGATTTTCGATGGTGATTTTTTCCGGCATATAGCATGTGTAACCAAAATCGTGTTGCCCTGAATAAGAACCGCCAATTAAATTGACATTATTAAAACGGCCGTTCCTGGGAACAAAAACACAATCCCGAATGATAAACTCCCCTTCCCAGGTACTCCCGTAATCTGAACGCAGGTTAATCAGGGTACTTCCACGAATGGTCGAATTTTCCACAAGAAAAGTACCTGTCCCAATAGCATTAATACCCATATGTCCCATGGTTGAGTTCTTTACCGTGGCATTGGCTACTCCCATATGGGCATCAAAACGCGACAAAGTACAATTATCATATACAAGGTTTTTGCAATAATTTGACCCCAGGATTCCCCAGTAAGTACGGTCATTGATATCGTTGGTCTGAGTAACATTAACAAAAGAAACATTTAAGGCACGGTTTACCGAAAGATCATACGTACCCATGGTTACCGGCCTTCCTGCCGATCCTATCGTTGTGTAAGTTTTATGCCCGGTAAGTAAGGTGTTTTTCACGGTCACATAAGCGCAATCCCGGATATTTATAAAACCTCCGTACGGTGCACCCTGTTCTCCTTCACCCTTTACATAGTGCTCTATTCCATCTAGCACAACATTGGAACGTCTAATGGCTATATTTCGGCTGTAGTAGGTATATTTCGATTCAGCCTGATTGGCAATGGTAGTAAAACGTCCGCCGGAAATTGTAAGTGTTTCGGCATCGATCGGTAGGGCTGAGATTTCTGTTATTTCATCAAAATCCCAAACAACAGGGGCATCCATGTCAACATTTCCCTCTTTATCAACAATAAAAATATCGGTTTGTGAATGACCGTTATTTTGATTTGGACCAAAACGGATATATCGTTTAACCTTTGAGTTTGTAACTGTTATCAAACAAGCTCCGGGGAATTTGAGTTCTACTTTTTTTAGATTTCTTTTCAGCGATGAAATTCCTTCAGGTTTAAAAGACTTTTTTCCCGAGCTCACCAAAAAAACACTGGAATTTCTGTTTTCCACATCTCTGTCATCTATTATAAAAGCAGCAGTACCAAAATCGGTATCTGTTTGAATTATTGCTGTACGGTCTTCCCCGTTAATATAATAGGTAGCTCCCTCATCGGCTTTTACTTTTAATCCATGCTCATTGGCAAATTCATGAGCTGCAATAATGGCATTCATATCATCAGCTTTGCCATCACCAATGGCTCCAAAATCACTGTATTGAACATAGCCTTTGTCATTAATTATTTGAACATCTGTTTTTTGCTGTGCAAAAACGTAGCAAGCCAAAAAGAATAATGTGAAAAGTAGAATTAGATGTCTCATAGGTTTATTTTTTTGTTGATTAAAGTTGAGGTAAAGATGATAATTCGTGTGCATAAATCATAGGTTAGAGAAGAAAAACTTATGAATTATTTTGATGAAGAAATTCAGCATCTGACCAATATATTATTTAACACCCTTGTATTCCGCTAGCTATTTTAGAAACTTTATTATCAAGAAAACAGACGCATCCGGAATAAGTGTCAAAAATTCACTTTTCCTTCGGGAATACTAAAAAATCTGACATCCTTTTTGTAGTTTTGAAAACAAATAAATCCTAATTATGGGCTAAACAGACCAATTAATGAAAAGAATAACTTTCTGGATTGCAGCATTATTAATATTTAAATTCAGTGCATTCTCTCAAAATCCCACAAAAAAAGCAACGGATAATTTTGATGTTTTTCGTGAGGAAATCAGGCACGGAATATTAGATACCGTAAGCTATTTTTCAAGTACTGTTGGAAACAAGCGAAATGCTCTGGTTTACACTCCCCCCGGGTATTCACCGAACAAAAAATACCCGGTATTTTATCTTTTACATGGCATTGGCGGTGATGAGTTTGAATGGTTAAACGGAGGCCATCCTGAAATAATTCTGGATAATTTATATGCTGAAAGCAAAATCGAAGCTATGATTGTAGTGATGCCAAACGGCCGTGCAATGAAAGAAGACAGGGCCACCGGGAATATTTTTGATCCGGAAAAAGTAGAAGCCTTTGCCACTTTTGAAAAAGATCTGGTCAACGACTTAATTCCCTTTATCGAAAAACAGTATCCTGTTCTCAACAGTCGCGAAAACCGTGCATTGGCCGGACTTTCAATGGGTGGAGGCCAGTCTTTAAATTTTGGATTGGGAAACCTCGATTTATTTGCCTGGGTAGGTGGTTTTTCATCGGCTCCCAATACCAAACCACCTGAAGAGCTGATTCCAAATCCTGAGGAAACCAAAAAGAAATTAAAGTTATTATGGATTTCCTGTGGCGATCAGGACGGACTAATAAATTTTAGCAAACGCACCCATGATTATCTTGTTGAAAATGATGTTCCACATGGTTATTATATTATTCCGGTTGGTGGTCACGATTTTGAAGTCTGGAAGGAAAGTTTATACCAGTTTTCTTTACTCATCTTTAAATAACAGGCTATGAAATATTTATTGACTTTGGTCATCTTATCTGCTTTCAGCAATGTTTTTGGACAAACATCTGCAAACAAATGGAAAGATGTAAATTATGCCGGAAATAAAGAGATTTACCACAACCTTGATATAATTCTGCCTGAAGTCGAAAAACCCAAGTATCCTGTAGTAATTGCGGTTTACGGTAGTGCATGGTTTTCAAATAATTCAAAAGAAAGTGTACTTCATACGATTGGAAAACCTTTGCTGGATGCAGGTTATGCGCTTATCGCACCCAACCACCGTTCAAGCAACGATGCCAAATTTCCTGCCCAGATTAACGACATAAAAGCTGTGGTAAGATTCCTTCGGGCCAATGCCAAAAGCTACAATCTTGATACTTCGTTTATCGCCATCACCGGTTTTTCATCCGGAGGCCATCTGGCGGCATTAACAGGAACTTCAGGCGCTGTGGGTACATTCACAATCGGTGAAGCTACAGCGGATATTGAAGGAAATGTTGGTGAACATTTATCCTTCAGCAGTTCTGTGGATGCAGTAGTAGATTGGTTTGGACCCACAGATTTTTTAACCATGGATTCCTGTGGAAGCACTATGACACACAATGCCGCCAACTCACCGGAATCAAATCTGGTAGGTGGTGCCATTCAGGAGAATAAAGACAAATGCGCCCTGGCAAATCCTGTTACCTATGTCGATAAGGATGATCCACCATTCCTGATTTTGCATGGCGACAAAGACCCACTGGTTCCTTTTTGTCAGAGTGAAGTTTTGTATGAAAGTATACAAAAAGCCGGGGTTGAAAGTGAGTTTATCCTTGTGCCGGATGCCAAACACGGACCTGGTTTATTTGAAGAGAAATATTATAAAAAAATGGTAGATTTTTTAAACGACAAAAACAATATAAAATAAACTGATGAATACAACGCAATCCAATTTTAATTTAATCAAACAAGCATTTTTCTTTTTGTTTCTGGCAATCAACTTTTTTAATTCCGAAATTGCTGCACAGGGTAAACAGGCAGCCAATTCACCTGTATTTTCAAATTTTGTTTATGTAGGTGATGACCAGGTTTACAATGATCATCCTCTTGAGAAGGATGAATTTTACAATCCAATACTTCAGGGTTGTTACCCAGATCCGGCGATTACTAAAAAAGGCGACGACTACTATTTGGTTTGTTCATCCTTTGCCATGTTTCCGGGTGTTCCGATTTTTCATTCAAAAGATTTGATAAACTGGACTTCGCTCGGTGGCGTGCTTAACAATCCTCAAACTTTTGACACACACAACTGCGGAATCAGTTCCGGTGTTTACGCTCCGGGAATAAGCTACAATCCAAACAACGACACTTTTTACATGATTACTACTGCATTCACCGGTGGACTGAATAACATTATTGTAAAAACAAAAGATCCACATCAGGGATGGGGCGATCCGATAAAATTGAGTTTTGGCGGTATCGATCCATCGATTTTCTTTGATGACGATGGCAAGGCTTATGTGGTCCACAACGATGCTCCCGACCGGGGAAAAGAACTTTACAATGGACACCGGGTTATTAAAATCTGGGAGTACGATTTGGAAAAAGACAATGTAATTGCGGGCACCGATAAAATTATTGTTGATGGTGGTGTTGATTTGTCAAAAAAACCCATCTGGATTGAAGCACCTCATATTTATAAAAAAGACGGCTTTTATTATTTGATGTGTGCCGAAGGAGGAACAGGCGGCTGGCACAGCGAAGTGATATTTAAAAGTGAAAATCCCAAAGGACCCTACATTCCTGCTCCAAACAATCCAATTTTAACCCAGCGCTATTTCCCGAGAGAAAGGGAAAACAAAGTGGACTGGGCCGGGCATGCCGATATTATCGAAGGACCAAACGGACAATGGTACGGTGTATTTTTAGCAGTTCGTCCAAACGAGGAGCAAAGGGTAAATACAGGCCGCGAAACCTTTATCTTACCTGTCGACTGGTCGGGAGAATTCCCTGTTTTTGTTAACGGGCTTGTTCCCATGGAACCCAAATTAAAACTGCCGGAAGGAGTGCAGAATAAAACCGGACAAAACGGATTTTTCCCCAATGGGAATTTTACTTTTACCGATGATTTTAAATCAGAAAAGCTATCCCAACATTGGATTGGACTCCGCGGGCCGAGAGAAAATTTTATTTCAATTGAAAAGGAAGGTTTGAAGATTACTCCATTTGATACCAATATCAAACAAGTTGCGCCAACTTCAACCCTTTTTATGCGCCAGATGCACAAAAGTTTTTCTTATTCGGTTGACCTAAATTACAATCCGGATTCAGCCTCTGATCTTGCCGGTATTGTTGCCATGCAAAGCGAAGGATACAATTATGTTTTCGGTATAACAAAAAAAGACAGCGATTATTACCTGGTATTACAAAAAAACCGGCGGCAAAGACGAAGCCGGGAAACCAATTCTGAAATTGTCGGCAGTACAAAAATCGACATCAGCCAGCCCATCCGTCTTAAGGTTTCAGCAAAAGGGGATAAATATGAATTCTCTTATTCAATCAACGGAAACGATTTTGAGAGTGTAGGAGGAACTGTTTCCGGCGATATCCTTTCGACAGATGTAGCAGGTGGTTTTACAGGTTGTTTGCTGGGTTTGTATGCCACTTCAGCGAATGATGCAAAAGTGGAATAAAAATATTTTTGAAATTTAAAAAATGCTAAATAGAATAATTACTGCTTTAATCTTGGTTACAGGTTTGCTTGTTTCAACAACAACAATGAGCCAAAAAATAAAAGGGGGCAAAGCAATCAGCACCGACCTTTTCGGTTTGTTTTTTGAAGACATCAACTATGCTGCTGATGGCGGTTTATATGCAGAACTGGTGCAAAACCGTTCCTTTGAATACAATCCAACTGAGCGCCGTGAATGGCACCCCTTTTCCTATTGGGAATATGTTAGTCCGGGTTACTCCTATGGTAAAATCTGCGTGGAAACAAGATCGCCCGTACATCCCAACAATCCACACTACATTGTTCTCGATGCAGAGTTTATAGGACACTATGAAGAATTTAAGGGAGTTTCTGGTGTTGGATTAAAAAACTCCGGTTTTGATGGAATTGTTGTTCGAAAAGGTGAGAATTACAATTTTTCACTTTTTGCAAAAAAGCTTTCCGGTAATCCTGTTGATTTGTTTATCGGCATCGAGAATACAAAAGGTGAAACGCTGGCTGAAAATACCGTATCCATTTCTTCTGACAACTGGCAAAAATATACAAGTACCTTAAAAACAAATTCAGATTGCGATACGGCAAAACTTGTTGTTCTTGCAAGAACTAATGGAAAACTGGCAATGGATATGGTTTCGCTTTTCCCTGAAAAAACCTTTAAAAACAGGCCAAACGGCTTACGTGCCGATCTTGCAGAAATACTGGCTCAAATGAAACCTGCTTTTGTGAGGTTTCCTGGTGGATGCCTCGTTCATGGAGACGGACTCGAAAACATGTACCGCTGGAAAAACACCATCGGACCATTGGAACAGCGTGTGGAACAACGAAATATCTGGGGATATCACCAGAGTTTGGGACTGGGCTATTTTGAATATTTCCAGTTTTGTGAAGACATTGGTGCCAAACCGGTTCCGGTTTTACCAGCTGCTGTAAGTTGCCAGAATTCGGGTGGTACCTGGCGAATTGGCGGACAGGGACAGCAAGCCATTCCCGATGAAGAAATGGAGGAATACATTCAGGAAGTTCTGGATTTAATCGAGTGGGCAAATGGCCCTGTATCCTCCAAGTGGGGTGCAAAACGTGCTGAAGCTGGACATCCAGAGCCGTTTAAACTCGAATATGTGGGAATTGGGAATGAAGATAAAATTACTCCCGAATTTGAAGAACGTTTTAAAATGATTTACGATGCAGTTAAAGAAAAACATCCTGAAATTACCATCATCGGAACGGTGGGACCTTTCCATAGCGGAGAGGATTTTGACAAAGGCTGGAAACTGGCTGAAGAAATCAAAGTTCAAATTATAGATGAACATTATTACACCGATCCAGCATGGTTTATGGGCAATCAGAAAAGATACGACAGCTACGACAGAAATTCTTCGGAAGTTTACCTGGGGGAATATGCATCGTGGGGGAACAAATTACAAAATGCAATTGCTGAAGCAGCGTATATGATTGGACTTGAAAGAAACGGCGATGTGGTAAGAATGGCTTCGTACGCTCCTTTACTGGCCAAAAAGGATTTTACACAATGGCGCACCGACATGGTATTTTTCGACAATGTAAACATTTGCCCAACCCCCAATTTTTATGTACAGCAAATGTTTATGAACAACTCGGGAGATCAGTATTTCGAGGATATAATTTCAAAAAATGAAAACGACACGACCCTCGCTGCATCTTGCGTTTTCGACAGTAAAACAGGCGATGTTATTCTGAAAATGGTGAATTATTCAGATTCGGAAAAACCAATGAAAATCAACCTGGGAAAATTTGGGAAAATAGATCCTTTGGCAGAAAAAACTTTGTTACAAGGTAATCCTGAAGATGAAAATACTTTTGAAAATCCGGATAATATTGTTCCGGTATATTCAGAAATTAAAACTGCAAAAAAAATGGATTATCTGGCTCCCCCCATGTCGTTAACGGTAATCAGAATAAAATCCCGAAATTAGCTTTGATTAATTAAATTATAAAAACCTTTTATCGGGACATCAAATAAAAAAAGTTTACAGATAAAAAAGTTGCAGTTACAGAGAAATACTAAAATGAAAATGAAAAACATAGTTCTTATATACTCACTCCTGATTTTCTTATTCATTAACGGAATTGGATACACTCAGGAACGGCTTTACTCCAACGAATTCCCTTTGCAGGATGTACAATTGCTGGATGGCCCGTTTAAACATGCCTGCGACCTGAATATTGATGTTCTTTTGCAATACGATGTTGATCGCCTGCTGGCTCCTTACAGAAAAGAAGCTGGTTTGTCACCCAAAGGCGAGAGTTACAAAAACTGGGATGGTCTCGACGGACATATCGGGGGACATTATCTCACTGCAATGGCTATGAATTATGCTGCCACCGGAAATAAAGAATGTAAGAAACGAATGGAATATATGATTTCTGAGCTCAAAGCTTGTCAGGAAGCCAGTGCCAGGAATTATCCCGACTGGGGAGTTGGATTTGTTGGTGGAGTACCCAATAGTAAAAATATCTGGACTGCCTTCAAAAAAGGTGAATTACGGGCATTTCGCTCGGCATGGGTTCCTTGGTACAATCTTCATAAAATGTATGCAGGCTTGCGCGATGCCTGGCATTATACAGGAAATAAAGATGCCAAAAATCTTTTTCTGAAATTCTGCGATTGGGGAATCAATATCACTTCTGAGCTTTCTGATGAGCAAATGCAATCGATGCTCGATATCGAACATGGAGGGATGAATGAAGTTTTTGCCGATGCATATCAAATAACCGGAGAAAAAAAATACCTGACTGCTGCCAAACGTTTTTCACACCGGATGTTGCTGGATGCAATGGCTGCAGAAAATGATAACCTTGACAACCTGCATGCCAACACCCAGGTGCCGAAAGCCATCGGATTTCAAAGAATTGCGGAACTAAGCAATGATAAAAACTATCAAAAAGCAGGGTTATTTTTCTGGGAAACGGTAACCCAAAACCGTACGCTTGCTTTTGGAGGAAACAGCAGGAGAGAGCATTTCCCGAGCGTATCTTCAAGCATCGATTTTGTTAATGAAGTAGAGGGGCCGGAATCCTGTAATTCTTACAACATGCTTCGTTTGACAGAAGGACTTTTTCGTACAAATCCTTCTGCCAGAATTGTGGACTACTACGAAAGAACATTGTACAACCACATATTGTCAGTTCAGCATCCCGAACACGGAGGTTATGTGTATTTCACACCGGCACGCCCAAGACATTACAGGGTTTATTCTGCACCCAATGAAGCAATGTGGTGCTGCGTTGGAAGTGGAATGGAGGATCATGGAAAATACAACCAGTTTATTTACACCCATACAACGGATTCATTGTATCTGAATTTATTTATCCCTTCAGAACTGAACTGGAAAGAAAAAGGAATTAAAATACTCCAGGAAACAAAATTCCCTTATGAAGAAAAAACCAAATTGACTATTAGTGAAGGAGATTCTGATTTTACTTTGATGATTCGTTATCCGAAGTGGTTAAAAGAAGGGATTTTACAAATTAAAATTAACGGTAAGGTTGAAAAATTTGAAGTAACTTCTTCTTCTTATATCGCTGTTAAGCGTGATTGGAAAAAAGGAGATGAAGTGCAAATTTCGTTGCCCATGCTTACTTCGGTTGAACACATGCCAAATGTTCCTGAATATATTGCATTTTTGCGAGGACCAATTCTTCTGGCAGCAAAAACAGGAAACGAAAACTTAAAAGGACTGGTAGCCGACGACAGTCGCTGGGGGCACATTGCCAGTGGAGAAAAACTTCCGATAGACAAAGCACCCATAATAATTGAAGATGATTTATCAAACATTGGTAATAAAATCATTCCGCAAAAAGATAAACCCATGCATTTTATTGCTCCCGATTTAAAAATAGTTAATCCTGTAAATATCGAGTTTGAACCATTTTTTCAAATCCATGATTCAAGATATATGATGTACTGGATGGCACTTTCAAATTCAGAATATGAATCTTACCTCGATTCGCTGGCTTATCTTGAAAAAGAGAGGTTGGATTTGGAGAAGCGAACTGTGGATTTTGTAGCTCCCGGAGAACAACAACCCGAAGCAGACCATTTTATGGAAAAATCAAATTCAAATGCCGGCAATTTTCAGGATCGGTTTTGGCGCGATGCAAGAAACGGAGGCTATTTTAGTTACGAAATGGCTACTCAATCTGAAACCAATCTCAGCCTGTTAGTTCGATACTGGGGTGCCGAATGGGGAACCAGGAAGTTTGATATTTTTATCGATGATAAAAAATTGATTTCTGAAGATAATACAGGAAAATGGAACCTGAGTGGTTTTCAGGATGTGGAATATTCCATTCCCGATTTTATGCTCAAAGGAAAAGAAAAAATACGGGTGAAATTTCGGGCTCATGAGCGTTCAACTGCCGGAGCGGTTTATTTTATTCGTCTGGTCAAAAACGAAAAACCATCTGAATAACTTTATTTTATAAGTCTTTGTTATGAAAATACAAAAAACTACTTCCCTGATAATTTTCATTTTATGGATAGGCCAATTGGGTTTATCAGCTCAAAACACCAAAAACAAAGCTGAAAAATCCTTTAGCAATCCGATGATTTTTGCCGATGTCCCAGACATGTCGATGATTCGGGTAGGAAAAAACTATTACATGAGCAGCACTACCATGCACATGAATCCGGGTGTTCCCATCATGAAATCGGAAGATTTGGTAAACTGGAAACTCGTAAATTATGCGTATGAAACTTTGGGAGATGCGGACGACCTGAATCTGAATAACGGGAAAAGTATGTACAGCAGGGGTTCATGGGCAAGTTGCATCCGTTACCACAAAGACACCTATTATGTATCCACTTTTTCGGGGAATACAGGCAAAACCTATATTTATAAAACCAAAGACATTGAGAATGGTCCATGGGAAACCATTTCGTTTGCACCTTCTATTCACGACCATACCATTTTCTTCGACAACGACGGTAAAATTTATATCATCTGGGGAGTAAAAAAACTCAGGATTGCTGAATTAAAAGGGGATCTTTCGGGATTAAAAGAAGGAACTGAAAAAGTTTTGATTGAAAATGCCAACATACCCTCCGGAGCCAACAGTGGCCTTGGTGAAGGGTCACAACTTTTTAAGGTAAACGGGAAGTATTACCTGTTCATTATTACCTGGCCGCGTGGTGGAATGCGCACTGTTGTTATTCACCGGGCAGATAATATTCATGGTCCCTGGGAAGGGAAACTGGCATTGCAGGATTTAGGCGTGGCACAGGGTGGTTTGATTGACACTCCCGAAGGCAACTGGTATGCTTATCTTTTCAGGGATTTTGGAGCTGTGGGACGAATTCCGTATTTGGTTCCGGTGAAATGGGAAAATGGCTGGCCGGTTTTGGGAATCGACGGAAAAGTTCCTGATTCGATTGAGGAGTTGCCGGCATCAAAGGGATTGATTCCCGGAATTGTAGCTTCTGATGAATTTAAACGCAAAAAAAATGAGCCTGACCTTCCTCTGGTATGGCAATGGAATCACAATCCTGATCATCGTTTTTGGTCGGTAAAAGAAAGAAAAGGATATCTGCGTTTAAAAACCGGACGGATTGACAAAAACTTTCTGGATGCCAGAAACACTTTAACGCAAAGAACCATAGGGCCAAAATGTTCGGGTTCAACATTAATCGATATTTCCAATATGAAAGAAGGAGATTTTGCCGGGTTGGCCCTGTTGCAAAAAAAATATGGACTTGTTGGAGTAAAACTTGAAAACGGTAAAAAGCAAATTGTAATGGAAACAGTAAATGATGATGTCCCGGTTGTAATTGAAAGCATTCCGATTAATAAAGACAAGCTCTATTTAAAAGCAGATTGTAATTTTGAAGATCGTACCGACCTGGCAGATTTTTATTATAGTCTTGATGGAAAAGAATGGACTAAAATCGGTTCACAACTTAAAATGGAATATACACTACCCCACTTTATGGGATACCGGTTTGCACTGTTTAATTATGCAACAAAAGAACCGGGAGGTTTTGTGGACTTTGATTGGTTTAGGATTAAATAATATTTAACAGATTAAAACTCAACAAACCAATTCCCTCATTTTCTGTGCTTTTTCAATTTTTCTCCTTTCAAACCTCAAATTAAGGTTCATTTTAAGAAGCAGCAACGACTCTTGTAAATTGGCTCCTTTTGATCTGCTGAGTATTTCCCGGGGGGTAGTAAATTTTTGATAGAGTTCTAAGAATCCATCTTCCAGTTCTCTTTTTGTAGCATTTAGTGGTTCAAAATGACAACGGCTGCAGGGGATACTGTAAATTGGATCTGACTCAACAAAATGCTGTGCTGTTGGCAGCTTCACCCTTTTTTCTTTCACCAAACGGCTATATAATCTTGTTCCCGGCACGGGAGTATAAATATTAATTATGGGAAGTGAAAGTTTAGTATCGCGTACAAATTCGTAAACTTCTGTAAAACTGTCTTTGGTATCATAGTCGAATCCAAAGAAAAAATAACCCACAACATAAATTCCGGCATCCTGAATATTTTTTGTGTATTCCTTGTACTTGTCAACACGGTTTGGTTTTCTTACACTTTTCAGATTTTCCTGATTAAGTGATTCATAGCCAATAAACAACATTCTGCAACCAGCTCGATACATCTTCTTTAATAATTGAGGTTCTTTTCCAATTCCTATCGGACATTGTGCCCCCCATTTCATATTTAATTTTTCGCGGATAATTCTATTGCATAACTGATGTACATAATTACTCTCATTATAAAAATTTGAATCCCGAAAGGCTGCAACGGGAGCAAATTCTTTAATACTTTTTAAGTCTGCAATTACACAGTCTATTTTTCTCTGTTTATGAATCTTATTGTACTGAACCGTATGCTGGCAGTAATCACAATTATATACACAACCAACACCTGAAACGACAATCAAATGGTCTATTTTTTGTCCTTTGAAAACAGAATAATCAAAAGGGAAATCGATGTTTATTCCACAATGATATTCTTGTTTAATGTTATCATTTAAAGCATCGTTGAGCATGGTTTTCATCAGGTTTTTGTCAGGATTTCCAAAATAAATTCCATCACAAATTCTTTTCATTACTTCCACGCTCAGGGAGTCTGAATGTCCGCCAAAGAAAATCTTCTTATTTTGTTTTTTGAACTTTTCAGCAATATGATATGCATGAACCATATCTGAACTGGTGGTACTAAGAAAAACAACAGATGCATCGTTGGAGAAATCAATGGGATTAAAACTTTCCAGACAAATATCAATCTCCCAGTCATCTGGAATTGTGGGTAATAACATAGGTACATTTAAAGTGCAGTTGATAATCATCGAAGAACCCTTTACCACACTTCTGTCCATTTTTCGGTAACTGGGTTGTACCAGGTATACTTTCTTTTTCATGATTACAGGATTACCAATTTGAAATCTCTTTTGCTTATGAGCAATTAACTTGTTATTCTCTCCTGCCTGTGTGAATCTCCAATTGTTTTAGTTTACTTTAAAATTGTACTTCGGTTTCATTATCACCATGTTATTTCTTTTATGTGGATTTTATTCGTAACTTTTTATAAGCTGATCGAATTAAAAATCAATCAGATATCTGGTCATCGGATAACGAATCTGACACAAGAAAAAACCGAAATGAAACAAAAACGAAAAATCGTATTTTGTTATCCTTCTCTTTATAAAGAAAACGAGGGCATTGATATTTTATATGGTCCGTTGGCTTTGGCCTACCTGGCTGCACATACTCCTGATAATTACGATTTAAGTCTGTATGACGAGTATGTAGGTGAAAATTTAAATCCCGAAACTATTAAAGCTGATATTGTTGCTTTTTCATCCATTACTTCCGGAATCAACAGAGCTTATCAACTGGCTGATATTTTGCGAAAAAGAGGAATCTGCTGCGTGCTTGGAGGTGCACATGGTACAGCCCTGACTGATGAAGCACTCGAACACTTTGATGTGGTTGTCAAAGGTGAGGGAGAAGCTCCATGGCTTTCATTTTTAAAGGATTATGAGAATGGAAAAATAAAACCGGTTTACCAAGGAAAAATGAATATCAGCCTGAAAACCCTGGGTGTGCCTGACAGAAGATTTATTCATGCCAATTATCCTTATCCTTCACTTATGACATCAAGAGGATGCCCGTTTCATTGCACTTTTTGTTATTTGAGTATTTATACGGACAGAAAATACCGTACCATTCCGCATGAAACGGTATTAGAGGATATGGAAAACCTGAGAAATGAAAAACTGATAATAATTACAGATGAAAATTTTATTGGATACGGAGAAAATGATTATAAAAATCGTAGGGATTTGCTGAGAAAAATGATAACCCGGAATTTTCAATTTATATGGGGTTGTCAGGCTTCAGTAAATATAGCCTTTCAGCCCGAATTGTTGAAACTTATGTATCAAGCCGGTTGCCGGGCTATTTTTATCGGATATGAAACCAATAATACTTCTTCCCTTGAATTCTTAAATAAAAAGCATAATCTGAAACTGGATTATAAAAAAGTGGTCAAGAATATTCATCGTGAAAAAATGGCTGTAATCGCATCTACAATTCTCGGGCTTGATGATCAAAAGAAAAACTATCATTATCATCTGATCAAGGATTTGAAAAGAATTAAAGTTGATTTGGTCCGTGTCTTTTACATTACCGCATGGCCGGGAACTCCGTTTTACACAACAATGGAAAAACAAAACCGGATATTTAAGAAATGGGGAAAACTTCGCAAAGACATACCAACTTTTAAATATAAACATTACAGCCAAACAGAAATAATTGAAGCAAGAAATGAGGTGGTAAACACTTTTTATAAAAAGTCGCATATGATAAGGATTATTTTGAGGTGGATTCTGAAAGACAGAAGCTTATTAAAAGATTTTCTTCATATAAGAAGGAGAAATATTACTTCCGAAAAAATAAGAAATCAAAGAGCTTTAAAAAGTTTAAAAGTTACAGATTGATGATTCATTCTGTAAAAACCAACATAAATATCAAATGTTATGACTGATATGATTTATCCGAACCACAAAGATTTGTATCGTTTGCCCTGGAGTTTAAATGAAAGTCCGATTGGATGGGTTGAAGTTACAGATGTTTGTAACATACATTGTGAAGGTTGTTATCGATTAAATAAATCGGGGCATAAAACATTGGATGAAATCAAAGATGAGATTCTTTTTCTGAAAAAGTGGCGAAAATGCGATACGGTAACTCTGGCCGGCGGTGAAGCAATTTTACATCCTGAAATCGTTGATATAGTAATGTTTGTAAAACAAAACGGGATGAAAAGTATGATTATTACCAACGGGGTTGCTTTAAATGTGAAATTATTAACAAAACTAAAAGAATCGGGTTTAACCGGCGTAAGTTTTCATATTGATTCAACGCAAAACAGGCCGGAGCTAAAAAATAAAAAAAATATCAGTGAATTAGACTTAAATGCTGTCAGGCTTCATTATGCAAAACTGGTGGCAGATGTTGGTGGATTGACTACAACCTTTGGAATTACTGTAGATCCGGAAAATATAAATGATATCCCGCTTTTTATAAATTGGGCCATCAATAATATCAACTATGTAAATACACTTACCTTTATCACCTACAGAGGTATGCCTGTTTCATCCGACATTGACTACTTTGCCAATGGTGAAAAAGTTGAATTGAAAAAGAATAGCCTGGGTTATGCGGTTAGCGAAGAGGATTTTGATAAAATAAACATAAAATCCCAGGATGTATATAGCACCATAAAAAAACATTTCCCTTATTATAATGTCAATTCGTACCTGGGTGGTACTCATAATCACAAATCTATCAAATGGTTGATTGGCAACATCATTTTAAACTCAAAGGGCAAAATGTTCGGCTCCATCGGAAACAGGGTAATGGAACTGGTACAAACTTTTTATCATTATAAAACCGGCAGATATTTTGTTCATTTTAAAAAACAAAGATTTGGCAAAAAGATTTTTCTTTTTGCTCTTGTTGACAAAAAAGTCAGAAAAACGTTTACTGAGTTTTGCCGATATATTTTGATTCATCCATTACTGTTATTCTCCCCACTAAAATCGCTCAATATCGGAATTGTTCAGCCCCCTGATTTTTCAGCTGACGGAACTGTTGATATGTGCGATGGCTGCCCTGATATGTGTGTTTATGAGGGAAAACTGATAAACTCCTGCAGGCTGGATGAATGTTTGAATTTTGGCTCTTTTATTCGGTTCTATATTAAAGATAAAAAGCTGGCCAGTCAGCTTTCAAAAACTTATGATGTATGAATTATTATTTACTTTTATTAAAATATTTAAGTTTCACAATCTAAGCTTTATACAATTCTACCGTAAAATGCCGCATAATCGGTGCCTCTTTATGAATTTTTAATCCGGTTCGTATTTCATCCCTCATGTCATAAACATTTTTAAGTCCTGCGGCCACCACATCCATATGGTTATTTGTATATGTCCTTCTTGGTATTGCCAGGCGCAGGAATTCAAGTTCAGGATATCGGTTATCATGAGTTTCCGGATCGCGATCGGCAAGCAGGGTACCTACTTCCACACCTCTCACACCGGCTTCGAGATATAAAATAATAGCAAGGGTTTGTGCAATATACTCCTCTTTTGGCACATTAGGTAAAAACCTTTTTGCATCAACAAAAACCCCATGTCCTCCTATTGGTTTCTGTATTGGAATACCATATTCAATCAATTTGTTTCCAAGATATTCTACCTGCGAAATTCTGGTTTCCAGATAGTCTTTATGAGTTACTTCATCCAATCCAACGGCAAGTGCATTCATGTCTCTTCCGGCCATTCCTCCGTACGTTACAAATCCTTCAAACATGATATTAAATGTTGTGGCTTTGTCGAACCATTTTTTACTCCGCATTGCCAGAAATCCGCCAATATTTACAATTCCATCCTTTTTGCTGCTCATGGTCATTCCGTCGGCATAAGAATACATCTCTCTGACAATTTCTTTGATGGTTTTCTCTTCAAAACCTGGTTCCCTTTTTTTGATGAACCATGCATTCTCAGCAAAACGGGCAGAATCAAAAAGAACAGAGGTATTGTATTTTTCTGCCAGTTTTTTTACCTGTTTCAGATTTTCCATTGAAACCGGTTGTCCTCCCGAAGTATTACAGGTTAAAGTCATAATTATCAGGGGAATGTTTTTTCCCGATTTTAGCACTTCTTCAAGTTTCTCAAGGTTTACATTTCCTTTAAAGGGATGGTTGCTTTCTGTATCAAAAGCTTCACTAATGGTACAATCAACGGCTTTTGCCTTTCTAAATTCGATATGTCCTTTTGTGGTATCAAAGTGCGAATTTCCGGGGACCAAATCTCCCTCTTTTATTAATGCTGAAAAGAGTACATTTTCGGCGGCTCTGCCCTGATGTGTGGGCAAAAAGTACTCAAACCCAAAAAGGGATTGAATCACTTCTTTTAACCTGTAATAAGAAGATGAACCTGCATAACTTTCATCTCCTTGCATGATTGCTCCCCATTGGTTATCACTCATTGCTCCCGTTCCGCTGTCGGTAAGTAAATCGATAAATACCTGGTCACTTCTTAAATTAAACAGGTTGTAGTGTGCCTCGTCAATCCACTTTTCCCTTTGTTTTCTGGTACTGCGATAGATAGGTTCCACCATCTTTATTTTATATGATTCTGCAAATGGAATTTCCATAATTATGATTTAAAATTTAAAAGAAAAGAGTTTACGAATTTTTTCCCTGTGAGAAAAAGGTAATCTGGCCTCAGATACTTAAATGGAAGGCATCACGGTTTTTGATATTTATGTATTTTTTATCAAATGTCATTGTGATGTTTTATGCTACAAAAGTACAAAATTTGTTCTGGTTTTATATTTACCAAAAAGCTGATTTTTATTATTAAAAATTGATCCATCCCTTAACAGATTATAATATTGGATGTAATCCTGAAATAAGTTTTAAAGTGATATCTTTAATGAAAAATTGATTAATCGTTAGCATGCCAGTAATTACTTCTTACTTTCTAAAAATCAATTCGTCAACCCCAAACCCTAAAGGGAGCGAATTGATTGTCTCTGCTTCCGCCAGCTGGCGGACAGGGGTATTCAGAGATAATCAATTTGTGGACTGGCAAATAGCCGTATAATCAAAATACAAAAATCAAACTAAATAAAATGAAAAAACGTATAGGCAAAATCACTTCGCTACTGGTTATACTGGTTCTGGTTGCAGCTACCTGGTTTGTTTGGCCACGTTTACCAATATTAACCGCCTTTGCGGCAAAAGGAATGTGTTCAAGTATATTTTTAGCCGATAAAAATCCTGACAGAATCAAGGCAGAAGATCTGTCTTTTTTCCCAATCAGTCTGGCCAAATCTGTTATTGATTATGAAGAAAAATCTGTTGAATCCTCAGTATTCGGGCTTGCAAAACGTAAAGCTGTTTACCGGGAAGGACTGGGAGCTGTTATTGTATTAGAAACTCCTGAAGAAGAATTGCGCAAGTCGGGCTTTTCACTGCCACAACCTGATTTCTCACAAGATACTATTCAATGGCCCAAAGGTGATTTATTAAGTGGTAAAATGCCGGAAGGAATTAACTACAACAGATTAAGTGAATTAATTGACACCTGTATTGACGCTCCTGATACGGAACCTTATAAAAAAACTCTTGGAATTGCGGTGGTGTATGAAAATCAACTTATTGCGGAGAAATACCTTAACGGATATGACCACAATACAATGTTTCATGGCTGGTCGATGACCAAAAGTATAACAGGTGCACTGGCAGGTATTTTGTTTGATGAAGGAAAACTTAAACCGGAAGAAACTGCAGGATTTCAGGAATGGCAAAATGATGATCGCAAAAATATTTCAGTAAAAAACATTATACAAATGTCTTCGGGTCTTAATTGGTACGAAAACTATTTTACAATTTCGGATGCCACAGTTATGTTGATGCAAAACGATGATATGCTTTCTTCTGTTTTAGATAACAAGTTGGAGTTTGCTCCCGGAACAAATTGGAAATACTCCTCTGGAGATTCTAACCTGTTGTCCGGAATACTTAGAAAAAGAATTAAAAACGACGATGATTATCACAAATTTATTTATACAAAATTACTTTACCCACTAGGGATGTTAAATACAAAAGTAGAGACAGACGCCAGTGGTTTGTTTGTAGCTTCGTCTTACAGTTATGGTTCTACAAGGGACTGGGCAAGGTTTGGGATGTTATTTCTGAACAATGGAATCTTTGCGGGCGATACGATTATTTCCAAAGAATGGGTAGATTTTATGAAGACTCCTGCTGCTTCATCAGATGGATTTTATGGGGGTACTTTTTGGTTAAAAGAATCAAAACCTAATAGGGCACTTATTGATGTTCCTGAAGATGTGTTTTTTGCCGATGGTTTTCTGGGACAACGAATTTATATTATCCCTTCAAAAAAACTTGTGGTAGTACGAATGGGCTATGGATTGTCAAATTTCGATATGAATAATTTTTTACACGAAATAATTAAAACTTTGCCGGAGTCTTAATAAATTATTCATATTTTAAAATTCTGGTTCACCTGAAAATTCTTTTTTTTCAAATTGGTCTTAATCGGAAGTTTAGATAGTGTTTGGATTGTTAAAACCATCCCGTAACTTTAAACATTCACTATATTTTAAAGATATGAAAACCAACCGCCGAAAATTTATCGCAAATACTGTTGCAGGAGGACTGGCATTATCAACGCTTCCATCTGCATCTCTTGCTTCAGACAAAAAGAGATTGGAAAATGAAACAACAGTTGAAAATAGAGATAAAAAACTTGGCGAAATACTAAAAAAACCTGTACTGAAAAAAGAATTGTTTACCTCGCCGGTTATTATCGAAAGTCTTGAATTGCTGAAATACAGAAACAGCTTTATTTGCCGCGTACGCTCAACCGATGGTGCTGAAGGTTATTCTGTTGCGCACGGCAGCATGTCTTCATTTTATCCGATTTTTAATCAGCAACTGCATGATTTTTTTATTGGGAAAGATGCAAGAGAGCTGGATTTGATCCTTGAGAGAATCTTATTCTATAAGTTAAATTTTAGATTAAATGGTATTGCATTGGGAATACCTTTGGCTACCATTGAGTTCGCTATATTGGATATGCTTGGCCATATTGCTGAAAAATCGATGGGAGAATTGGTAGGAGAAATTCATAATCCCGAGGTGCCATTTTATGTAGCCACTGAATTTCGTCATTTACCACTTACTGAACATTTTGAAAAGATTAAAGAAGCTGTTGCGCAGTATGATGTAAATGCCTTGAAAATTAAAATCGGTTACATGAATTACCTTACAACCGATGTGCATTATAAGGGACTTCCGGGGAAATCGGAAAAACTGATTCCGATGGTGCGCCAGTTTTTTGGCGATGATATGCACATTTATGCTGATTCCAACGGATATTATGATGTTGAAGGGGCCATAAAAATAGGAAGATTGTTGGAAGAATATAAATACAGCTATTTTGAAGAACCCGTAATGTTCGACCACTTTGAGGGTATTAAGCAGGTTTCAGATGCACTTACACTTCCAATTGCCAATGGTGAGCAGGATCATAGCTTTACTAATTTTCGTTGGTTAATTGCCAACGATGGAATTGATGTGGTGCAACCTGACAATTATTATTTTGGAGGAATGATACGCTCGATAAAGGTAGCCCGAATGGCCGAAGCCTTTGGTAAAACTTTTATTCCGCATATGTCGGGGGGCGGACTGGGATATATTTATAACAGCCACATTGTATCGGTTTGCCCGAATGCAGGATTGCATCATGAATTTAAAGGTTTTGGCACCCATGTTCCCTTTGAATGCCCCACCTCACCCTTAAAAATTACCAATGGAAAAATTAAAGTACCAACTGGTCCGGGATCGGGTGTTATTATCGATCCCGATTTTATAAAAAAACATGAGGTGCTTTAACGAAGACATAAACAAAAAAGATCGCCAATTGTGACGATCTTTTTCTATTTCAAAATTTTTTATCCAATTTAATTCACTGCCGGAGTAATCACAAATTTCCTAAAATCAACCGGTCCATGATCTCCCTGAATAATAATTGGGCCCGGCTCTCCTTCATTACTGTCTAGCGAACCACCTGTAATCCCAGGGATTGGTCGATTGGCAACCACCTCAATTCCGTTGTGTACAATAGTTACATGCCGACCAACCAGGGTAATTTCATAAGTTTGCCATTCTCCGGGCGCTTTGGCAGCATTAACCGATGGAGCAATAAAACCGTAAATTCCACCAATACTTACTTCATCAGCTCTTCCATCTGAATCTTCAATCTGAAGTTCATAACGACCACGAAGATAAATTCCGCTATTACTGCCTTCCGGATAACGGAATTCTACACTCAATTTAAAATCATCAAATGTTTGATTGGTCTTCAGGTTACCTCCCTTTTCTTTGTTAACCATCACACCGTCAATCATTTCAAATTTATTGTTTTCAGGTATAATCCAACGATCCATATTATCTGTTAATAAATTAATTGGATTCCCCCAAACAGGAGGTTTTTCTCTTTTTAAAGATGGTGCTCTTACTCCGGTAAACTGAAGTTTATTTCCATTAAGCACTTTATATCCTGAAAGTTTATCGTCTTTCAATTCAAACTCAAAATATATATCATCGATATCCATCCATTGTGGAGGAATGGTAAAATGATATTTTTCCTTATCGGCATCATAGTGTACTTCAGCAATCGGACGTGCACTTCCTTCATAGCCCACATAATAACCTACCAAAGTAGAAAACCCTGAAAGTTTTACCTGAAGCCAGCCCGGGAAACCATCGGAGGCCATTAAACCATGTCTGAAAAGTCCGAGATTCTCAATCTGATCTTCAGTCATTGTAATGGTAAGATCCCACTTGCCAATTAATGGCGAGTCGCTTTCTACACGTTGTGCCTGTGTTGGAATTAATACGGCCAGCGTAAAAACAAGTAATAGTGTAAATTTTAGTTTGTTCATAATTATTTCAATTTTAGTTTGTCAAATAATATTGATGATAAAAAATACAAATCTACTTAAAAACTATATTTTTCAGATTATTTGAAGATGATAATTTCACTATTAAAATGGATATCAGGTATTACATTTTTTGTAAAATATCCCGGAACCTTTTTTTACTTTTATATCTTAGCAAACAGGTTAACGGGAAATTGTGATGAATTCGAATCAAATAAATTGATTTAACCCTGAATAGATATTAGTTTATTTAAACATTTTAACACCAACTAAATTAAAAATCAAATGAAAAGACTTACATTTTTTTTACTCTTTACACTTTTAGCAGCATACAACTTTAGTTCCGGTCAGGAATTTAAACTCAATGAGCTGGAATATTTCGAAAAACAAGGTGTAAATGTGTTGGTATACAATAACCTTTTTACAGGAGGTTTTAACGACGAAAAAAATGCCGGGATAGAGATAATACATCATGGAATTCGGACGGTTCAAGGCGGGGCAGTGCGACTTTCCAATACTCCCGAACAATGGGATTTAGTACCTTCGATACCTACACGAAAAGTTGATAATGAATCGAAATCCATCGAATCTGTATTAAGATATGAGGATTTCGATTTCGATTCACGGGTGATTGTTTCCGCAAAAGGTAATGCCATTGAGATTTCTGTTTACCTGGATAAGCCTGTTCCTGAAAAACTGGAGGGAAGTGCCGGATTTAATCTTGAATTTTTACCTTCTCAATACTGGGGAAAGACCTATCTGATGGATGGACGCCTTAAAAGATTTCCGCGTTATGTTGTTGGAAATACAGTTACCAAACCCAACAGTGAAAAAATTAAACAGTACAAAGGGTACGTAACTTCAGACGACAGGGGAACCGGTAAATTTATCGATCCGCTTCCTCTCGAAACCGGTCGAACTATTCTTCTTGCTCCTGATGCTCCTGAACGTTTGGTAAAAATTACCTCCAATGAAAATAATCTTATGTTATTTGATGGCCGTGTACTGGCTCAAAACGGATGGTTTGTTGTTCGCAGCATTCTTCCTGTAGGAAAAACAGGAAAGGTTTTAACATGGACAATTGAACCCAATGCCATTGAAAACTGGATAAGAGAGCCAAATATTGGTTTCTCCCAGGTTGGCTATTTACCTTCTCAACCAAAAATCTCTGTTATTGAATTGGATAAGAATGATAAACCTTTGTCAAATGCATCGATTTTTAAGATAGGAAACGACGGTAAGGCCTCAGAAGTATTCCAGGGAAATGTTAAACCCTGGGGAGATTATTACAAATACAACTATGTAAAATTTGATTTTTCTTCGGTCAACACTCCCGGCATTTATTATATTCAGTATGGTGATTTCAAAACAAACAACTTCATCATTGAGAATAACGTTTATGACTGGATTACAGACGCCACCAGCGATATATGGATTCCGATCCATATGAATCACATGTTTGTAAACGAAGCTTACAGGGTGTGGCATGGCGAACCATTTAAGGAAGGTTATCTGCAGGCTCCGCCGAACACAGACCACTTCGACCTTCATGGGCAGGGACCAACAACAGATACCAAATATAAAGCACTCGAAACGATTCCCGGATTAAACGTTGGTGGCTTCTTCGATGCCGGAGATTTTGATATTGAAACTGGTTCCAACATTTTTGTATTGCAGAACTTTGTTCAGGCATGGGAATATTTCAAACCTATGCGCGACCAGACTTTTATAGATCAGGAGCAACGTTATGTAGATCTTCACCGTCCGGATGGAACGCCGGATATTTTACAATTTATCGAGCATACAACTTTGAATTTGGTTGCCCAGGCAGAAATTATCGGTCATATGGCGCAAACACTTTCTAACTCAGTACTCGATAATTATCATCACCTTGGCGATGCCGCTTCAATAACTGATGGCCTTCCTTATAATCCAAATCTTGGGCCGTATGAGGTGGCACCTGATGGTCAGTCAAGCGGAGTCAAAGATGACATGTGGGCATTTACAAGTCGCAGTGCAAGGCGTGATCTCAGAGCGGCAGCAACTTTGGCTGCAGCCAGCCGGGCTTTAAAGGATTATAACGATGACCTCTCAGCAAGGGCTTTACAACAGTCAAAAAGACTTTTGAAGGAAGCTACCGAAATAATGGCGAATCAAGCTCAGGATGACCGTTTTGGCTGGGGCCGATCGGCAGATATGACAACCAATCTCCAACTGTATATTACAACCGGAGAAGAAGAATATTCCGATAAGTTTCAGGAAACGTTATGGGCCGCACTGGAGCGTAACGTAAGCTTTGTTATTTTAACTGCATTTCATGCCATTCCGCATATGGATGCATCCTTTAAAGAAAAGCTAAAACCTTATGTAGTTCAGTACAAAGAATATATTGAAGGCCTTGAAAAAGATAATCCTTATGGAGTTCCCATTGGACTTGGAAACTGGGCAGGTGGAGGAAGCATAGTGAGCTTTGGAACCACCATTTGTTTTGCCAACAAATATTTCCCAGAGATTATCGATGCCGACCATGCCTTTAAAACCACCAACTGGTTATATGGCTGTCATCCTTATCACAATTATTCTTTGGTTGCAACGGTCGGTGCTGCACGGCCAAAAGAAGTTTTTTATGGAAACAACAGGGCCGATTTCTCATTTATACCGGGCAATGTTGCTCCCGGTGTTTTATTCAGAAAACCCGACCATTTTGAAAACTACGACGACTGGCCATTCCTCTGGGGGCAAAACGAGGGTACTATTGGTGGAAATACCGGCT
This sequence comes from uncultured Prolixibacteraceae bacterium, assembly GCA_913063265.1. Classification (GTDB taxonomy): domain Bacteria; phylum Bacteroidota; class Bacteroidia; order Bacteroidales; family Prolixibacteraceae; genus Draconibacterium. The sequence goes on along the minus strand of CAJXZG010000014.1, from coordinate 6,667 downwards.
ATTTTATTTTTGGTACGGCTTTTAAGAACCTGGTAAAACAGACGAATTAAATTATTTAAATCAGTGGATTCTATTCACAAGCAAGGGCTAAATAACTTTCTCCACGAATTAATCCTCCTGCTTCATCAAGTTCACCATGCGCATTGCTGAAGTTTACCGGTACTGTATATTCCCCGGTTTTATACGAACACATTCCCGATTTTAAACAAACCTGGAAATGAAGGTGAGCCACCCCATTGGTATCTCCTGATTTTCCAGACCATCCAAGATGTCCTCCTTTTGGTATTTTATCGCCAAGTTCAACATCTACTCCATTTTGTTCAAGATGAATATAAACTGCAATTGTTTCATCATCATGGCGAAGACTAACCATATTTTCCTGTTTTGTGCAATGCATGACCCACTTTCTATATTTTCATTTCGAGCAGCAGCGACTGCTGTTTTGTTGGTTGTAAAATTTTGGTTTTAACTTGTTGAGATTTGGGTAAAATATACTGTAGCTGCCTAATCTCTTTAATTTGATCGATAGCCTTCTCTGGGGACAAATCAATGCTATTCTTTTTTAATAAACATTCGAGTTCTTTATATATGGTGTAGGCAGAGAAGCAGATACAGACATGGGCTTCAATCCTGTTTCTTAATCTGTGATATATTGGCCGTATCCTTAAATCTGTTTTTGATATACGGAAAGCTTTTTCAACTTGCCATAGCTGACTGTAATTCCCAATAACCTTGTCCTTTGGTAGGCTTGTATTTGTTACGTAGCCTTTTAATCCATCCCATACACTATCTGCTTCGTATTTTTTATAATCAATGGTAATGTCTACATCCCCTGATAATTTTAAGTATTTATTATAGCCCCGGTTATTTATGTGTTCTTTGGATAATTTGCCACTTCTTACTTTCTTCTCAAGCCGTTTTAAACCTTTTTCCCGGTTCTTCTTATCGTTGTGTGCCCTTTTGACCGAAAAACTAACTATTAACCTACCATTCTTGGATTTTAGTTCCTTGGGCTTGCCTTGTTCAATTTCAAGGGCAGTTACTTTTTCCTTTATTGTATTTGTTTCATTTTTAAGCCGTCCACCAAGTATGTATTCATATTTATTTTCCCGAAGAGCATTAATATTCTTTTGCGACAACAAAGCGGCATCTGCCACTATTGTCGGTTTGGCAATATCAAACCTTTTTTGAAAAGCTTCAAGTATTGGTATTAATGTTTTTGTTTCCGAAGTATTGCCTTCGAATATTTGATAGCCGATCGGGTAACCATGACTGCTGACCAGTAGCCCAATCATTATTTGTGGTTGCTGGTGTTTGCCATCTTTTGAGAAACCGGGGATGCGGTAATCGTCTTCTTCCGATGCTTCAAAATACAAAGTGGTCATATCATAAAATACAACACCTATTTTCCCATTTAACAACTTCTTTGTGTGCTCAAATGATATTCGTTCGATGTTGGGCTTTAGTTCAGCATTTAATTCATCCAAAAAACGATAGATGGAGTAGACACTGACATCTGTGTTCAGGTGCTGTTTAAAATAAGCAACGGTCTTTAATTTACTTCCCGGATAGACCAAACGGCATAAAACCAAGTTCCTAAAATAATTGCATGACCCACCGGTTGGAAAACCAATTTTGTCATAAATCTTCCCCAGAATTAATTCGGAACCGACTATTTGTAAGTGGTCATTTGCAATGCTATTTACAAAGTTGTCAACGACCAAGTCATCGTGCTCAACAAAAAGAGAATGCATTCCTTGAAGCCGCTCTATCTCGGTCTTTGCATGCAGTAGTAGTAGTTCTTCTTCTCGTTTGGTTTTTGCAATCCCTACTGTTTTGAATACCTTGTTAGAACGGTTAACCTTTTGAACAATCTGGATGCTGACTGAACCACTACGGTTTTTGTTTTTTCGGATAAACATACCCTAAAAATAGCTCCGCATGACCCAAATTGCAAATTAAAAACCTGTAACTAACTCATATTCAGCACTGCATTTTTAGAGCGTTCACATCGCGCACAAGACAGGACCATATTTTCATGACCCCCTATACGGTTATCGCTTGGCCAGTGCTCCTTTAATTCAACCACTTCCCCTGCGCGTGCAGCAATTATTTCAGTTCCTTCAGGCATTAAAAAATCCAGTGCATATCTCTTTTCGTGACTTCCCGGTGGAGGAGAACAATATGATTGGTAAATTTCGTATGATTCTCCCTGAGAATAAGGCAAACAATATGGGGATAATAATGGCTCACCAAATATGGCTTCCTCCAGACATTCTTGTCTTGTAGACGGAGGGGGATCAATTTCTTCATTATCGTTACACAACACCAATATGAAAAAAAATAGCAGTAGCAACAAAATTTTTGTTGTAGAAATTAAATGCATTTTCATAGTTAATTATTTATGGCTTTTCAAATAATTTGTAGCGAAATAAATAATTTCATTACACTATGTTATTCATACTGAGCACTTGCATCGTTTGTGAAAAATTGATTTTGGAGAAAGAAAGTGGTCGAAAACACCTCTTGTCCTATATGGATCCCCTTACAGGTGGAAGTTGCAACCGGATTAAAAAGATTCAAAAGACTAATAACCAATAAATACTGCAATCCCAATTATAATAACTGCGATAAAACTCAAAAGTAGGAAGAGAGGCCACATAAAACGAACCCATTTTTCATAGGGGATTTCTGCAAGTCCGAGAATGGCCATCAGGAATCCCCTGGTGGGAATAATAAGCTTAGACAATCCATCACCAAGGGGATATGCCAATACACTGGTTTGACGAGAAAAGCGTCAATTAAAAGATAATAAATACCTAATTTCAATTAACATTTACATCTTTTTACAAAACGGTAACATTGCTTTACATCTGATCATAGCTTTTTGTTTATTCTCTCTTTAATTTTGTAATGTAAATTTTAAATATTGACCTTATGAAAAAACTGATTTTAACTACAGCAATTATCCTAGTCGTTTCTTGTGTGTTTTCACAAGTACCTGTGGATAAAACTCCACCTGCCTTATTTTATATATACAAGGATAATTTTGATTTCACTAATGGGAAGGTTAAAGAAATTCATTTCCAGATGTACCACACTGTTGTGGAAAACGGCAAATTCAGAAAAGGAGAGCCTGTCAAATTTAATGAAGTACGGAATGTCATATCTTACCAACCATGGTCTTGCTATTTTGATAAAATGGGAAGAATTTATCAGACGAAAGTTACAGATGATGATGGTAATGTATCCACAAGATTATATCATTACGAAAATGATAAGGTTAAATATGTTTTTAGATTGTGGAATAGTATGCTATTTGACAAAAGAAAAATAGTATACTTAAACAACGGGAATATTGAAAAGCATAGCATTTCACTTATTACAAATGAAATAACTGCAAAAACCATAGATGAACTGGATAAAAACGGAAATTTGTTAAAGGAATACTATCAAAATTCTGATGGAAATAAAATGGGAACAACCTGCGATATTACAAGATATCCTGATGGCAAAATAAAAACTTATTCATGGAAAGATCCCAATGGGTTTGTTTATGAATTTCAGGAAGATTTTAAATATAACGAAAAAGGTCTGGTTGAATCAATGCGTGTAAAAATTACCAATGGAGAAGAGGTTAATTATGGCCCTGGCAGGGCGGCGGAATATGAATATGATGACAAAGGAAACTGGATATCTAGGATAACTGGTTGGCGTATTTTTGAAAGAACAATCGTGTATTACGATTAATTCTATTCAAATCCTTCCATCATCCATAAACGGGTTTCAATTTTTTCCCTGCTGAGGACCATGAATTTTCCGTCTTTATTCCAGGCTGGAAGCGACAGGTTGGGAATATATGATACCGGAATGATTCTTTTTGTTTCGGTGTTGTATTTATACAGCAAATACCCCCTTACATCGGATCTGTCGCCCAGAAAAAAATAATTTAATCCGGACGGATCCCATTTACCAACATAATCCCATACACCTGGTTGGTTAATTAATTCAACCGAAGGGCTTCCATTAATAAAGGCTTCCCGGATTCCATCTCCATTATTTTTATTTCCGTGATACATATAGTTAAGTTTTTTACTGTTAGGATGCCATTCCAATCCTTCTTTTTTACCGGGTTCATCCAATAAAGTCAATTTTTCCATTTTCCCATTTCGTGCAGAAGTAATAACAACTGTACTGGCCTCATCATCCGAAACTAAACCTGCAATATATTTCCCATCTGGAGACCATCGTGTACTGGTTGCCTCCCAGTTTTCGACTTTGGTTAATACTTCTGCATTTCTACTCCATGCTGTTAATGTAAATAACCTGTTGTTATAGGTAAATGCTACCTTTTTACTGTCAGGCGACCAGGTCAAAGCAATACCTTTCACATCCCTGACAACTACTGACTGAAAAAATGTGGTATCATTTGTCGATACAAAATAAAGAACCTGCAAAATTTCATTTATCTTTTTAAAAAAAGCAATTGTAGAACCATCGGGTGATAAAGCAACACATTTACAATTATAACTGTCATCTGAATATGGTACCATCCCGGTTATTTTATCTACTGTTCCTCCGTTTCTTGGTACAGCAAAAATTCCCTTGTTATTTTTATCTATTCCTGTAAAAAAGATAGTTGTCCCATCGGGTGATATGATTGTATTATTACCTGTAGTTATGGTTTTAAATCCATTAAAACTTTGATCATCCGGAATTATAATCTGATTTGTATTCCTTGAAAGCCCGTGGAACAATTCCGATTTTTCCTTAATTACCACCGGGCGGAAAACAGTGGCATCGGAGTAAAATGTTATCTGTTCAGGATTTCTCTTCTTTTCCCCTGTTTCAGGATTTATTTCTATCCTAAAAATATTTGGTGATGTATACCTGTCTGAAACAAAATAGTAAGAATAACTTTTCCCAAGCCAAGCACCAAAACCGTCAAATCCTTTATAATCCGTTAGCCGGATTTTTTTGTCACCCGTGGATGAAATCAGCCAGCAATCGCCTACCAATCCAATTGAAAAATCCATCCATTGAGAAAAATATGAAATCCATTTTCCATCCGGTGAGATACCGGTAAGCTGAATATCCTCATTTCCTATTTCACATTTAACTGTATTTGTTACTTCTCCGACTAAGTTATAGGTAACCAGTTTTTCATTATCAACGAGGACAATTAAATGTTTACTATCCGGGTGCCAGATATAACTGCCCATTTTCAAAATCGAAAAATCTTTGCTGATTTGTTTAAGTCCGGTTCCATCCTTTTTTATTAAATAGATAGCTCCTCTTAAGTTGAATCCCCAAAAAGCAATATATTTTCCATCAGGTGAAAATCTGGGAAGCCATTCTCTTTCAAAAATTGGTTGTTCGACCAGGTAATTAACTGGAGCTCCGGAAATGTCAGCAATAAATAATTTATTCTGAACCTGTGAATTACCAGTCGCGTTTCTTTGGTTATCAATGTACACGATTGTTTTACCATCCGGCGAAATATCAAATGGTTTTTCACCCCAGGGCTGCCAGTTTGTATTTATATCCAACTGAACCTGTTTAAATACAGGATTTCTTTTAGCAGGTTCATCCTGAATTTCTTTTGTTGGAATATTCTCCCTAATCTTAGTTCGCGCTATTTCAACAATTTCAATTTGGTCGGTATATTTATTGATAACCTTTTGAAATGCATTAAAGGCTAAAGGATTTCCCAGTTTTTCGTAACATAAAGCTAATTGCAACTGAGCTTTTGCAGCAGCTTGCCTGTTATCCTGAGAAATTTCAATAATCATTTCATATAATTCGATAGCTTTTTCAAGTTCTCCTTTAACTTCTTCCAGTTGAAGGGCTTTGGGAAAAAGCTCCTCTATAGATTGCCCGTAGCATATTTCCCCTACCCAGAAAAGGTAGAAGATTGTAAATAGTGTCAGTATTTTTTTGGTTTTCATTGCAGCCTCTTTTTGGATATTATTTTAACCGTTGATAGACCATAAGTTGCACAATATTGTGAATGTGATGTAAATGCTTGTAAAAAGTTGTCATCTTTTACATTTACATATTTTTAATTCATTTTTATTGTCATGGTGAGCCTGTCAAACCATCATTTTTGTGCAATTTATCACCCTTCGACAGGTTCAGGGTGACAAGGTGTTGTCATCTCCTCTCATAAAAATTTATAACCCAATCCATGTATAGTAATTATCAGTTTCGGATCTTCCGGATTGTCTTCTATTTTTTTCCTCAGTTTTGCTATGTGAGCATCTATTGTGCGTGTATCCGGAAAAGTTTCATAACCCCATATCTGGTTTAAAAGATTGTCACGTGAAATTGTTTCACCTTTTTTGTTTATAAAGAACTTCAGCAGTTCAAATTCACGTGGCGACAATTTTAGCTTTTTATTGTTTTTATATGCTTCATATTTCCCCAGGTTTATTTCAAGGTTACCAAACCTGTATATTTCATCTTCCGAAGAATCGGAATTACCCCTCCGTATCACTGCTTTAACACGCGCCATCAGTTCCAGCACGCTGAACGGCTTTGTTACATAGTCGTCTGCCCCAATTTCAAGGCCGGTAACAATTTCTGCTTCCTGGCTTTTAGCCGTAAGCATAATGATGGGAAGTTCGGGTATGGCTTTTTTTAGTCGTTTACAAACTTCGTAACCGTT
>CAJXZG010000013.1 GCA_913063265.1 uncultured Prolixibacteraceae bacterium | reverse complement strand
AAAGAATGTGTTAGGATTGCCGGGTGTTGGAATAAAACTCATCACTCCTCCCGGGCAACCGGAAACGAACTCAGATTTTTCAGTGTTGATATTGTGGAGATAAACTTCCGGTTTGGTCTCCGAACCTGCTGCAACATAAAAATCAGAACCAACTTGAAAAGCATTTGCTGTGTAAACCGATTCGATATTGAGTATTACTTTTTTATTCATTTTTATGTTTTTATGTGTTATTTTTCTTTGTATTCCTAATGTTCAGACTTCGACTCCGCTCAGTCTGACAGTCACCCTAAGCAGAGTCGAAGGGTATCTCTACGTAAACAAAATATAGGTCAACCAAACCACCGTCATTGCGGTTAATCCACAAACCAATGTTTCCAAAGTATGCAGTTTGTATCCTGTTTTAACATTCATATCCGACATTTGTGTAACCACCCAAAAAAAGCTGTCGTTAACCTGCGAAACTACCATTGACCCGGCACCTATTGATGCAATAACAAGTGCTTTCTCCAAAGGTGAAACAAATCCCAAAACAGTCATCAGAGGAGCCATAATAGAAGCTGTAGTAATTACCGCTACCGTTGATGAACCCTGGGCACTTTTTAAAGATGCTGCAATTATAAAAGGCAACCAAATACTTAAGTTTATGTCTGATAGTGAGTCACCTAATAAATCGGCAATTCCGGAATTCCTCAATACCATTCCGAATGCACCTCCTGCGCCGGTTATCAGAATAATTACTGCTGCAGTAATTAACGATTTTCCCACCCAGCCGGTGCTTGAAAGCATTTCAGTTTTTAGCTTTTTGGGCAGACGAAAAGCAAAAAACATTCCTATAAGTAATGCAATTACAGGTTCGCCAATAAACCCAAAAAGTGTTTTGGCAAAACCGGTTCCTAAAGGATGGGTTGGAAAATCGGAAACAGATTTTAAAACAATTAAAACCAGGGGAACGATAATTGGAACAAAAGCATTGATTGCAGAAGGTGCTTCTTTTACCTTTTCCACAATTTCTTCATCACTTTTTTCCGGATTGGGATTGATATAAACTTTTGAAGCAACTTTCGATGCAAAAATCCAGGCTACCAAAAGTGTGATAATACTAACAGCTCCACCAACAAGGATTACCAGACCTAAATCGGCATTTAAAATTCCGGCGGCAGCAATCGGGCCGGGAGTTGGAGGGACCAGACAGTGTGTAATGGTGAGTCCCAAACCTAAAGCAATGGCCGGTCCGGCCAGTGATATTTTGGCTCTTTTTGAAAGTGCTTTGTTCAGCGGTGATAAAACCACAAATCCTGAATCGGCATAAACGGGGATGGACACAAAATACCCCATTATCGCCATGGCCAGTGGCACATGTTTTTCGCCAACAATTTTTAAAATCGATTTTGCCAAAATATATGCACCACCGGATTCTTCAAGAAAAGTTCCAATTACACAACCCGCAACTATTACAATTCCGATATATCCTATGGTATTTCCAAAACCGCCATTTACCGATTTTACGATATCACCCAATGGCATCCCGGAAAATAAGCCGAAACCTATGGCTGCCAGCAATAATGCGATAAACGGATGTAACTTAAATTTTGTAGTTGAAACGACGATAAACAAAATACTTATCAATAAAAGAATAATCAGCATAAAATATTGATTTGGTTTAAAACCGGTTAAGGAAATTTTATTGTAGAAAGATATTCAATATTTTTTTATAATGAATTCTCATTTAATACTTTTGAGTGAATTTTTATTTTGTTGAAATAATTTATCGTGAATAAATTAAGCCAGTTATTAAGATTAATCAAAAAGTTTATCGATATTAAAATCGGAATTGCCGGTGCAATAGTAATGGGTGGAATCGTTTTTAGTATCAACTATTTTAGTACATCCAATTTTCTTGGCTCATTAACAGCCGGACTAAAACAAGCCACTTACACATTTCTTTTGGGCGGCACTTTGATGAAATTTTGCGAGTATCTGGCTATTTCTCTAAAAAACAGAAAGTTGGCAATTTTTTCTTCTGTTCTAATTCCTTCAGTTTTCACATTGATTTTAACTTATAGCGTACATAGTATGAGAGGTACTCCAAAACCCATGGAATCTACAATTCCGACCTTAATTATAATTCCTGCCACAGCAGTTTGGGGTACCAAAAAAAGAAATGATTTTGATTTAGCAACTACAAAAGAAATGGAAAAATAGCTTTTCTTTTTGAAGGGTAATCCGGAAATTCGCTTTGGTACCAGCGATGATGGTCAAGTGCACGTGGAACTAAATTAACCAGGGTCCAGATAAAAAATGCCAGTGCCGGCAAACTTAAGGTTACGATAAAAAATCCCAACCAGCTTATTATTTCGCCAAAATAATTCGGGCATGATAAGATTTTGAACATTCCACCATTCGGAATTTGATAACCGGTATCTTTTCCTTTGCGAAGACCTAATAAAATTTGATCGTGATATTGATTGATGATAAATCCAATGACAAAAACGGTTGCTCCAATTACCATGCGTAAATCGTTGGAAAACAAAATATTATCTTCGGGGATAAATTTAGCCAGCCAATAACCATTAATAAATCCATTTACCGTATTAAAAAATACAGCTGAAAGCATAATAATTACGGGCATTTTTTTCCCTTTGGTTTTTAACCTGAAAGGAAAGATTACAGCCCTGTGTACATAATGTAAACTCCATAACGAAACAGCAATTATCAGCATGAAATTAAACCAGTTTTCTGTTTTGCTTACAAAAAACAAAAATACCAGTAGTGCAGGTAATTCCATAAGAAACCAGCCCAGTTTGTTGTTTATCATTGCACCCCAGTTTTTTCGCGTATGTCGGCCATAGGGTTGTTTAACTTTTAAAAGAATGGGAAAAGTAACCACACCAATTCCAATCCATATCCAGCAAATCAGGTTAAAGTTTTCAAGCGTTATCATTTATTTTAAAAATTTGTTTTGTTTATACCAGTCAAAGGTATCAATTAATGTTTGTTTAAGTGGACGTACATCATAACCAAGCACATCTTTAGCTTTTTGGTTCGAAATATTTTTGGGTGCATTCTCAATAATTTTTAACGACTGGCAGGTATAAGTTGGTTTTTCGCCTGTAATTGAACTTTTTATCTGAAAAAAAGGACAGGCAATTTTTGCCAAAAATACCGGAGCAATTAGCGATGGGGTTTTTTGAGTTGATATTTCTGAAACCAAAGCTGATAATTCTTTTAAGCTAAGATAAGCTCCGGAAAGAATATATTTTTCACCTTTTCTGCCCTTCTCTATCGATTGAATAGCAGCATCAGCAATATCTCTGACATCGACCCAGTTGTATCCTCCCGGTATCAACATTGGGAGTTTATTCTGATATATTTTAATTAAAGCATTTCCCAAAAATGAGCCTCTGTTATCAAATGGACCAACCACAGCAGAAGGGCTTAAAATAACAGCATCTAAACCATTTTGCGCAGCTTTGGTAACAAGCCTTTCGCTCTCTGCTTTTGAAAAGCCATATGCCATAACTGTTGATTTTATCAACGGCACATCTTCATCTAAAACATATTCAGGAGAAATTTTTTCAAATGCATCGGTACTGCTAAAGTGAATTAGTTTTTGTATTCCGGCTGATTTAGATGCTTCAATAATATTCCTGGTACCTTCAATATTAATGGCAAAAACTTGTTCTGATTCACGATTATTTAGCGCAATTTTTGCAGCTGTATGAAAAACTATATCAACATTTTTACAGAGTTTCTTCAATGATTCAGGATCCAGTATATTTCCCATAACCTTTTCAATATTAAGCTGATTCAGGTCACTTTCAAACTTGTGAATTAAAACTTTAACATGATGATTTTTATTTATCAATTTATGAACAAGGCAATTGCCAATATGTCCACTTGCTCCTGTTACAGCAATTCTCATAAAAAGATTTTGAAAAGGTTATTGTATAAAACTATACTTTTTTAACTATCGAACAAAAAATGCTTCTATTCATATTTAACAAGGGAAATGATAAAATTATCAAATACTGGTGGCCTAATAATTAAGTTTTATGGAAATTAATTCCTTATTTTTGAGTAACTAGATTAATTATGAAAAATAAAATTGGCCTGTTAGTTTTGTTCTTTTTTATGGTTGTTACCCTAGAATCTATAGCGCAACCATTCCAGGTAAAAGGTAAAATCACAGATTTGACAACCGGAGAATCAATGATTGGTGTACATGTTTCTGTCTTAGGTGATGTGTACGGTACGATATCAAACTATGAAGGAGTTTTTGCACTTTCTTCAAAAATTGCTCCTCCTTTCGAAATACAAATTTCTTATGTAGGTTACGAATCAAAAATTGTTGAAGTAACAGATACCAGCTTTTTTTATGAAGTAGAATTAAAAGAACAATTTCTGTTAGGACAAGAGGTAGTTGTTTCTGCCAGTCGGATTGAAGAAAACATTCTTCGTTCATCCATCAGTATTGAGAAGATGAATATGAGAGATATTAAACAACTGTCAACAGCAAACTTTTACGATGGTTTGTACCAGTTAAAAGGGGTTGATATGAACGTTCACGGTTTAACATTCAGATTGCCCAATACACGCGGTTTTAACAGTTATACCAATTATCGTATGAATCAGATTGTTGACGGTGTTGAAAACGTCTCTCCGGGTTTAAGTTTTGCTGCCGGGAATATTTTTGGGGTTTCACAAATTGATATTGAAAGTGTGGAAATGGTAGTCGGAGCCTCTTCGGCTTTGTATGGCCCCGGAGGAATGAACGGCACGCTTGTTATGAAAAGTAAGGATCCTTTCCGACACCAGGGACTTTCGGTTTCAGTGCAGGGTGGAGCAATGAACATTGGATCTGATGTTTTGGATAATCCTACGCCAATGTATGATGTCAATATTCGCTTTGCCAAAGCATTTAGTAAAAGAGTAGCTCTAAAAGTTACCGGTTCTTATTTAGACGCAACCGATTGGCTTGCAGCTGATGTCAGGGACAAAACAGATTTAAATAATCCGGATTTAAACCGTTTGACAAATCCCGGATATGATGGAGTTAATACTTATGGAGATGAAACACTGGTATCTTTAAACCTTGAAGAAGTCGGTCCGACAGTGATTCAGGGGATAGCGGAATCTCAGGGAATAATGCCGGGCACGCCTGAGTATGAAGACCTTTTTAACAATGCAATTCAATATTTTCCGGATCAGTTAGTCACCCGGTCAGGATGGATTGAAAATAATCTGGCAGAAGACAAGACTAAAAATCTCAGGTTAGGTGGTTCTCTTCATTATTTTATTACGGAAAAAACTGAAGCAGTTATTCAGGCAAATTATGCCCAGGGTTCCAGTGTTTATACTGCTGTAAACAGATTTGGTGCACGTGACTTTTATATTACCACTGGAAAAATTGAAGTCAACAATCCTAATTATTTTGTCAGGGCCTGGGCAGTTGCTGAAAATTCCGGGAAATCATATGACATAGGAGGCGCAGCGTTAACTTTAAATGAGGATTGGAAGCCATCAGCGCAGTGGTTTGAGGATTACTTAACAGCCTATACCCAAACTGCATTAACTACTGAAGATATGGCCGGTTCGCATTATTTTGCCCGTTTGGTTGCCGATAACAGAGATCCGGTAACAGGCGTAATTTTCGATGCATCCAAGCCTGCTTTTCCGGTTTATGGTACACCGGAATTTAGTGAACCTCTTAATCGAATAACAAATACTTCACTGGCCGATGGAGGTGCTTTGGTTTTTGATCAAAGTAAAATGGCGCAATTTGAAGGAATGTATAACTTCTCTCACCTGATTAATATTTTTGAGATGCAAGTTGGTGTTTCACACCGCTTATATTTTGTTGACAGTAATGGAACCATATTTTTTGATGAACCGGGAAATCCAATAAAAATAAATCAGTTTGGCGCATTTTTGCAGTTAAACAAAGATTTGTTCAACGACCATTTGAGAATTACCGGTGCTTTTAGATATGATAAAAATGAGAACTTTAAATCTCAGTACACTCCCAGGCTTTCTTTGATTTTTTTTCTGGATAAAAACCAGGAACACAGTTTGCGCGGAACTTACCAAACTGCATATCGCTTTCCTTCTACTTCAGACCAGTGGATTGACCTTGATGTAGGGCTCTACAAAACAATTGGTGGTATGGAACCCATTAGAAAAAAATATGGTTTTGATTCAATACCTGTTTATCCTATGTCGGGAAGAAATCCGGTAACAGACAAACCAATTACCGAAAATGGCCCTATTAATGTTCCACTTTTGGCCCCGGAAAAAGTAACCTCAACCGAGGTGGGATACAAAGGATTACTGCTGGGGAAAAGACTTTTTCTTGATTCTTATGCGTATTATAACCAATACAGAGGATTTCAGGCTACTCAGTTGGTAGCACAATTGGCCGAAGATATTGGAGAAGAAGAAGATCAGATATTTGAAACATATTTCACCACTGATAAACCTGTTTCATCCTGGGGCTGGGCATTAGGATTGGATTATATAACTCCATTCGGAATGTTAATTAAGAGTAACGTTGCCTACAATAAATTGCTTGAATCGATTGACTCTCCCGGTGTTGAAGCCAGGTTTAACACACCCGAGTACCGGGCCAATTTATCTGTCGGACATCATGCAATAATGCCTAACCTGGGATTCAATGTGAATTTGCACTGGCAAAGTAGTTTTCTTTGGGAAGGTAGTTTTGGTGTAGGTGAAATTCCTTCAATGACTACCATTGATGCACACGTTTCCTATAAAGTTCCAAAAATTAAAACAACATTTAAGGTAGGCGGCTCGAATATCACTAATAATTATTACACAACCAGCTTTGGGAGTGCTCAAATTGGAGGTTTATATTATGTTAGTCTTGTGTATGAAGACATTTTACAATATATTGGCCGAAATTAGAAATCAAACATTTTTATATGACTCCGGATTTTAACATTTCAGCATTGACTGAATTGGCAGTTAAAGCCTCGATTGAAGCAGGGAAAGAAATTTTAGACGTGTATTATAATTCAGATTTTGATGTTGAGTTTAAAGCAGATAACTCACCCTTAACTATTGCAGATAAAAGAGCACACGAAGTAATAATCAAACATTTACAAACCACTGAAATCCCGATTTTAAGTGAAGAGGGAAAATCTATTCAGTTTGAGGAAAGAAAAATCTGGGATGTGTTTTGGCTGGTTGATCCGCTGGACGGAACAAAGGAATTTATAAAGCGAAACGATGAGTTTACTGTTAACATTGCGCTGATCAAAGGAAATACGCCAATCGCAGGTGTGGTTTATGTTCCGGTTACCAAAACCTTATATTACAGTAATTCTGAAGGTTCATATAAAGCATCGGTAAATCCCGAAAAAGGAACTTTAACAGCTATTCAGAAATTGCCACTAAATATTCAAAAAGAAAATTTTGTAGTTGTTGGAAGCAAATCTCATATGAATGAATCTACGCAAAATTATATTCAATCCCTGGATACTTCCGGAAAAGAGATTGAAATGAAATCGCGAGGGAGTTCTTTAAAAATCTGTATGGTTGCTGAAGGATTAGCTGATGTTTATCCACGTCTGGCACCAACAATGGAATGGGATACTGCTGCTGGTCATTCAATAGCAAAGTATGCCGGTAAAGAAATAATTCAATATGAAAATAATAAGCCGGTAGTTTACAATAAAGAAAACTTATTAAATCCCTGGTTTGTTGTAAAGTAAATTGTAAAAACACTCTCAAATGGTAAATGAAAAAAACAAACATATTTACCCTGTTTTTGACAAAATCGTTTCCAGGGAAGAAAAACAAGAAAGGTTAAAACAGAATTCAAAAGTTATCTGGTTTACAGGATTATCGGGATCTGGTAAAACCACCCTTGCTTCTGCATTGGAAAGAAACCTTTTTGAAAGAGGTTATTTAACCCAGATTCTTGATGGTGATAACATCAGAACAGGCATAAACAATAACCTTGGGTTTTCTCATGATGACAGAAAAGAGAATATTCGCCGAATTGCAGAAATTGCCAAACTATATGTAAATTCAGGAATTATATGTCTTTGTGCGTTTGTAAGTCCGAGTGAAGAAACCAGGAAAACAGTTCGCGATATTGTAGGTGAGAGGGACTTCCTGGAAGTGTTTGTCAGTACTCCGCTTGAGGTTTGTGAAAAACGCGATGTTAAAGGTTTATATAAAAAAGCCAGAAAGGGCGAGATTAAAAATTTTACCGGAATTAGTGCACCTTTTGAAAATCCTCAAAATGCCATTTTATCGATTGACACTTCTGATAAAACTGTGGAAGAATGTGTGAGTATTCTCCTGGAAAAATTGTTCTCAAAGATTGAATTCAACAACTAATTCTTGTCTGGTGGCAAGTATCCCGAATATCGCCTTATAAGCAGAATAACACTATGAGGAATCAGGTTTGCAATAAATATTGTTAATCGATTTACAAAACCCGGGACAATTAATGATTTTTTTTTGAACATCGCTTTCACCGCAATTGATGCCAGTTTTTCTGCACTTATCATTACACCCAGCTTTAATGCTTTTTTACGGTCCGGGTCTTTCAGGTTATAAAGCCTGGTGGATACTGCCCCGGGACAAATACAGGTTACATTAACATTATATTCCATCATTTCAGTTCGCAAAGCTCGGGAAAAACTCTTTAAAAAATTTTTTGTAGAACTGTACAAAGCAATTCCGGGATAAGGTAAAAATGCCGAGAGAGAAGAAATATTCAAAATATGACCATGTCTTCTTTTTTTCATTTCTTTTCCAAACAGGGAACACAACAATGAAGGAGTGGTGGTGTGCAGGATCGTCATACGGTGAATTTTTTCGATATCGTTTTTAACTACCTCGCCAAAGAAATATATACCGGCATTGTTTACCAATATTTCAATTTCGATATTGTTTTGAGCGCACCAGTCATATAATTTTTGAGCGGAATCTACTTCGGCCAAATCCATATAAACCGGCCATGTTTTAACTTTAGAACGTGCTGATATATTCCTGCCAGCTGCTTCAAGTTCCTTTTGTTGATTACTGACCAAAACAAGGTTGTATTTCCTTTTAGCAAGTTCTTTTGCAATGGCTAAACCAATACCCGAACTTGCACCTGTAATTAAAGCGTTTCCAATTGTTTCTGTATTTATCGGGTCACTATTCAAAACATTTATTTTTGTTTATCTCTTTTTGTATTTTGTCTGGTAAGCTTTCAATGTTATGATGACAAGCCATTTCTTTTGAGTACATTCTGGCAATGCAGTAATTGCTTATATCACAATTGTTTTTGGAACTGATATCAATTTTTAGCTTATTAACGAATCCCGGATCATTGATTAATGCACGGGCCATAGCAACAAATTCGAATCCCGAATCCAGCACTTTACTTATTGATTTTCCTGAAATTATTCCACCAACATAAATCAGGGGAATTTTAATTTCTTTTCTAAATTTTAAGGCATCTTCCAAAAAATAAATTTCTTTAAAAGGAACATCGGGAATAACCATTTTCCCGGCTAACCGGACACTAATTTTCAGCCATCTGTTATTCATATAATGCGTAAGTGTTTTTACAGGCATTTTACCACGCATCACGTACATTGGTGCCTTGCTTACAAAACCACCACTTAAAATCAGGGCATGAACACCCTCTTTCTCAAGTATTCCGGCAAGTTTGAGACTTTCTCTTATTTCCATCCCTCCTTTAAAACCATCGCGCATATTAATTTTCACAATTACAGCCATATCTTTTCCGACCGCTTGTAAAACTGCACGAATTACCATTAACATAAATCGAATCCTGTTTTCAAACGAACCTCCAAATTCATCCTTACGTTTATTGGTATATGGTGACAAAAACTGGCTGATTAAGTAGCCATGGCCTGCATGTATCTCCACAGCATCAAAACCGGATTCCCTCGCAATCAAAGCTGAATTGGCAAAATCCTGCACAACTTTTTTTATATCATCCATGTCCATTTTTTTCGACCATGTTGGTGAATAAATATTGAATCCGCCGGAAGGTGAAACAGGCAAAGTACCTGTGATGCTTTTTTTCGACATGTTACCGCAATGTCCAAGCTGAATAGATGCTGTTGCACCTTCTTTATGAATCGTATTTGTTAATTTTCTTAACTCAGGTATAAGTTCCTTCCTTAACCAAAGCTGATGAGGAAATGAAAGTCCGTTTTTACAAACTGCCGCATAAGCAACAGTTGTCAATCCAATTCCGCCGGCTGCAACTTCACGGTGATAATCGAGCAGCATTTGGGAGGGATTATTTCCGGGGCACATTCCTTCGAATGCAGCTGATCGGATTGTACGGTTTCTAATTGTTATGGGTCCGATTGAAAAGGGAGAAAATAAAATGGATTTTTGTTTCAATTCTTATTATTTTGTTGGGACAATTAAAAATAAGAATATTTCATGTTATAATCATGGCTATATAGTTTTTTGATTGTGACAGAATATTGGGAACAAAAAAACCACCGAAATAATCCGGTGGTTATATATTATCTAAAAATAATTCTTATTGCTTTACGAATGTTATTGCAAATTCAACCATAAAAATATCAGGATTATCTTCTGACAATGTTAATTGCATTTGTGCAAGAATCGCAGCAGCCATTTCCTTTGGCAGAGGCACCGAAGTACTACCCGACATATTATTACCTGCAACTGCAATGTCTTTTACATTCAATACAAAACCGGTTGGAGATGATGGAATTGCAGCACTATTCATATTTAATTTTAATTCTGTTGCTGAAACTTCTTCCCAAGTTCCGGCATTCATCGCATTAGCACCTGCACAACTCATGTACATCGACTTGTCTTCTCTCAATTCTACCCAGGATTTACTCGCTGCATCACAGTTAACCTGACTTAAAAGTGATTCTACAATTAGAGCCGTAATATCTGTTCCGGGTGGTAGAGGTACCGGGCCAATTTCGTTTGAGTTAATTACCGGTACTACTGCATTGAGTGTTGCTTTGGTAATAATAAAATTACCAACAAAAGGTGAAACTTCCGGTGTTTCTTCATCCTTGCATCCTGTAAAAAAGGCAAGAGATAAAACCAGGGAGGCTAAAAAACTAAGTTTTATTAATTTCATAATAGATAAATTTTGGTTAAATGTTGTTTACACTTGTTGTACAAATCTAAGAATATTATTTAATACTTGTTTGTCTGTTTATTTGATTTAATCATATTTCGCATATTAATCATGGTTTTATAAGGATGAGTAACCACAAAACTGTTTGCCAGCCAGGCAGGAATATCTCCTGCCGGATCACCATGGTATTGATAAACAATAGTCACATTACTGTTCTCCTCAGTTAATTGCCAAAATCCGGCTCCTTTTTGTATTCTGACAATTCCTTTTTTTTCAGGAATATAATCGGGTAATGGTTTTATGGTAACACGAGCACTATTGCCTTTTTCGTCGAAAGTTGTGGTTATCTCATTTACTCCGTCGCGGTCTTTTACAGGAAACGGGGCTTTGGATACAATATAATGAATGTTATTCCATTTCCCTTTCTGCTCTAAAATTTCAGGATTGTAACAATCGGGATAAAGATTTACATAATTTTCCACGTCCATTAAAACATTCAAAACATCATAAATATTGGCATTTTCAATAACGGTCTCCGCTTTAAATTCATCAAAATCAGATCCCTCAATGGAACGCGTGTATACCGCAATTCCTGATTTTTCTTTTTTTAGTTTCCAATCATCGGCCGGATAAAAAAGAAACAAAGCCAAAGTAGTAAATAAAAGTTTGAGCATTTTTTTTATTAATTTTCGATGTTCGACTTAATTGCTACATCTTCAGGTAAATCGTAATTATACATATCGATATATTTTTTCCACTTTTTACTAATACTTTCTATCTCTTTTGCATCTACTTCGTATTTATTTTTTTTATGACTTTGTTGTGTTTTTATGTATTCCGAAAAATAGCTGCGAATTTGTGAGAAATCTTCATTGAATAATTTTTTATATATATTTTCCACTCCCTTTACCGGATTTATCTCAAATTCTTCAAAACGAATTTCCATAAGATTTTCAGCCGGTATCAAACTTTTTAAACTGTAATAATCATCCATCATTCTGATATAAACATCAAATATCATTTTATCAATAAATTGATTGTCAACTTTATTTAGCCATAATGTTGGATATAATTGCTGAAAAAAGCGTCGGGTTGAATAAAATACGGTTATTGGATTCCGGTAAATAAACAGGAATTTGGCATCGGGATATAATTTAAGTAGTTTATCAACCCGTGCTGTGTTTACAGGATTTTTAAAAATTACACGTTTCCCATTTGTATTGATTAGCGCTTTTTTAACAAGTTTATCATAACACTTGTACCATAAATCGATTTCCTTTTTACTGAGTCCTTTATGGTGGACCGATTTTTCATAATACTGTTGATAATTTTGCGGGAAATAAAAGAAGTTGTAATAGGCATTCCACTGAGAGTTGCTAAACGCAAATTCATCCTCCTGGGGAAAATTTATGTCAAGTTTTACACCGTCTGAAGGTCTTCTGTCGGGCATGTTTATTTTCATAAATGTACGAAACAGCCATTTGCTGGTGAGGTTATTCGGGAAAACTCCCTGATAGGTAGTCATGTAGGCGGCTGAAGGATCTTTGGTTAGCAAATTATGCAGCAAGGTTGTGCCGCTTCGCCAATGGCCTAAAATAAAAAGAGGTGGTTTTTCAAACTTAAAATTTTTAAGTTTTTTATAATAAAATAACTTTTCCCACCAATGAAATGGAGTAGCGATTAACACCACCAAAGTAGTAAGGAAAATTTTAAAATAATACCTTGGTGAAATTCGACCCTGTCCAAGAATTTTGAAGTAATTCCTGAAAGAGGAACCTAATAATGTGGAGACAGGAGGAATTTTAAATTGATTCATTTTTATTTGTCAGAAATCGACTATTTTTATGAAGTACTCGTAATTAAACAAATTATTTATGATAAATATACAATCAAAGATACGATCATTACTGGTAGTTCTGGCAATTTATTTACTGGCATTTGTAGTTGTTTATTTCATTTTTCCTTTTCTAAAAGATTATCATTCAATTTTAAGTGTTTTTATTGCAGACGTTGTTGCTACCATAATTGTTTTCAGTTTTAGTGTAATTTTTAAAAATTCAAGTATATATGATCCTTACTGGAGTGTAATTCCACCGGTAATTGTTGTTTACCTGATGAATATTTATCCGGAAGGAAATACAATAAGACAGTGGATAATCCTGGCTTTGGTTTTGTTCTGGAGTTTACGATTAACCCTTAACTGGATACGTGGTTGGCCTGGAATGGGACATCAGGATTGGAGATATACAAATATTGCAAAAAAAACAGGTGCTTTTTACTGGCCTGTAAGTTTCCTTGGAATTCATTTAATGCCTACCATTTTTGTGTTTCTCGGATGCCTACCCTTATGGTATTCATTGTCGAGTCCAAACGCTTTAAATTTTTACGATTATGTAGCAATTGCTTTTACTCTTGTTGCAGTTTTTGTTGAATGGATTGCAGATGAACAACTGATAAATTTCAAGAAATCCAAACAATCAAAGGACTATATCGATACCGGTTTGTGGAGCATTTCAAGGCATCCAAATTATTTAGGTGAAATTAGTTTCTGGACAGGAATGTTTTTGTTTGTATTATCTACAGGAAAAATAAGTGATACCATTGGTTTCTGGACAAGTATTGGATTTATTTTTATGATTATTCTGTTTCAGTTTATAAGTATTCCGATGATGGAAAAAAGAAATATTACCAGGAAATCCGGTTATAAAGAATATATTCAAAAGGTTCCTGCATTGTTTCCCCATCCTTTTAAAAATACAAGGTAGTCAGTCTATTTCTTAAGGTTCTCAACCATAAACAAGTCATCGGATAATCCCTGGTCAAATTTTATATCCGAAAGTTGAATTACTGTGCTGTGATCTTTTTCAATGTTTTTCATTACTACTTCTTTTGCATTCCAGTATTTTCCAATTTTTTCATAGGTGTAGCTTGCTTCCTTAAACAGTCTGTTTTGTTCATTGTAATACAGCATGGAAATTGGATGTCCGTTTTGTTTATGCAAGCGTAAAATGATTTTGGTATATTTTGATTTTCCTGAAATTGGAGTTAAAAGCAGTACATAATCGTTGGCACCCGTGCTGGTGAGTTCCGGAGTAAATCTCTCACTGTAAGGTGTTGTTGCCATATCTTCATAAGAGAAGTCGGTATTGTTAAAGGCCTGAGATTTTGACAATAATGAAATACGCTTGGGATTTTCAAATGCCGGTAACGAGAGCCAGACAACATTATCGGGTAAAGTAAGGGTTGCAATTCCGGCTTGTGACTCCGGCTTGGTATAACGATATAGTTTTTTGTGCGGACCTTTTTGAAAAAATTCTGCTTCCCTGACTTTTTCGGTTCCGGTTTTGTCAATTAAAGTTATAGTTGCAATGCCTGATTTATCTTTGGGTGAAAAAAGCACTTTATCCATATTTGCAAGAATTTCAGCAGCATCCTGAGCCAGGCTGATGTTTGCAGTAAAAAGAACGACTACGAAAAGATATATAATTCTCATGTTTGTTTAAATCTAATTTTTAATTATTAAGCAATTATTATCGCTTTTTGTTTGAAAGTATCAAAATTGAAGGCAATAAAGTTAATGCTCCCATTCCTGATGCCAGCATGCTTAATGCAATTAACAGGCCAAAATATTCAAGTGGAACCATTTCAGAAAAAAGTAAAACCAAAAAACCTGCGGAAACCGAAAAGAGGTTAATAACGATAGCTTTTCCACTGATACTGATTGTTTCATGTAAGGCTTCAGCTACGGTTTCCCCTTTTCGAATACCGTCTTTAAAATGTGAAATCACATGAATCGAATAATCTATACCAATACCTACCGCAACACTGGCAACCAAAACGGTTCCAATATTCAATGGTATTCCGGTGAATCCCATAAAACCAAATAACATAGTTATTGAAGCAACAATTGGCACTGCCGCATATAGTCCGGACAACATAGAACGAAGTAAAAGTCCGACAATAAAAATTACAAAAACAACTGCAATTACTAAACTCCCAATCTGACTGCTAATCAGACTCCTGTCCATGGTAACATCAATGTAAGGCATTCCGGTTATCTGTATTTCACAGGTTTCCGTGGAGTTTTCATCAATAAACTTTTGCATATAATTAGCAAAGTCCTTTTTCTCGTTATTTTCCGAAAAAATGAACTTTGAAATTATCAGTGCTTCATCCAGATCATCGCTTACCAGTTTTTTCATATTTTCATTTCCATCGAGCAAAAACCAGAGTTGTTCAATCATTGTCTGATCATCAGGAATTATAGGTCCTTCTCCAAAAGCACCATTAATTTTTGAAACCAATCCGGCAACCGATTGAGTGGTTCCAATACCGGGATGTGCTTTCATATACTCCTCCATTCTGGCCATGGTTTGTAAAACTTCAGGACTTTGAACATTACCCTTAAAAAGTACAAAAATGGGTTTTGTACCGCCAAATTTTTCAGTCATTATATCTTCGGCAACCCTGGTAGGATTATCTTTTTTGAAATAATTTCTGATATCAACATTTCTTTCAATCATCGTAATGCCAATTACGGCGACTGCAGCTAAACCAATCCAAATCCAGACTATTTGTTTTGGATGAGAATAAATAAATTTTTGTAAGGGCAGAAGGAAATGTTTATAAAGAACAGAAGTTTTTTGAAATGCTTTTGTTTTGGATTTATTTTGCGGAGAAAAAAAGGATAAAACAGCGGGTACAAAAACCAGAGAAAGTAAAACTGCAAATAAAGTTCCCATTGCTGTAAACAATCCGAAATCACGTATCATTTTTAAGTAAGACCCAAAAATAAAAGACAGAAAACCGGCCATAGTGGTTACGGCAGTCAGAATTACCGGAATTGCAACTCCTGATAAAGCTACAATAATTGCTTGTTTCCTGTCGGTTTGTTTTACCTGTTCAATCCGATGAATAACATGTATCGCATAAGCACTTCCTACAGCGAGTAAAACAATAGGTATATTATTTGAAACCATTGACATTTGATATCCAAATAATCCCATTAAACCGATTACCCATACAATGGCAAGGATACAAACCAGTAAAGGCAAGACTACTCCCCGCCAGGTATGAAAGCTAATAAACAATACCAATGCAATTACAAGTAAAGCAATTGGGAATAATAAGGTAAGGTCAGCTGAAATTAAACGAGCTATAGAAGTAATAAGCATTGGTGAACCTGCATAATAAATATTTTCAGGGAGATTTAAGGATTCGGTTTTTGCTTTTACTGTTTGTGCTATTTCCTGAATATCAGCATCATCGTAAAGGGTGAAAATTACTGCTGCAGCTGTTCCATCTTCCGAAACCAGGGATCCTGCATACATTTCGTTTGTAAGCGCCCTTTCTTTAAGTAATGCGAGTTCCTCAGGCGAATCCGGTAAGTCGTATTCGTCAATGAGCTGACCAATGTCCATTCCAAATTCACTTTCAGTAATATCCATGGCGTTAGTCAGACTGCTAACTGAAGAAATACCTTCAGTTTGAGAAAGAGAATCTGTAATTTGTTTAATGTGCTGAATTACATCTTTTGTAAAAATATTTTCAGCGTCCAAAATCACCATTCCCATTCTGTTGCCTCCAAACTTATCTCCGATTTTTTTTAGTAATACCGCATCAACATCATCAGCAGGTAAGGAACTTATTACATCTGAATTAATGGTAACTTTTGGGATTTGTATTGCCAGAAAAGTGCTGATAGCAAGTACCAGAAAAATAATAAACCATTTACTTCTTATCACAAATGCTGAGAATCTTTTCATTTAAATGGTTTTAAACTGTTTTATTTAATTAAAGCTAATTTAGGTAATTATATTCTTTATTAAAAAGGAGATTGTTCACATGCCTGTTTTAAAAAATGAAAGTACCTGCTGAGCCACTTACCAATGATGCAGAAAATATTTCATTCCCGGTTTTGACATTAAATCGTTTTTCAGAATCAGAATCATTTAACACAATTAGAATAACTTTCTCATCAGGAGTTTTAAATGCCACATTAGGCAAGTCGCCGGGTATATTTGTGTTTATTCTGACTGAACCGGGACGTACAAATTTTGATGCATGTGCGATTATATAATATGCCGGATTTCTTGAAACTTCATCTCCGTCTATAGTTACAGCACCTAAACAGCGGGTACAACCTCCCGGAGTATGTGGTTTTTGATTCGGATCGGCTGCTAAATTCCATTCCAAAACCGTTTTACACCAGTTACGTGAAGCACCAATAATTAAATTCTTCATATGCCAGTTAAAGTCGCCTCCAAAATTTGCCGGAGCACCAATCCACTGTTCTGTAAAATAAAGGTTTTTGTCGGGGTGAGCTTCATGCACCTGGCTAACATTTTCAATTACTCCTCCATACAGATGAAAAGCCGAACCATCGATATATTGATTTGCCTCAGGATCGTTTAATATAGAAATCGGATAATCAGGTTTGTCAGCATTGTGGTCGTAAATAATAATTTTTGTTTTTAAACCTGCTTTTGCAAATGCCGGTCCAAGACTGTTTTTAATAAAACCAGCCTGTTCATCAGCCGGCATAAATAAACTTGGATTGTTTCCCGGATGCAGAGGTTCGTTTTGAACAGTAATTGCATCAATTGTTATACCTTCTTTTTGCATCCCCTGAACATATTTTACAAAATATTCTGCATAGGTATCATAATATTCCGGCTTTAAACTTCCACCCTTTGTTTCATTGTTGGTTTTCATCCAGGCGGGCGGAGACCATGGAGAAGCCATAATTTTAATTTCAGGATTGATTTCAAGAATTTCTTTTAAAACAGGGATCAAATGTTTCCTGTCAGGGTCTAAAGAAAAATGGGTTAATTTTATATCTGTTTCTCCTTTTGGTAAATCGTTGTATGAGAATACTTCTGCATCCAAATCCGAAGCACCTAAACTGACTCTCAAATAACTAATCCCAATATTTTTCCTGTCAAAAGCAAAAAGTTCGGTTAACAGTTCGCTCCTTTTTTTATCCGACATATTATGGATATGAAAAGCACTTCCACCGGTTAATGTGAAACCAAAACCATCCATTTCCTGGTATGCTTTATCCCTATCTACTGTTATGGTAGGAAGATCATTATTTGTTCCTGCAGAAACTCCGGCTTCCTGTTTTGCAAATAACACGGATTTGTCGGGTTTAGTGAGGTAAAATTCAATGCTCCTGGTTTCAGTTTGTGTTTTACATTCTAAACTAAAGAGGTTAATCAGAATTAAAATAACTAAAGAAAGGTATCCGGATTTCATAGTAAGAAAGTTTTAAAATATTTGCAAAAATAGCGAAAGAGTAAACATTTTGGACTCACTTTATTAAAGACCCTGCAAAAACATTAACAAACATTTTATTTTTTTGGATAAAAGAAAACGGGTGCTATCACTTCATCAGATAGCACCCGTTTATTATTTAATAATCTTGAAATTATTTTTCAATTTCTTTCCAAACCAATGCACTGGCTCCAACAATTGCTGCGTCTCCTCTTTTTAATTTAGAAGGAAGAATCTGAATTTTATTTTTGAAAATCGGAAGAAGATGTTTTTCCATATTTTCTTTGGTTGGTTTAAAAATTAAGTCTCCTGCTGCAGTAGGTCCTCCAAACAAGAAAATTGCTTCAGGACTTAGATGATGAACTGTATTTGCCAGACCATGTCCCAGCCAGGCGCCTGTTTTTTCAAATACTTCCAAAGCCACCTTATCTCCTTTTTCAGCTGCTTCAAAAATCATTTTTGAATCCAGTTCCCTGAAAGATTTATCTGCCAGTAAACTATCGTTTGCATTATAATGAGCCATCAGTTCAAATGCGGTACGTTTCATTCCCGGAGCTGAACAATAAGCTTCCAGGTGGCCCAAAGCAGAACATCCACATGGACGGCCTTCAGGAACTAATGTTGTATGCCCGCACTCGCCCGCGAATCCATCGCTTCCGTAAACCAAATCACCGTTAACTACAATTCCACTGCCAAGTCCGGTTCCTAAAGTTATCATTACGAAGTTTTTCATTCCTTTTGCACCGCCATATATCATTTCACCGATAGCTGCTGCGTTGGCATCGTTAGTTAATGCCAATGCTGCCATATCGGAGAAATTTGCACGAAGCAGTTTTACCAAATGCACAACGCCTTTGAATGAAAGGTTGGGTGCATATTCAATGGTTCCGCTATAATAATTTCCGTTTGGTGCTCCAATCCCAATTCCCAGAATATCCAAATCTTCGTTAAGTAATTTAACTGATTTTATCAGCTCTTTAATTGCATCTGATAAATCCGTGATGTATTTGTCTATATCACCATGAGAAGGAGTTGAAATATTATCTTTTACCATTACATTGCCTGCCTCATCAACAACTCCAATGGCTGTATTTGTTCCACCTATATCGACTCCGATTGCTACTTTCTTCATTTTATAAGTTTTAATTGATTTATTATTGTTCTATTTTTTCGAATCCCGACAAATTTAAAAATATTATACAATTTTGCACTGATTAAAATTTCTATTCTACTTATTTAGTTCTGATTTAAACTAATTACAATCAACTTGTTCAGGGTACAATAATAACTTAAGAAAACGTGTTTCAAAAGCTAAAAAAATATAAAAAGAACCTATCTGATTATATATCTCTGAAGATTTTTATTTCCGGTAAATAAGAAGTTGTAGATTTGTTGCCTGAATATGAGATTTATGCATTGTTTGCTTAAGGGCATATTAAAATTGTTGGGGTGGATTTTGCTGATACCTGTATTCATATATAAGTATGCAATTTCTCCCTTTACTTCAGCTTCATGCAGGCATGTTCCTACGTGTTCTGAATATGCAGTTCAGGCAATAAAGATACATGGCCCGTTTAAGGGATTCTGGATGGCTACCAAACGAATTTCACGATGTCATCCCTGGGGAACACATGGCTATGATCCTGTACCTCCAAAGAAAGAAAAATCACAGGAATATAATTGTTAAGGAAAGATTTGTAAAATTGCATCGAAATGGTATTTACAGGGAAAAAGGAGAAAATTTATACATGTAAAACTTGTGGTTTTCAATTTTCAAATCTCGATGTTGAAAAAACCTGTAGCAATTGTTTTGCATGTTCTGGATGTGAAATATATATCTGTCCATCCTGTAAAAACGAAGTAGTTATACTACCTGTAAAACCGATGCATAAATCTACGGACTGACTTCAAAACATTCCTAAAAGAATGTTACCCTCGAATTATTTTAAAGTGAAAAGAACAAGTTCAAAACCAGTCGGTAATTTATTTGTTTAAGTAATAAACGACTTTCAATGAATGCAAAATCCAAAATTTCGGACGCACCCATCTATGTGGTTTCGGGAGGAAGAGGAATAGCCGGGAATAATATTGTTCAGGCAGTTTTAATTCAATATCCCGATAACAATATTCCGGTAAAAATTGTATCCAACATGGATAACGAAGATGACCTTTTTGATACAGTGTTAAAAGCCAAAACAAAGGGTGGATTAATAGTTCATACTCTTGTAAATGGGGAACTTCGAAAAAAGCTTATTGAGTTGTGTTCGGAGTTTAATGTTCAGGAGATTGATCTGATGGGAAAACTTGCAGGATATCTTGATCAAAGACTGGACATTAAGCCATTAATGCATCCGGGATTGTACAGGGAAATTAATCATAAATATTTCGACAGGATTGAATCGATCGAATTTACACTTTCTCATGATGATGGAATGAGTCCGGAAAGATTAAAAAACGCCGAAATAATTTTAACCGGTGTTTCAAGAGCCGGAAAAACACCTTTGAGTGTTTACCTGGCTATGTATGGTTGGAAAGTTGCCAATGTTCCTCTTGTTAGTGGAGTTCAACCTCCCAAAGAACTTTTCCGTGTTGATCCCAAAAGAGTTTTTGGATTACACATTTCTGCGCGTCAGTTAATTGCTCACAGAAAAAAAAGAACCAGTGGATGGGACCAACGTCAGATAGAATCGTATATCGATGAAAGACAGGTTAGAGAAGAGATTCGAAAAGCCATGTTTATATTTGATCAGGGTGGATTTACTGTTGTTAATGTTTCCAATAAACCAATTGAAAGTGCAGCAAACGAAATTTTAAATATCATGTCGAAAAGATTTCCTTATGGAGGTAGAAAACTGGAATCTCCATATCAAAATCAAACCGATCAATTTCCCCGTTAATCGTCAATCTGATTTTTCTTATTTTCACCGGTACCAAAATTGAAAGATGCGGCTAAAAGCAGTGTTATGGAATTATGAACTGATTTTGCTGTATAGGTTCTTGTACCTTGCAATGCACGTAATTCTTCAAAATTAAATTCTACAGGATGCGAGAGATTAACAATTTGTTTCTTTTTATTGTTTATGCCAAAACTATATTGAATTCCTGCAGTAATATCCTGTCCAAAAATTCGAAGTGTTAGTCCTGACGAAAGATGATAAAGATTTAAACCTATACTCGGAATCGTTTTAAACGTGTCTCCAACATCTGATTCGAAGTATTTCTTATAGTTAAAATCGGTTTTAAAACCGGCCAACAACATCAGATGATCTTTTAAATACCAACGATAACCAAGCGCTGCATTAAAAACCGGATTAGCGTCAAAATAGTAAGTGAGCCATTCATCAAGTTCAGGATTCAAAAATGCCGGATTACCGGGTGTTTGTTGATTAGATTCGGCACTTACAATTTTATATAGATTTACTTTGCCGAAATATTCTATAGTGGCATAGAAAATACGTTTATTATCCAAACTGTTAATTGTAGTTCCCACTCCAATAGAAAAAGGTGTTTTGTAGTTTACCTTAACATCCTTTTTTTCAGCATAATCTGTAATAAGAAAATCAGGCAATGGTTCACCTGTGTTCGGATTGTTGATATTGCTCTGAGCTTCTTTATGCATTACTCTTTTCCCATCACTGTAAATTCCACCGATTGAAGGAGTTGTAAAATTCAAACCAAAACTTAGTCTGTCTTTTTTGTACAAAAATCCAAATTTCCACAATAAACGGTAATCATTAAATTTAATTATCTCCTGTGTAGCCTGCGAAGCTGTATAATATGAGTTTTCTTCAACCAATCGAAATAAGTTTGATAGTTCAGGTTGAGCATTTATGTCCAGTTGATATCGGGAGTAGAATGATTTAACAGATACAAACATGCTCATTCCAAAGTATAAATTTTCTCTCAAAATGTGTGAACCTCCAATGCCAAAAAAGTCATTCCTGTATTTTGTATCGTATTCTGTAAAAGCGACATACCTTTCTTCACCGGGCAGATTATTTATAATATTAATTTTTTTGTTGGTGAAATTGGCTGTGCTTAGTTCATAATTATTAACGTTCATAAATGCAAATTCCAGGCTCCAGTTTGGGTGACTTTTAGGTTTGTGCATATACGAGACAAAACGTGGGACAGCATAAAATCGTGTCGATTTTAAGGGGATATTTTCTCCCAATATATTTTTTGAATTGGTAATATCAAAAGAGACCAAACTGGCATTCAGCGATAGTTTTGAGGTATTAATTTCTGATATGGTAGCAGGATTATAAAAAATTGCAGAAGCTCCTGCACCACCACCAACAACAGCCCCGGCAACGAGCGAAGATTCTTCATTGAAATTGTATGACCAATAATTATGCATCTGGGCCAATAAAAGTCCCGGTAAAAAAAAGAACAAACAAAAAAATACCGGTTTTTGCATAATTGGTAGAATTGTAATACAAAAATAGTCGAATGATCTTAATTAAGATAAGATAGTTTTGAAAACTCAGAACTTGATACAATTCATCCTTAACTATTCTTTTATTGAAAATTGGCAGAAATAAAACATAAGCAGATTGTTGTTAAAATTTCAATTTAAAACAGCATGCTAAAAAACTGTTTTCATGATTGATATTTTTATTTATAAACCGGCCAGTCATTGCTATCCCAATTCATTAAGTTTACTTCTTTCCATTTGTGATGACCTTCTGCTTTTAATTTTTCAAGATTTGTTTTTAATCCCTCAACCAACAAGGCTATATCTTTTTTATCCTGCTCAGTGAGTTTTGCTTCGTTAACAATTAAAACAGTCCGAACACTAAATGTCGGAATATTTTCCTCCAGCCATTTATAATCACCGGCACGAATAGTGTCTTTGTCATAATATTTTGCCCAATCATTAAAATCTTCCAACGGAAGTATTTTTATTCCGCCGGCAAAAGCACGGGGATCAATATCTAGTTTTTTCATCGGTGCGCTTCCAACTATAAAGAAAGCATCAACTCTGTTTGTATTAAGCTGGCTAAGTGCATCTTCGAACGAAATATTTCTTGAATTCCATAACACTTTTGATTTATTTTTAATTATTGCTGATGTATAGTATGTCCCCTGATATTGAGTCCCAATACCTACCATCTTTTTATCTAGATCCTGAAGTTGTGCCAATTTACTGTCTTTCATAGTTACCAGGTGAATTTCTTCGTTGGCAAGCGGAAGAATGACTTTAATGTTTTTGGTTTTTTCTGTATTATTTAACATATCCATCCCTTGCATATGATACAAATAATCAGATTGGGTTAGAGCCAGTTTATCCGGAGTATTGGGGTCGGCCAACCTTCCGAAGTTTAATGCTGCTCCATCGGTTTCCACATTTACAACCAAAGTGGTACTGTCGGTTGACAGAATCTTCTCAATATCGCTTACAAACTTATAATAGGAACCCTGGTTGGGTCCTGACAAAATTGAGAGTTGCGCAGAGGTCTGCAAAGTGGAAAGGATAAGCGCCATTATCAGAAACAGAATATTTGTTTTCATAATCGTTATTTTTGTTTTAGTTATTAAATTTTAAAAATATTATTGTTTTGAACAGTATTGCTTATGTTACAGTTTGAGTTCCAATTGATCCAAACAATCAATTAACATCAAAATTTCAAACACAATCCAATGAAATATGTTTTGATTTTCTACTGTTTTTTAAAATTTCTGAACTCTTTTAAATTAAATCTTAATAAAATCAGATATCATCCTCCAGATAAAGCGGCTGGATTTTTAATAGCTTTCAATCAAATTGCTTTTTGCAAATTCTTTTAAGGCTTTAAGCCTGAGAATCAGATCCTGAATATCAGTTTCATAATCAGCCATACCTGTAAAGGTACATCCCAAATCCCTTGCCAGCTGTGCTAAAGATTCTGCATCATCATTATATTTTTTGCCATTGTACATGTAGTAACATTCAACTTCATTACAACAAGCCGATACAAATTTTCCCGCACAAATTTCATCTTGTTCACATTGTTCAAGCGAATTCATATCACAATCTGTAGCCAGCGAAATAAAGGTCCCAAGGATTAATAGAGATAAATAGAAAGTTGCTCTTTTCATAGTTTATATTTTAAGTTTTTACAAATTTATTCTACACCTGTCTCATACGAAACCAGTAAGGGATGGAAAATCAGTTCCAGCATTTTTTGCTGAACCTTGATTTTTAGTTCCATCTTTTTTTGCGCTTTTCTGGTAGCAAAACCAATTCTTTTTTTACCGTCGGTATAAGCGTAAATAAGTTTTATTGTGCTTTTACTCAGATCGTCATCAGTAACTTCTTCTCCGCTTTGTGCCTGTCGTTCAAACAGCTTTTGAGATTTACCTTTTAAAATGTCCCCCAAATGCAACTGAAGATGATACTCGTAATTTTCGTCCAAACTTTGCATTCCAAATGTTGAAACATCCAATGACGAACTAACAATTTTTGTAATCGGAACAAAAACCTGGTTTTTAAACATAAAAATGTCACAATTCAATGTTTTCATTTCAATGTCATCTAACTCCTTAATGCCTGTAAAATTTGATATTTCCATTGCGGGTTCATAATTTACCAGCTTACCGTTTTTAAGTTTGAAATCTCCTAGCACTCTCATATCGTGAGTTATCAAAGTATCGTTTACAAAAACAAACCTGCTGTTTATATTGGATGAAAATATACCGCTTAGGTTTTTGTACGACATTAAACTGTCATACCCAAAATCATCAAAAGCAAAAAGTAATTTATTAATATCCATGTTCTCAACCTGGTTTTTCAGATGGATTACTGTTTTGTTTTCCTTTGTCAGGTCATATCGGATGGAGTTGGTTGTACGACCGTCGAATGCTTTTGTTATAAACTGATCAATAATATAGGAACTATCTGATACATGAAATTTCGCTGAAATATCATCCAAGAATATTTTGTTATATTCAATATTTTCGACGGCAATTTTCCCTTTAAAATCAAAAGAGAAATCAGGTTGCCAAAAAGTTAATTCATTATTTTCTGTTTGATTGTTATCTGAGGCATCGTCTGAAGAATTCTCAATAATTTCTGTAGAGTCCGCATCCGGGAAAGGGGCTATTTTTGCATAATTGATATCTCCTAAATTTATGTCGATATAAGCCTTTAATGTATCTTCTTTTTTGTTTTGAAAATAGGTTTTGTATAAATTACTAATATCTGCAGTGTCAATCTTAAAATCAATATTTGCTGCAGATCCACTCATCCCGGAGATTATTATATTGTCTTCATTCAGACTAAATTTCCCGTTTAGTCCACTGATACTTTGAATTGTATCCGGCATGGTGGCCGAAGTATTTCGAACTTCCAAACAAATATCACTTTGATTAAATACAATGTTATTGATTTGATATTCAATTGAATCATAGTTTATGGCTCCGTGTGTCTTAATTTTTGCGTGTATTTCTCCCGAAACAGATTTAACGATTGAGTCAGGAATATATGGTTTTATTTTTAGCAGGTCAATCTGAGCTTCACCATCAAAATTGAATTCCGGATTTTCCAAATTTTCAATTTTTGCCATACCTTTTATTTTCCCGGGTTCTGCTTCAATGTTAAAAGATTTAATGTCAAGGGTCATGTCTCCCGGATTTGTTACATCTCCCGAAAAATCTGTTTCCAGCGAAGAGTTTTTTAAATTTAAATTCCATTGCGGAATTGATGAACTTAAATCTTGCAGTTTCAAATGTCCCGGGTTATATTCGGCAATACCCGAAAAACCATTGATTAGCAAAGTGTCCATTTTAAAGTTTAAATTCGTAATTCCAAGTTTCCCCCAGGAATTGTAAGCCACATGATTTATAAACTTATTGTCAACTAAGTCAGGCATTTTTCCAGATGTAGAAAATTCGGCATTCAACTCACCGGAAACATCCTGCATTAAAGAATCGGGAATAAAATCAGCAAACTCGGCCAGGGTGATATTCAGAATGGATTGTAAGTTATAATTTGGCCTTTCAAAATTATTAAGCTGTACAACCAACTTAGCAGAACTATTGTTGGTTTCTATATTTAATTTTTTTAATCGGGCTTTTGCAATACTTAAATCATTTAAATCAAGGCTGGATATTTTCCCTTCAGAAACGATTTTTGTTAAGGTAGGATATGTCTTGGTTTCTAAATATCCCTTTTTAAAACTGTAGTCGAAATTTATAAGTGGCATTTTTTCATCTGAATAAAGGCCTTTAATATTTCCCGACAAATCTAAAACTCCGTCAATATTCTGAATATCATAATTTTGCATGATGTTGTCAGGAATGTATTTTAACAGTTTTCCGAGCGTAGCATTTTCCACTTCGAAATCCAGATTGGTATACATACTTTCCGATAAAACAAGCTTCCCTGAAGTTTTTAAACCGGCACCATCGGTTTCTGCATTGAATTGTTTTAAGCTTACAGTATCTGAATCATATTGCAGATCAAACAGAACAGAAGTTTCTTCCATTTTGTATAAATTGCTTTCTCCAAAATTACATTCCGAGAGAAGTAATTTCCCCTTTAAAAAAGCGATAAGATTTTCATCTTCTATTTTTGCCCTTAAATCTAAATCAGGGAAAAAAACCTTTGCATTGAACTGCATGGTATCGTTCGAATAATATAAAGTTGTATTACTTAATTTAACCTTTTCCAGATTGAGAAACATTCCTGAACTTGAATCTTCCGGTGTTGTACTGTCCTGGTTAAGTAAAAAATCAAT
Source organism: uncultured Prolixibacteraceae bacterium (assembly GCA_913063265.1). Lineage (GTDB taxonomy): Bacteria > Bacteroidota > Bacteroidia > Bacteroidales > Prolixibacteraceae > Draconibacterium. Next base: position 59,233 of record CAJXZG010000013.1, on the reverse strand, counting down.
ATTGCTTCTTCCAAAAGAGTCGATACCATATGTAATTTTGGCATCGTTAATTTCTAAATTCTCAATTTCGTATATTCCTTTTAATGCAGGAACCGATTTAATTGATATATAAAGTCTTTTAATATTTACAATTTCTGAAGTTTTTGATTATTCATTACCTGAGGGCAAATCATTGGGAAGGATTTTTACTCCTTCAAATTCTACTGTGGCATAGGGAAATTTTTTAATAAAAGTAAAAGACATATCATCAATTAATACGGGTGCATTAATTGTTTTGGTAATTTGCTTTTGAGTAATTTTCAGAATTTTATTCTGCGAAAGACTAATCGCAATAATGAGAATAACTATTGTAAAAAGTAAAACTACTAACAGGTAACCCAGAATTTTAAGAAGTTTCTTCATACTTCAAAAATTATTTAGTTGTTCGTAACAGATAATATTTGCATTGTAATTTAATTCAGGGGAAAAGTTATGTTTATAACCTAATAATTCAGTTTTACTTATGTTAATTTCCTTCTGTGTTTAAATTTATATGCGGCATTTGAAATCTGAGACCTGCTTAAATTTACGAAAAAATTACTCGTATATAAATTTAATCCCTGTTAAAACTTCAGATTACGTGTTTTATAATACATTTGAACATAATAATTGGATTTGGGAGAATACGACAAAATTGTATCTTTCGAAATTTTAAAACCTTATTTATACAATTTGAAACCAAAACAAAATGTCAGAAAAGTTAAAACTTTATACATTTATTGTTGCTTTTGGAGGCATCCTTATTGGATTCAATATTGCCGGATTGTATGTTGCAAAGCCTATGGTTTCTGAATACTTTGATGTTTTAGGGAAAATTGTGTGGTTAGCAGTTTTGGCAGGGATACCGGGTTTTCTGATTGGTACATTTACAATTGGGAAATTCGCTGATAAATACGGAAGGCGGTTCATGCTAAAAATAAACGGTTTCCTTTATATAATATCAATAATTGGTTGCGGACTCTCTGAAAATGCTGTTCTTTTTGTCTCCTTTCAAATATTTAATGGTTTGGCAATTGGAAGCTTATCTGTACTGTCACCTCTTTATATTTCTGAAATTTCTCCAGCTGCGCATAAAATCAAATTAATTTCACTCTTCCCCCTGTTTGCATTAACAGGACTTTTGACCGGATTTGGTTTAAGTTTGTTAGTCAACAATTATGAATTAAATATCTGGTACTGGATTTTTATTCCCCAGGCTATTCCGGCCACAATATTTACGATTCTTACCTTTGTTATTCCTCGGAGTCCACACTGGTTGATTTCAACAGGATTGCACGGAGAAGCATTTCTTATACTTTCTGTTTTAAATCCTGAATTAAGCAGAGAGAAAATTGACGAAATTGTCAATGAAATTGATAAAAAGTTCGATAACTGATTGTATAATTTTAATTAGAATCAATCTTTTCTGTCATAATTATTTATACGGTTTTAAACTATTATATTTGACAATTTAAACAAGCAGAATTATTGAATGGACGCAAAAAGAACATTACTGATTATATTTCTTATAAGTAGTTTTTTACATCTTAATTCACAGGTTGTAATCAACGAACTTTCCAATAAAAATTTCTCTCAGGTCAGGGATGAGGACGGGGATTTTGAGGATTGGATTGAATTATATAATAAATCAAATTCCGATGTTAATCTTGAGGGATGGACATTAACGGATAATCCTTCAAAAACTGATAAATGGACCCTTCCTGCTTTTGATATGGGTGCCGGGGCGTTTCAGTTGATTTATGCATCAGGAAAGGATCGCCGGATTTATGATGTTGGTCTAAAATGGGAAAGTCCTGTATTGCCAACAGACGAATTTAATTACCTCATTCCAACCCAGGCCATTTCTTCGGACTGGAGAAAGTTGGGTTTTGATTTGCAGGGATGGAGTACAGGAAAAGCCGGTTTTGGATATGGCGATAACGATGACGAAACTGTTGTTCCAAATGGCACAAGAGTAATTTATATAAGAAAACAGTTTTCAGTTGCAGATTTACAATCCATTGCAGATATTGTTTGTCATATTGACCATGATGACGGATTTGTTGCCTACCTGAATGGAACAGAGATTTGTCGAAATAACATTAATGGCATTCCAACCTGGAACAGCTTCGCAAGTGCATTGAATCATCCTGCCATTGAAAGTGGCGGATTACCTGAAAAATTTGAAATTGATCTGGAGCATGTAAAATCTATCCTTGTTGAAGGTGAAAATGTATTTGCTATTGAAGTTCATAACTATAATGCAACTTCATCAGACATGACACTTATCCCTTTTTTATCCTTTAAAATAGACAGCGACAAAAGTTATTACAATACCTCACCTGTTTGGATTTCAGACATGTCTCAGAGCAAGTTGCACACAAATTTTAAAATATCTTCTGAGGGAGAAACAATTTATCTTTTTAATCCGCAAAGGGAATTGGTGGATTCTTTGAGTATTGCTGCCTTACTGTTGGATAATTCTTTGGGAAGAGAAACTGATGGTTCACAAAATGTTGCTTTGTTTGAAAAAGCCACTCCGGGAACTAGTAATAATCTGTCCACTCCATATACAAAGGGTTACGAAGAGAAACCAATCTTTGATATTGAGGCAGGATTTTACTCAGGCACACAAAATATTACTTTAAGTAAAACTTCCGAATCAGCTGTAATCAGATATACTACCGATGGATCGGTACCAACATCCACCTCTGCACTGTATAACGGATCTTCAATAAGAGTTTCGACCACACAAACAATAAATGCACGGTGTTTTGGCACTCCCGGTAAAATGCCCGGAGAAACTCAAACGGCCACATATTTTATCAACGAAGATTTTTCAATCCCTGTTTTATCGGTTACCACGGAAAATTCAAATCTGTATGGCACATCGGGAATATTTTCGAATTGGAGAGAATCGTGGAATAAGCCCTGTTATGTTGAATATTTTGATGAGGAAAAACAGCTGGCCTTTAGTCAGAAAGCAGGAATTCAGGTTGATGGAGGAGCAGGTGGCAGCAGATCGCAACCACAAACTTCTTTCAGAATTGAACCCGGGCACGGGAAATTTGGAGATGGTGATGTAAAATATGCTTTGCAACCCGATCGACCAAAACGAAAAAGTTATTCTTCATTTTATGTGCGTAACGGAAGTAATCAGTACCTGGTTTTAAAATACAAGGATGCCCTTGAAGTAACTGCATTAGGAAGAAATACCTACAACTTTTATTCGGCATACCGGCCGATTGTTGCCTTTATCAATGGCGAGTATTTTGGAGTTTATGAGTTAAGAGAAAAAATTAACGGCGATTACCTGGAACAAAACTATGAAATGGATGTTGATTCGCTCGATTTAATCGGGGTAAGTTATTTTAAAGGGCAACAACTGGAGGCTATCCGGGGTTCTATCGATCCCTTTATTCGAGACCAAAGTAATTTTATGAAAATGAATCCAAAATCTACAAATTATCTGAATGATGTGGAAAAGATTTTGGACATTAAAAACTACACCGATTATATTATCGCACAAACCTGGATAGCCAATGTGGATTGGCCCGGTAATAATATTAAAGCATGGCGGTGTAAATCTACTGATTATCGCTGGCAGTTTGCGATTATCGATTTGGAATGGTCATTAAGACCAAATCAGTGGTCCACGGCGACTTACGATCATATTCAGTTTTTGAAAAGCAGGGGAACTTCAAATTTATATACTTCATTCTGGTACAGAATGATGCAAAACGACGAGTACAAATATTATTTTATTAATCGTCTTGCAGATTTGATGAATACCAGCTATTCGTTTGATGTAATCGGTGAGTTGGAAAATGAAATGTACAACGAGATATTTCCCGAAATGGACGGACAATTTGAACGTTGGGGAAATTCAAATATACAGGCACAATTAAACACATTCACTTCAAACCACAATATTTTCAGGTCTGAACTGGAAATTCGTTCATCTTACGTAAGAGGAGATTTACAACAACATTATAATCTCGATAATCAAATCAATATAGAATTAGATGTAGAACCCAAAGGTGCCGGAAAAATAAAAATCAGTACCATAACTCCTGAGGAATATCCCTGGGAAGGAATTTACTTTAGCGATGTTCCGATTAAAATTGAAGCAATTGCAAATCCGGGATTTTCTTTTGATAAATGGGATGATAATTATAATTTGTCAGATGTGTATTCAGCTGATTTTACAGTTACTTTATCAAATTTGAAAAACTATTTTACCGCTAATTTTATTGCCGATGATAATTCATTTGACGGAATAACCATTTCGGAAATCAATTACAAAGATGGAGCGGATTTTAATACAACCGATTGGTTTGAAATCTGGAACGCTACAGATAAGAATCTGGATTTGGAAGGTTGGTATTTTACTGATGATGATACGGAACACAGATTTGATTTTAGTCCCGGCACCATAATTCCTGCCGGCGAAAGGTTGGTTGTCGTCCATAAACTGGACAATTTTAAATCCAATTATCCTGAAGTAAGTAATATTACCGGAGAATTTGATTTTAAACTGGGAACTCCTTCAGATGAAATTAATCTTTATAACAGTTCCGGTGAGTTGGTGGTTTCTGTTGCTTATTCCGATATTTTTCCATGGGCACTTGGCGAAGATAATAGCGGAAGGACACTGGAATTAATAAATCCTGAAGCAAATCTTAATGATCCTACCAACTGGGCAAAAGGCTGTTTTATGGGCTCACCGGGAGAAAACTTTGATGCTACTTGTGGCGAAATCAATACTTCTTCACCAATTGCTGAAATCAATGAGCATGATATCATTGCCTATCCTAATCCGGCAAGGGATAATGTTTTCCTTCAGTTTAATTTGGTGAATTCGATGCCAAATACAGTTGTAAATATTTTTGATGTTACGGGTGTTCTGGTTAAATCGAGTCAGCTGGGAATGATAAATGCAAACGAAACCATTATACTTGATATTTCAGCATTAAGAGCAAACCAGATGTACATTATTTCGGTTTCTTCAGATAAAATACAAAAATCGTTGAAGATTATTAAGAAGTAGAATTGTAATTTTTTTTAAAAAGAAAAGGATTAAGCTTTTGGTTTGCTTAATCCTTTTTTGTTGTAGCCCCAACAGGAATCGAACCTGTATCTACGGTTTAGGAAACCGCTATTCTATCCGTTGAACTATGGGGCCCTCCTTTTTCAGGGACTGCAAAAATAGATAAAAACCTGAATCTGCACAAATTAACCAATTGCATTTATTCATAAGCCGTGGCGAGATGAATAAATTTGCAATGGTTAATGCCGATAGCAAATATTGTGGACATAAAATTTGGAAAACGAATTATATTATTTGCTCATCGGTATCTCTTTTCAAGGTATTTTTTCTTTACTGTCCTAGAAAAAATCTATTTTGAAAAGATTCTTTCGCTTCATTTCATTCCGAATCCGCCAGCTGGCGGAGAGGAATCTGTTCTATTTTATCCAGACTGTAGTAGTAATTTTTATTGAGTTGGGAAAATCTTCAGAAAATTCCCACCTTTGAGAAAGACTCTGAATAAAGAGATTAACTATACTTATTAAACCAACAATTATGAAGCGCAATTTCTATAGTCGTTTACAAAAAAGTATTCTTGTATTTATTTCAATATTATTAATAACAGCATGTTCCATCAATAAACCAACTGTAAAAATTTATTTTCAGGAAGATGCTAAAATCCAGTTTGCAGTAAATGAAATTTCTTCGGTTCTGGAAGATAAAGGAGTGGCTGCAAAAATTGTAGATAGTGAAGAAGCAGATATTATTTTCAAAATTCAAAACAATGATGCGTTAAAATCTGAAGGTTTTCGTCTCAAAGTTTCGGATAAAATAGTTGTGGAAGGCTTTGATGCTGCAGGCGCAATGTATGGCGGACTGGAACTGGCAGAACAAATCAAATTATATGGAATTGAAGGGGTTAACGAAGTTCAGCAAAATCCATATATGGAATTGCGCGGTACAAAGTTTAATGTGCCACTGGATTTAAGAACACCAAGTTATACCGCTCCATCCGATGCTGCTCAAAACAACATTCCCGAAATGTGGAACTTTGATTTCTGGAAAGAATACATCGATAATCTGGCGCGTTATCGTTACAATTATATTTCCCTGTGGAGTTTGCATCCTTTTCCGTCGCTGGTAAAAGTACCCGGATACGAAGATGTTGCGTTAGATGATGTTCAGCGTTCAACTCACGATTGGGAAGAAAATTACAGCACAAGCGGCTGGGGTTTTTGCGAACCTGAAATTCTTGAAAATCCGGAAATCATAAAAGAGCTTTCAATGGATGAAAAAATTGAGTTCTGGCAAAAAGTAATGGCTTACGGGAAAAGCAGAAACGTAGATTTTTATTTTGTTACCTGGAATATTTTTGTGCATGGCGCAAAAGACAAATATGGTATTACAGATGAGGCAGAAAATCCTGTAACCACCGATTATTTTAGAAAGAGTGTAAAACAAATGTTTGTCACTTATCCCGATTTAGCAGGAATTGGATTAACAACAGGTGAAAATATGTACGATTATTCTTTTGAGGAAAAAGAGGATTGGGCTTTTAATACTTATGCCCAGGGCGTTTTGGATGCTGCAAAAGAAATGCCTGATCGTAAGTTTACTTTTATTCATCGTCAGCATATGGCAGGGGCAAAAGATATTGCTAAAAAGTTCAAGCCTTTAATCGACCATGAAAATATTGAATTTATTTTCAGTTTTAAATATGCAAAAGCGCATGTAATGAGTGCTACATCTCAGCCTTATCACGAGGGTTTTGTAAAGGATATTGTGGGAATGAAAACCATCTGGACCATGCGAAATGATGACAATTATTATTTCCGTTGGGGAGCTCCCGATTTTGTCCGCGAGTTTATTCAAAATGTTCCTTACGATGTTTCACGAGGTTTTTATTACGGATCGGACCAATGGGTTTGGGGGCGCGAGTTTACCATGAAAGATGAATATGCTCATTCGCCTCGTCAGATTGAAATTACCAAACACTGGTATCACTGGATGATGTGGGGAAGACTGGGGTATAATCCAGGAATAACGAATGAAAGGTTTAAACAAATTCTTCAGGCCAAATATTCTGAAGTTGATTCGGAAAAGCTTTTTGAAGCATGGCAGGAAGCTTCCATGATTTATCCGACTACAACAGGATTCCACTGGGGGCCCCTTGATTTTCAGTGGTATATCGAGGGCTGCAAAAGTCGTCCGGGTTATGCAAGAAATGAAACGGGATTTCATGATGTAAATCGATTTATCAGTTTACCACCACACCCAAGATCAGGAAATCAATCGATTCCTGATTTTGTAAAGATGGTAAAAGCCGGTGAAGCAACACAACTAAAAACACCAATTGATGTATCCAACCAATTACACCAACATGCTGATAAATCTTTGGCAATTCTGGAAGCTTTGGAACCTGTATCCGATTCAGAATTAGAAATCACTTTACAGGATATTCGAACAATGGCCTTGCTTGGAAAATATTATGCGTTTAAAATTGCCGGTTCAACACAATTGGCATTGTACAAGGAAACCAAAAATTCAGAATATCAGAAAAAAGCAATCGATGAACTGGAAAAAGCTTTGGCAGCCTGGAAGAATTATTCTGATGCTGCTTTGAAACAAAACAAAAATCCGCTTTGGACCAACAGGGTTGGATATGTGGATTGGATAAAAATCACCAAATGGGTAGCGGATGATATAAAAATTGCAAAAGAGGGATAAAGGAGCAGAGGGCACGGAGCAAAGAGCATGGGGTATCGATCATAAAGAAATTCTTACGCTATGCGCTTTGCTCTTAGATCATTGCTTCAGACGTAAGGCCATTCCTCAATTTGTTTAATCCGTTTCTTCTCAAATCTTAACATCCATCTTTTAGTTAGCATCCCGAATTCACGATATTACCAATTTTATTAATTGATTCATTATATTTGCCCCTCAGTTTAAACAGAAGAGCATGTTAGACAAAATCAAAGCTTTACAAGAGGAGATAGAAAAAGTGGTTGCTTCATCGAAAGAGGAGGTAGAGGAATTACGTATAAAATATATTAGCAAAAAGGGTGAAATCGGCAGGTTGTTTAACGATTTTAAATCAGTTCCGCCGGAACAAAAGAAAGAAGTGGGACAAGCGATTAACATCCTGAAAAATTTCGCACTTGATAAAATCAATACTTTAAAAGAAGGGCTTGAATCAAACGGCAATGCGGATACCGGATTGGATCTTTCTATGCCCGGTGAACCTATGAAACTGGGAACCCGTCATCCTTTGTCCTTGGTAAAAAATGAGATTATTGGAATTTTTGCCAGGTTGGGTTTTACCGTTGCGGAAGGACCGGAAATAGAAGATGACTGGCATGTTTTTTCAGCTTTGAATTTTCCACCGGAGCACCCGGCACGTGATATGCAGGATACTTTTTTTATTGAAAAAAATCCGGATGTATTGTTGCGTACACATACTTCAAGTGTTCAGATCAGGGTGATGGAGCATGCACAACCACCAATTCGTGCAATTTTCCCGGGAAGGGTTTTTCGTAACGAAGCAATCTCTGCCCGTTCGCATTGTATCTTTCATCAGATTGAAGGATTGTATGTGGATGAAAATGTATCTTTTGCTGATTTAAAGCAAACCTTATTACAATTTGCAAAAGAGTTGTTTGGAGAAGGAACTGAAATCAGGTTGAGACCATCCTATTTCCCGTTTACAGAACCAAGTGCCGAGATGGATGTAAGTTGTACCATTTGCGGGGGTAAGGGTTGTAATGTTTGTAAATATACAGGCTGGCTCGAAATTCTGGGTTGTGGTATGGTCGATCCGAATGTACTCGAATCATGTCATATTGATAGTAAAAAGTATACAGGATTTGCTTTTGGAATGGGTATCGAAAGAATAACAATGTTACGTTACGGAATTAAAGATATCCGTCATTTCTTTGAAAATGATGTTCGGTTCCTAAAACAATTCGAATCGGCTATTTAGTCTTCGAAATAAAACGCCAAATACTGCGTTACTCTTGTTTTGAAAACAGTCAATTACAAAAGTAAATTCCTTTATTTCAAAACTGCGAAAGCCTTGTCTTTGACCTTTTCTTATCAAAGACATGAGAAATATTGAGTATTCTATCGGTCATATTTGAGAAAGATAATAAGAGTTTTTACGTGAGGAAAGCTGCTTTTTTAAAGCTTTGGTTTCCTTTATTTTTTGTGGTATTTCCAGAGATTTCGACAAATTAAAATTTGTATCTGCCATATGGTATTTTTGAACAAATCTTGTATCTGGCAGGTTAACAGTAATTTAACAAAAAATCGTTTTTGCTTGCAGAAAGTTGAAATAGCCGTACTTTTGTAGCAGACTTTTAAGTCTTTTATTAATTAAAACAATTAACATGGAAACAAAGAAGAATCAAAATCAGATCACTATTACTATGAAATCTGATGATGAGAAACAAAAATTACCATTGAATTTAGTTATTCCGATGATTGCCGGTGCATTGACCGGAACATCAATAATTTTTGGTTTGTTAATAGGCATAAAAATGTTACTTGGCCTATAACATTTGCATGAAGCAAAATTTGAAATCTATATGAAACAAAAAGTCCGCAGTAATGCGGACTTTTTTATTTTGAATAAAAAGTGTAGAAAGTCTTTCTAAGGTAAATACTTAATTTCCTTTAAAGCGTAACACGACTCAACATAAAAAGGCTTTAGCTTTTTCTGCCCTAAAAAACCATGCGACATATCGTATAAATCTTTGTTCAGATTCTTAAGCGATCGTCCAATGGTTTCCTGAAACAGCGAAACACAACTAACACAGGTCGACTCATTTTTTAATTCTGAAGCTTTTTGATAAGCCCTTTTTAATGATTTAATAGACCTGGAATAATCTTTATCGCAACCAAAAATATTTGCGTTGCTATAGTTTTTATTAATTTCTTCAAGGTGTTTGGCGCATTTTAGTTCTTTCAAATTGCAACTTAACAGCTCAATTTTATCCTGATTAAGTTTTTGTTGAACATCACTTACATTCAAATTTCTTTCATTTCCTCTGTTCATATGCATCCTCCTTAAATTTGTGGCGGCAAAAAAACAAGGATCGATTCTAATAATTAATGATAAAAGTTTGGTTTATAAAATTTTAACAAGGCACTTCCAGAGGTGAATAAATGTTAAATAAGTTCGGAAATTTGTTGGGAGCCGGATATACTATTGTTTAGAATGAGAGAATACAAATTATTACGAGATTTTTTTTATCTCTCTTTTTACATCATCCAAAACAGCACATGATTTTTTATAACTTTTAATATATCTTTTCTTTTTTATCATTCCTTTTGTCAGAATGTGCAGTTCGCGGTTTATATTTTCAAGAGAATCGGCGATTGTTGTCCTGAACAGGTTTGCACATTCAACACACGAATCATGTCTCAGGTCGCAAGTCATAAGAAATGCGTTTCGTAAAGATTCGATTGAATTTAAATAATCCTTTTCCAGATGAAAAGTATTGGCATCAGAGTAACATTGATTAATTATAAGGAGATGCTCTTTACAATTCTCGGCTCCTGATTTACAAACCAATAATTCAATTTTATTATCTCTGATGTTTGACGGATGTTGATTATTTCCCATTTTCAACATTTTTAATTCAGGTTTAATAGATTACAGGTGCAAATTGCTGAATTTTAAAAATAAATGCCGGAGGGAAGAAAGAATCCAGTGGCCTTGCCCTGATAATATCACTTTTTGTCACTCCGAAAATAACTAAATCTTTCGACGAAATAAAAAACCTCCAGGTATTTTATTGAATAAGTTATTAACAATCTCGCTGTAATTTATCAACAGTGGTCCCATAAGGGAATTGCGTGTTGGATTTGGGAAAAATCTCAAAAGTTTTTATAAAAATGGATCTTAGTTATCTTAAAACATTCTCTATTTCAGTGAGTTCTTCATTTGAAAATTTGAGATTTGAAAGTGTGGCAACATTGTCTTCGATTTGTTTAACTGTACTTGCTCCAATCAAAACAGACGTTATTCTTTTATCTTTTAAAATCCAGGCAAGTGCCATTTGTGCAAGTGATTGCTCTCTTTGAGCTGCAATCTCATTCAACTTTACAATTTTTTCGTGAGCCGATTTTACATCTTCTTTTTTTAGAAAAACTTCCCGTGTTGCACGGCTGCCTTCAGGAATACCTTTTAAATATTTGTTTGTTAAAAGGCCTTGCGCCAATGGAGAGAATGGGATACAACCAATTCCTTGCTGGTCCAGAACATCCAGTAGTTCATCTTCAACCCAACGTTCGAACATGGAATATTTTGGTTGGTGTAATATACAAGGGGTTCCCAGGTCATTTAAAATTTGGGCAGCTTCCAGTGCCATATCAGCAGGATAGTTAGAAACGGCAGCATATAGTGCTTTCCCCGACCTTACAGCCTGGTCCAGTGCCATCATGGTTTCTTCAAGAGGAGTATCCGGATCCGGTCTGTGTGAATAAAATATGTCAACGTATTCCAGCCCCATTCTTTTTAAACTCTGATCGAGACTTGAAAGCAAATACTTTCTGCTTCCCCATTCACCATAAGGGCCGGGCCACATTAGGTAACCTGCTTTTGTAGAAATAACCAATTCATCGCGATAAGCCGCAAAATCCTGCTTTAATATTTTTCCAAAATTCTCCTCGGCAGAACCGGGAGGAGGGCCATAATTATTTGCAAGATCAAAATGTGTTATACCCAGATCAAATGCGCGGTGCAACATCGCACGGCCATTTTCAATTGTATCTATATCTCCGAAATAGTGCCATAATCCAAGCGATACAGCCGGTAATTTAAGTCCCCATTTTCCACATTTGTTATATACCATCGAATCGTAGCGTGAATCCTTAGCGATGAATGTCATATTGTCTTTTTTTAATTCTGTTATAAAGATAAAAATGATAATGTTATGAAGAAACGAAATCCGGTAAATAGATTTATTACAATATCAATGGAATTTATTACACAGAATGTAACTGTTAAGTATTCTGTAAAATCGAACATAATGTAAGTACAACTCTTGTATTTAACTATTAGATTTCATAATTTGAATTTTTATTACCTAAAAAAAACAATTATGAAAAAAATACTGTTCTCCTCGTTTTTATTTCTTTTAATTAATGTATCCGTAAATGCACAAAAAATATATCCGATAACAAGTGGAGAATTGATTTTCTCAAACGGGAATGTTGAGTTTACAGATGAATATCTGGCTCAGTATCCGGATGCACAGGTTTCAGGTGTTCCTTTGCGTTTTACAGCATTTTTTCATCTTTCGCAATACTGGCATTTCGATTTTACAGGCAATTTTGGTTTATATACGGGATTAGGAGTCAAGAATGTTGGTATTATTTCAGACGAGATTTTATATAATGGCAGTCCCGGAATAGAGTCATACCAACCTTATAAAATTATTCGACGCTTATATACTGGCGGAATACCATTGGCTTTAAAGCTGGGATCGTTTAAAGATAATTTATACTTTTTTGGTGGAGGAGAGGTTGAATTTGGAATTCACTATAAAGAAAAATACTGGAACTCTCACGGAAGGGATGGAGCTAAAACAAAATATACAGCGTGGTTTAGTAATCAGTATCAACCGGTTTTACCTTCAGCCATTGTTGGTGTCCAGTTTCCCGGAGGTATTAATTTGAAATTCAAATATTATTTAAATGATTTTTTGAATCACGATTATAAAAATCAAAACTTTGTTTCGGATTTAACACGTTATAAAACCAGTCAGGTTTGGTATCTTTCACTTTCATGGCAGTTTAACACAGCCTATCTGACCAAATGGGGTGATGGAGAAACTGCTTACCGGTAAATCTAAAATATTATCTTTCTTTATTGGTTGTTTGAATTTTTCCCCGGAAGATTAAATCTGTAATTGAATACAGCATTAAATGTAAAGTTGTGATCCTTATTTCCACCGGGATAGTTTGAATTGTTGATTAGTCCAATGTTTGCCCTTGCTCCAACACGGACTTTATCATTAATAATAAAACCGGCAGCAAGTGGAAATCCTAAATCAAATTTGTTCATATTATCTTTATAGTCATAGCTGCCTTCATCGTATTTATCTTTTGCGCTGAGAAGAAATCCCGGCTGTAACCCAGCCTGACCGTAAAACCCGCCAGGACTTTCATAAGTATAAAGGAAAGGAATATTTAAATAACTTGTGTTTACTTTTCCGGAGTACATTTCTTCTTCCCAGGCTGCACCTTGAAATGATGCACCGAGCCCGGTAACTACTGATGAGGATTGTGTAAATCTGAATAACGGGGCTTCAACACCAATTTGCCCTCCCATTTTAGGCGACCAGCTTTTACTTCCCAGATTGCTGGAAACTCCAAGTCCTGCAATCGCATCTAAATTTTGAAGAGGAACTAAATATTGTGTAGTACAACATGACTGACCAATCCAGGCCAAAATTAACAGTATCACAAACTTTTTCATAATCTTGTTTTTTTATAACCGGCAGACTGCATATACGGGTTTGAAAAAAAATAAAGACTAACCGATTCAGTTTATTATTTTAATCTTTATGATAAGCTGACAAACTGATTGCTTTTCCTTTAATTCAGATTAACTTCTTCATTTTTGATAGTTAGAAAGTCTATTCAAATTACAAAGAATTCATCAGATTTAAAAGAATATAGAAGAAAAAGCATAAAAGACACTAAAGTATTTAAAGGGTTAATTTTTAATTTAATCATGTATCAATTTAAAATTTTATAAATTAGCACTATAAATTTACAAACCCGTCAAAATGAAATTACTAAACCCTATCTTAAAATTGTTTTTTGCAATAATGCTATTGCAAAGTATTTCATGTAGTGATGATACTGTAGAAATTGGTTCAAATTTACAGGTTGTTCCACAGCAAATATTAACGGCTAATATTAATTACCGGGGCACTATTAAACTTATTCCACAAATGTTGATGGCTCAGGGTGGAAATCCGGATAAATCATACACCTGGGAAATTGATACAAGTTATTTGGCAACACCTGAAAGAGTAAGAATAGAAGCAACAAGTGGTATTGTTACGCTCGAAGGAGCTTCAGCTGAAGGATTTAAGACCGGTACAACTTATTTCCGGGTTTTGGTATCGGATGGAGAATTTACAAGCAAAGGAATGGTAGGCATAAAAATCACTGATCATAAACTGGATCCTGTTTCCGATCTGCAACAATTGCAGGCAGCAGACTACCAGTTAATGAATGGTGTATTGGATCAGTTTTATTGTGCCTCTCTTTTTGCTATGGGAGGAACACCTCCGTATACTTTTTCGATGGACACGGTTGATACTGCTGAACTGGAAGAATACGGGCTTAGCCTAAATGATGAATTTGGACTGATATCAGGTGAAATTCCAAAAGACGTGCCTCCGCGATTACTCTCTTTTAAAGTTGATATTAAAGATTCCAGAGGGAAATCAGCTTTGTATAACCCAATATATAAGATACGGGTAAGATAATCTTTACTATAGGTATTTATTATATTAAATAAAAGATACAATAAATCATTCCAAAATTGAAACCGGAGTGACAAAAAACAGCACCCCATATTGAATCTGAAAATTTTTTCATTATAAAAAACAGGATACTGATTAGAAACATGCATAGCACCCATATGGTGCCCGGAACAGGGTAAAAATCCCATTGGTAATTTATAAAAACCAATCCGAAATGTGAAATATGTGTAAGTGCAAAAGCGAGACTGTCAATAAAAGATGCTTTCTTCTCTCCTAATGATTTTGCAAAACTATTGTGAACGATTCCCCTAAAAAAGAATTCCTCTCCAACGGGGCTGAATGTCATACCTGTAATGGCCATTACTGCAAAAAGAATCTTTTTGTCTGATACCGAAATTCCTTCAGGAATTTGGTACGATTTTCCGATGTAAACGTACCAGTTTTCGAAAGAATTACCATAAAGTCCATTCCCCAGATAATAAAGTAGGAGGCTTCCTGCCACACCTGTTAATAACGCAATAATCAGGGAATATATATTTTTTGATTTTCGAATGCCGATTTGTTTTCTTCCGTATTTGCTTAGAAATAGAAAAGGTACAAGTGCCGAAAACATCATTATTATTCCAATTAGACTATAACTTCCTGTTTCACTCGCTTTCAGAACCAGAATAAATCGGGGAATACAAATAAGCAAAATCAGGAATATCCCAAATTTCCAATCGAAATTTACAATTCTGTTCCAAAATGGTTTAAGTTCTGGTTGCATAGATTAAGCATTCAGCAGGGAAAATACAAAAATGTTTTTTTGATATAAAAATCACAATATTGAAATCCACATAATCCCATTACAATTTTAATTAACCTTTAACATCGGATTAAAATATAAAATCTCACAAATATTAAATAATCAAGAATTTAATCTTAGTTAACAATCGATTTTTGTATGCTCAATTATGAAAGATTAAATTTGTTTCAACAGTTTAAAAATAGACTATTCAACAAAAAATAATACTAAAAAATTATGGGAAAAATAGCAGACAATGTAAAAGCTGGTGTTGTAACCGGTGCTGATTTACAATTTGTTTTTAAAGTAGCACAGGAAAATAATTTTGCAATTCCTGCTGTGAACGTAGTAGGTTCATCATCAGTAAATGCAGTTATGGAGGCAGCTGTTAAAGCCAATGCTCCGGTAATCATACAGTTTTCAAATGGTGGTGCAGCTTTTAACGCGGGTAAAGGATTAAAAATGGAAGGCCATCAAGCAGCAATTTTGGGTGCAGTTGCAGGTGCCAAACATATACACGAATTAGCTGAAGCATACGGAGTTCGCGTAATTTTACATACCGACCACGCAGCAAAAAAATTATTACCATGGATTGACGGATTACTTGATGCAAGTGAAAAACATTTTGCAGAAACCGGTAAGCCGCTTTTCAGCTCTCATATGTTGGATCTTTCTGAAGAACCAATCGAAGAAAATATCGAAATCAGCAAAAAGTACCTTGAACGTATGAGTAAAATGGGTATGACACTTGAGATAGAATTAGGAATTACAGGTGGTGAAGAAGATGGTGTTGATAACACAGACGTTGATGCTTCAAAACTTTATACTCAACCTGAAGAGGTTTGTTATGCATATGAAGAGTTAAGCAAAGTTTCTCCAAACTTTACAATTGCTGCATCTTTCGGAAACGTACATGGTGTTTACAAACCGGGAAATGTAAAACTTACTCCGAAAATTCTTGATAACTCACAAAAATATATCGTTGAGAAATTAGGATTGGAAGATAAGCTTCCGGTAAACTTTGTTTTCCACGGTGGTTCCGGTTCATCACATGCTGAAATTCGCGAAGCAATTGAATACGGGGTGATTAAAATGAATATCGATACAGATACACAATGGGCTTACTGGGATGGTATCCGTAAATTCGAGGCCGATAATCACGATTATCTGCAAGGACAAATTGGTAATCCAGATGGAGAAGACAAACCAAACAAAAAATTCTATGATCCACGTGTTTGGATTAGAAAAGGTGAGGAATCGATGATTGCCCGTTTACAGGTTGCATTTGATGACTTAAATGCTATCAATAGTTTGTAAAATATTTCAATAAAATATTTCAAAAAGACTGTCCTTATGGGCGGTCTTTTTTTTTGGGGAATTATTAAATTTGGTTTATGTATTTAGTGTTAGAATTTTGATAAAGGCAAATTAAATGGGTGACTGACCATTAAAGTAATTTGGACTAAATCTTTTTAAGGGTATATTTTTTTAAAAGAGAGGATTTTAAGTTTTCTTTAAACTCAAATGTTTTGATAATTTATTAGATTACAGGCATTGATTAATCAAACCAACAAAATTATGAACTGGAAAAAAACATTGGTAACCGCTTTTAGGTTTGTTATTGGCTGGCATTTTTTATACGAAGGAATCTCAAAATTAATAGTTGGGAATTGGAGTGCAGCTGGATATTTATCAAGTTCCACAGGGCCGTTTTCAGGATTTTATCAATGGATGGGAGGTTCGGAAGGAATCATGGCAGTTGTCGATCCCCTGAATATTATCGCTTTAATTTTAATCGGATTGTTTTTAATTGTTGGATTAGCTATTCGGCTTTCTGCAATTGGCGGAGTTGTATTGCTTATGCTTTACTATTTTGCACATCCTCCGTTTGGTGGCTCTTTGATGAGCCCTGCTGAAGGAAGTTTATACATCGTTAATAAAAATGTAATTGAGGCACTGGCACTTATTGTGCTTATCTTTTTAAAAGATAAAGGTTATGGAATGTATGCCTTACCAATGTTCTCAAAAAACAAAAAAGAAGAATCTGCTGAAGACAAGACACCCGATAATTCGAGACGCGATGTAATAAAAAATCTGGCAACACTACCGGCGTTGGGTGTATTTGGAATTGGTGCTTTGATTGAAAAAAATAAGTATGGAGTAGATACCCTGTCCGGAGCAACTATCCAGGTTGGAGGAGCGGATATTAAAGATTTAAAAGGTGAACTTCCTAAAGGAAAAATTGGAGACCATGAAATAAGCAGGTTAGTAGCCGGAGGAAACCTGATTGGTGGATGGGCACACTCCCGAGATTTGCGCTATGTTCCTTCATTGTTCAGGGCATACAATACTGAAAAGAAGATTTTTGAAACCTTGATGCTGGCAGAAAAAGCCGGAATTAACACCATCAATATTGGTTTTCCAACCATGGAAACTATGGCCAAATACAAAAAATTAACCGGCAGTAATATCAAAGTAATTGTGCAGGTAGGCCCCGATAATGAAAAGAAGGATATCTATGTAAATATCAACAAGGCAATAGATATGGGAATGGATATCATTCAAATTCAGGGAAACTGGTGCGACTGGCTGGTTCGTGACAATGAGATGGAAATCATTGATAAAATGATGAATAAAATACGTGAGCAGGGTATTGTTGCAGGATTGGCATCGCACACAATTGATTCCTTAATTGCCTGCGAAGAACAGGGAATTATTCCGGATTATTATATGAAAACTATGCACCACGACCAATATTGGTCGGCACATCCTCGCGAAAACAGATTCCCATTTGAAGTAGATGGGAAAAAACATCTTGACCACGATCGATTTCATGATAATCTTTTCTGTTTATACCCTGACCGTACGGTTGATTTTGTTAACCGCGTAAAAGTACCGGTAATGGGTTTTAAAGTTTTGGCGGCCGGAGCAATCACTCCCGAAGATGGATTTAACTGGGCATTTAAAAATGGTGCCGATTTTATTTGTGTGGGAATGTTCGATTTCCAGATTGTGAACGACGTAAATATTACATTGGATACATTGAATAATTTGCAGGGAAGAACAAGAAAATGGTATGGTTAATAATCAATTCCTGTTATTGATTTCTGTTTTAATTCTTATTATTGGCAGTTGTAAAGGCCAAAATAAAAAACACCTTGTTATTGATGAAACCGGTTTGAAAGATGAAGTTACAGAGATAATCTTTATTGATTCTGTATGGTCAGGACATCCGGTTGGTTTTGCGTTATACACAATGGGAAATCGCCAGTATCTTGCTTATTATAATGCGAATCGAAGAACTGTTGTCGGGCAACGAAATCTTAATGAAGAGAATTTTCAACTGACTGTTTTACCTGCAACTTCGCGTGAAACTCATGGAGGTACAAGTACAATATTAGACTGGGACAGTCACAATTATCTGACAATTGGAATTGATAATGAGAACTATTTGCATCTTTCCGGTAATGTTCATGTTCATCCGCTGACCTATTTCAGAAGTACCTACCCAAATGACATTTCAAAGCTGAAACAGTTTTTTGAAATGACTGGTTCTGATGAAAAAAGAACAACTTACCCGAATTTTATGCTTAACCGAGAGAATGAATTGTTATATCATTATCGTGATGGTGGCAGTGGAAATGGAAATGAAATCTATAATATTTACAACACCAAAACCCAAAAGTGGAAACGCCTGCTCGACAAACCACTAACTGATGGACAGGAACTTATGAATGCATATCAAACTCAACCTAAATTGATGAAGGATGGTTGGTATCATATGTATTGGGTCTGGCGTGATACGCCGGATTGTTCTACAAATCATGATCTTTCTTATATGAAATCTCCTGACTTAAAAAACTGGTTCGATGTATTAGGTAATCGTGTCAATTTGCCCGCAACTTTTAATCAAAAATCCTTGATTGTGGATCCGATACCGGTTGAAGGTGGGATTATAAACCTAGCAGCAAAAATGTGTCTGGATGGAAACAATATGCCGGTTTTTGTTTATCATAAATTCGATGAGGAAGGTAACACTCAGTTTTATATTGCACATTTGAAGGATGATAAATGGGAATATCAGAAAATCACTAACTGGGATTATCGCTGGTTTTTTTCAGGTTATGGAAGTGTAAACAGCGAAATAGCCTTAAAAGATTTTCAGCTTCGTAATGATGGAAATTACGAAGTAGATTACTGGCATATAAAATATGGCAATGGAACCATCCTGCTAAACAAGGAATTTTCACCAATAGGTAAAGTACTAAAATCCGACCCTTTGAATGCAAGCATACCTATCGAAGGAGATTTTCCGGGATTGCAGGTACAAACAAAAGCTGATGCAGGGAAATCAAACGATGGTTTTTATTACATGCTAAAATGGGAGACTCTTAAACGAAATCGTGATCAACCAAGAGAAAAACCTTGGCCTAAACCAAGCAGATTGTATCTTTATAAACTGAAAAGAGCAGGTAAACATTAAAAACTTAAAATCATGAAACATCTGAAAATCATATTAATTCTTTTTTTAACAGTAAATATGCTTCAGGCTCAGGATATCAAACTTATCATACGTGGTGATGACATTGGTTCATCGCATGCAGCAAACATTGGTTGTATAGAATCTTATACCGATGGTATAATGACTTCGGTTGAAATAATGCCTCCTTGCCCTTTATTTTTGGAAGCAGTAAAGATGTTAAATGAAAATCCAAAACTTGATGTTGGAATACACTTAACCCTGACTGCTGAGTGGGATTACGTCAAGTGGAGACCTTTAACCCATGTTCCCAATTTGGTTGATGATGCCGGTAACTTCTTTTCCATGGTGTGGAAAAACGAAAAATATCCGCCGGGATATTCTATTGCAGAAGCCGATTGGACCATTGAAGAGATTGAACAGGAGCTTCGGGCACAAATCGAAATGTCCTTAAAACATTTACCACAGATTTCGCATATTTCCTCTCATATGGGTTTTACCGGCTTGGATCCAAAAATTGGAAAACTGGTTGACCGGCTTGCAAAAGAATACGATTTGTATGTCGACATGACCAAAGTCAAAAGATTTCCATATTGGAAACAAAATCAACCCGTTGAAACCAGGATTGACCAGTTTTGCGAAAACTTAAAAAGTCTGGAACCCGGAACATATTTGTTTGTAGAGCATCCTGCAAAAGATTTTCCCGAGATGGAGTGGGTTGGGCATATTGGTAGCGGAGATATTGCAAAAGAACGAGATATGGTTACTCAGGTTTTTACCTCTGAGAAAGTAAAACAAATCATAAAAGACAAAGGAATTCAGCTAATTAGTTACGCCGATTATAAAAAAATGCAAAACTAATCTTTGTATTCTTCGCTGTTCTTTTTCTCTCTTTGCGGTTTATTTTCCTAAATTTGGTTTGAACTAAAACTTCAATCCATGAAACTAAAACTAAACCTTCTGTTTTTTGTTTTTGTATTTTTTATTACAGCTTGCAAAACAGAATCTCCTAAAACCAGCTCTGAAGTATTAAATGCTCCCCTTTTCGAATTTCAGAATCTTGAACCACACTGGAACAGTTTTGAAAATCCATCTTCAGAAAAAGGTGCAGGTGGAACCGAAAATAAAGGTGCTAAAGGACATCCATACGACCATCTAAAAGCAGGTGAATCCAAAGTGCTTTTGGATATCGATGGTCCGGGAATTATTACCCGGATGTGGTTTACCATCATCGATCGTTCACCAAATATGCTTCGTTCACTTAAGATTGAAATGTTTTGGGATGGTGAGGAAAAACCTGCTGTTTCAGCTCCTTTTGGCGATTTTTTTGGCAATGGTTTGGGGCAAATGGTGGCTCATCAGAATGAATTGTTTGCCAATCCGGAAGGACGTTCATTTAATTGTTTTATTCCAATGCCCTTTAAAACGGGGGCCAAAGTTGTACTTACAAACGAAAGCGATTCAAAACTGGAAATGCTTTTTTATGATATTAACATAGTGAAATTGGAGCAGTGGAATGAGGATAATCTTTATTTTCATTGTTTCTGGAACAGGGATACGGCGACAACACCGGGAGTGGATTATTCCATTTTACCTAAAGTGGAAGGCAAAGGAAGATTTTTAGGAGTTAACTTTGGGGTAATTGGAAATCCTTTGTACGAAAAATCATGGTGGGGAGAAGGTGAGGTTAAAATGTACCTGGATGGCGATTCAGATCTGCCAACCCTAATTGGAACCGGAACAGAAGATTATATTGGAACCGCCTGGGGACAGGGTAGATTTAATCATCAATACACAGGTTGTCTGGTTGCCGATACGGAAAAAGATTACTGGACATTTTATCGTTACCATATTCCGGATCCGATTTTCTTTAAAAATGAAATCAAAGTGGATATTCAGGCAATGGGCGGAAATCAAAAAGAAAAAGTAATTGAATTTATCAAAGCTGGTATTCCCTTGATTCCGGTTTCAGTTCAACAGGGATCTGTTTTTAAAGGATTAATGGATTCTGTTCCGCCGGTTGATTTAATTAATGATGAGATTATGAGTGGCTGGACCAACTTTTACAGACAGGATGACTGGTCATCCACGGCATATTTTTATTTGGATAAGCCGGGAAATCAGCTTCCTGAACTGGCTGATGTGCAGTTAAGAAGGTATAAACTTTTAGACTAATTTAACCAATTGAAAATGAAACAAAAACTCTTACTTCTAATTCTTATTTTATCAGGATTTCTTTTTTCCCATGCCCAGGATCCCACACGTTTTCAGGAACAGGTGGATAAACTTTTTAGTGCTGAATACGATTTTAGTCCGGATAAAAAGCTGGTCGTTTTCACGGGAAGTTCGAGCATTGTTATGTGGAAAGATGTTCAGGAAAGATTTCCTGATTTTAATATAATCAACAATGGTTTTGGAGGGTCCCATTTTAGCGATTTATTATATTATTACAGTGAACTGGTAACCAAACAAACACCTGAAATTTTGTTTATTTACGAAGGTGATAATGATGTAGGAAGCAATAAAAAGACATCAGTGATTTATAAAGATTTTAAAGCTCTGACTAAAAAACTTCAGCGCGATTTACCAACTACCAAAATTATTTTTATTTCACCTAAACCAAGTATGGCACGCTGGCATCTTACAAAACAGTACAATAAAATCAATAAGAAAATAAAACGGTACTGTAATAAAACTCCGGGTTATGAATTTGCCGATGTTTGGCCGGTAATGTTGGATAAAAATGGAGAAGTTCTAAAAGATATATTTTTAGAAGACGGACTTCATATGAATAAAAAAGGTTACGATTTGTGGGAAATGGTAATCGGAGAATTTTTGAAATAAAACGGTGTACTTTGTGAAACCTTCCTGGTCTTTGCGGTTATTTTTCCTGATTACTACAAGGAATTCAAAGAATTCATAAAGAATCACCTAAATAACTACAATATTCAATGAAACCTCAACTAATTGCATTTTTAATTTTAGCAATTTTATTTTCAAACGCTTGTTCAAAAAAAGCAGAATCAGATTTTAATCAAAAACTTTGGTATACCTATCCTGCAAAATACTGGAACAGTCAGGCTTTGCATTTAGGGAACGGATATTTCGGAGCTTCTTTTTTTGGGGGAGTTGAAAAAGAAACCTTTGCCATTACTGAACAGAGTATTTGGACAGGAGAACCGGCAATGGGCAATTGGGAAAAAGCAGGAGTGAATCCAAAAGCCATTAAAGCCATCCCAAAAATCAGGGAGGCAGTTGTAAGCGGAAATGCAAAACTTGCTGATAAACTAATTGCTGAAAACGTTTTTGGCTCTCCAGAAAAGTATGGATATTTTTCTTCAATAGGAGAACTGTTTCTTGAATTTAAAAATCATTCAAAAGAAACCACAAACTACATCAGAGAACTGGACCTTCAAAACGCTTTGGGCACTGTTAAATACAACAGTGGCAACACAAATTTTGAACGGGAGTATTTCTGTTCTTACCCAAACCGTATTATGGGAATGAAATTTACTTCCGACAAAAACGAATCAATTTCATTTAAGGTTTCGATGAATATTATTCAGGACTCTTCGAAAGTTGAAATAAGTAAAAACGAATATCGTCTGCGTGGCTGGATAGATGGAAATAAAAGGCCCTTTGAAGTTCTGATTCATCTGAAAAATAATGGTGGAAAAGTAAAAGCTGAAAACAACAAATTGGTAGTTGAAAATGCCAATTCAGTCGAAATGTTTTTAACCATTGCAACAGATTATAAATTGGAATACCCCGAATATCGCGGAGATAATCCTGGAACAATTACCAAGCAAATAGTGGCAGAAGCACTTTCGGCAGGATACGAAAAGTTAAAAGAAATACACATCAAAGATTACAGGAATTTGTATGACAGGGTAAAACTTGAAATTCCTGGGAATGAATTAACTGAAAAACTTCAAACCAATAAAAGATTTGAAAAATTAAAAGCAGGCGAATCGGACCCGGGATATAAAGTTTTGGCATTTAACCTCGGACGGTATATGGTCATCAGTTCATCACGTCCCGGAACGCTTCCTGCCAATTTGCAGGGAGTTTGGAATAATTTCAGAGTTGCACCATGGGCCGGGAATTATCAGAGTAATATTAACATTCAGGAAATTTATTGGTCGTGTGGAAATACAAATTTATTGGAATGTCAGCAGGCCTATATCGACTGGATTGAAAACCTGGTTTATTCGGGAAAAGAAGTGGCAAAACGAATTTACGGCACCAATGGCTGGATCAGTCACACCGTTGGAAACATATGGGGTCATGCAGGTTTAATCGGCAATCATCCCTGGGGAATGTATTCGATGGGTTCAGCCTGGCATTGCCAACATGTATGGGACCAGTTTGCCTTTAACCGTGATTTGGATTACCTGAAAAATCAGGCTTACCCGATTTTAAAAGAAGCTTCTGTTTTCTGGCTCGAAAACATGGTTCCCTTTGAAGATTATTTAATTACAGCACCAACAGTTTCAGCTGAACACGGGGCACTTCAAACAGAAAAAGGTTTGAACCCCGCATTTCATGATTTTCAAAGTGATAACTATGTTTACAGTTTGCCGGGTGTGTATCAGGATATGGAAATGCTATGGGATTTATTCACCAATACTTCAGAAGCTGCAGAATTGTTGGGGGAAGAGGAATTTGCGGATTCGCTTTTAAAAGTGAGGGGAAAGTTGCTCCCCCTTAAAATAGGCAAACATGGACAACTACAGGAATGGTACGATGATATTGATCATCCCGATGGTAAACACCGGCATATTGCACATTTATATGCAGTGGCACCCGGGTTTCAGATTCATCCTACAACAACCCCCGAATTGGCTGAAGCGGCAAAAGTTTCATTAAATATGCGGGGTGATGGCCGGTTTATGGAACAGGAGCTGGCAGCAGGAGGAAACTGGTCGAGGGCACACAGGATGTGGTGTTGGGCCAGATTACTGGATGGAAACCGTGCCAATAAAATTCTGACTGAAATTCTGACTGAACAAGGTTTCGAAAATGTACTCACCCATCAGCATGCTGATTATGGTTGGGAACGTGAAAACTATTTGATGGAAGGCGATTTGTACTGTCATTACCAACTCGATGCTTCCGGATCAATCCCGGGTTGTATGACTGAGATGATTGTTCAGTCGCACATGGGTGAAATTCATCTTTTACCTTGTTTGCCGAATGAGTTTAAAACAGGAAAAATCACAGGAGTAAAAGCAAGAGGTAATTATATGCTGAACATAGAATGGCAGGATGGAGAACTGATTTTAGCAGAAGTCATTTGTCCTTCTGAAAAAGACGTTCCAAAAATTCGGTTAAAAGATGAAATTGTTTCACCCAATGAAGAAAAAAGAATTAAACTGATTTTTAAATCAGTTTGAGTCCTTAGCGAAACCTGTGTGCACACGGCAGTTAATTTTTTTTACAACAAAGAACATAAAGGAAGCGAAAAGATACGATAAGACTAAAACCAGAATTATGAACCAAAAACTAACTTTACTTATTGGCATTTTTGTTTTTCTGATTTCCTGTCAGAACGAAAATCAAACAAAATCCGAACGCGAATTCAATTCAGATTATAAAGGAGAATATTTAAACCGGGTGGCTTTCCCGATTGGTGGGATTGGAGCAGGAATGATTTGCCTCGAGGGAACCGGTGCACTTTCTCATGTTTCTGTTCGAAATCATCCCGATGTCTTTAACGAACCATTTACCATGGCAGCTCTTTCAATAAAAGGATTGGAGAATGGTGCCAAAGTATTGGAAGGGCCGGTTCCTGACTGGAAAATCTTTGGAAATCCTCAAACCGGGAATGGTGGTGGCGATAAAAGTTATGGATTTCCACATTTTGAAAGTGCTTCATTTGAGGCTGAATTCCCATTCGGGAAAGTAAATTTAAATGATAAGGATATTCCAATGGATGTTTCAATTACGGGCTGGAGTCCATTTATTCCTTCCGACGAGGACAACTCCAGTTTGCCGGTTGGCGGATTTGAATATACTTTCAAAAACACGGGCAGCGAAATTCTGGAAGCTTGTTTTTCATATCATGCTGAAAATATGATGCGTATTGAAATCCCCAGCGAATGGGGTGGAAGATACGAACCTGGACACTTTGTGGCAGGAATAAAAAACGGTGTTCTTTTTAAACAGGAATGTACTCCGGAAAAACCTTATTTTAAAGGAGATTTTGCAATAGTTTGTGATGACCCTGAAACTATTACGGATTTATGCTGGTTTCGGGGAGGCTGGTTTGATTCAAGAACTGTTTTGTGGAAAGATCTGACTGAGTTTACTTTTCAGGAAGATACGACTACACTGAATTCACCGGGAGCATCGCTTTATGTGCCTTTCAAATTAAAACCGGGTGAAGAAAAAACGGTAAAAGTAATGCTGAGCTGGTATGCACCACATTCAAACTTAAGAAGAGGGTTAGGGCCGGTTAATGATGAACAAATAAAAAAGGATTTGGAAGCCTGCGAACTGGGAAGCGGATGTTGTGCAGACCTAAGCGAGTTTTATTATGAACCCTGGTATTCGGAGCGGTTCAAAAATATAAATGAGGTGGTGAAATACTGGAAAATGAACTATGCTGATTTGAAAGAAAAATCGGAATTGTTTTCTTCAACCTTTTATAATTCAACACTTGCTCCCGAAGTCCTTGAAGCAGTTGCAGCTAATCTTACCATTTTAAAATCGCCAACAGTATTGCGTCAAAAGGATGGAAAACTTTGGGCCTGGGAAGGTTGTCACGATGACCTGGGTTGTTGCCATGGTTCATGTACCCATGTTTGGAATTATGCCCAGGCGATTTGTCATTTGTTTCCGGCATTGGAGAGAACGCTCAGAGAAACAGAATACGAAATTAGCCAGAACCTTGAAGGACACCAGAATTTCAGAAGTAGCCTGCCTATTATTCCGGTTGAAAATCATAATTTTTATGCAGCTGCTGACGGACAATTGGGAGGAATGATGAAAGTGTATCGCGACTGGCGAATCTCGGGAGATACTAAATGGTTAAAACAGATTTACCCGAAAGTAAAACAAAGCCTCGATTATTGTATTCAGGAATGGGACCCACGGGGAAAAGGTGTTTTGGAAGAACCGCATCACAATACCTACGATATCGAATTTTGGGGACCAAACGGAATGTGTACAAGTTTTTATCTGGGAGCCCTGGCAGCAACCATTGAAATGGGAAATGCCCTGGGTGAAGATGTTTCAGGCTATAAGGCTCTTTTGGAAAAGGGGAGGAAAATCATGGAGTCGGAATTATTTAATGGCGAATATTTTATTCATAAAATTATGCTCGAAGGGCTGAATAAAAAAGATCCGGTTGCTGCTTCAAAAGTTGGAATTGGTATGAATTATTCAGAAGAAGCCATTAAATTATTACAAAAAGAAGGACCCAAATACCAATACGGAAATGGTTGTTTGTCGGATGGAATTCTTGGAGCGTGGATCGGTAAAATGGCAGGAATGGAGGAATTTGTCGACAGTGAAAAAGTATTGAGCCATTTGAATTCAATATATAAATACAATTTAAGAGAAGATTTATCCGACCATGTAAATCCACAACGTTCGACATATGGTCAGGGAAATGACGGAGGTTTATTACTTTGCTCATGGCCCAAAGGAGATCAATTAACGCTTCCTTTTGTGTACAGTAATGAAGTCTGGACCGGCATTGAATACCAGGTCGCTTCACATTTAATGAGTATGGGTGAAGTCGAAAAAGGATTGGAAATCGTTCAGGCTGTCAGAAAACGTTACGATGGCAGAATCAGAAATCCCTTTAATGAATATGAATGTGGGCACTGGTATGCACGGGCCATGGCAAGTTATGGATTGCTCCAGGGATTAACCGGAGTGCGTTACGATGCAGTAGATCAAATCCTTTATGTCGATTCACAAATTGGAGATTTTACCACATTTCTTTCGACTGAATACGGATTTGGAAATGTTACTTTTGAAAATGGAATTGCCGGTTTAGAAGTAGCTTACGGAGAAATACCGATAAAGGAAATTATTACAAACTAAATAAAATAGCTATGAAAAATTTGCTTGGTTTAATTGTTGTTTTTGTCTGTGGTATATTGAGTTTGAGCGCAGATGATTTTGAAAAAGATGTTTTTAAAACTTCAGAAGGAAATCTGGAAATTACATTTATTGGCCATGGAACATTAATGATGGAATATAAAAACAAAGTTGTTCATATCGATCCGGTTTCCAATTATGCCGATTACTCCAAATTACCCAAAGCTGACCTGGTTTTGATAACTCATCAGCATGGGGATCATCTCGATCCTAAAGCTATCGATTTAATAAAAAAGAGTGATACGGAAATAGTTCTTACAAAAATCTGTTCAGAAAAATATGAGGGAACAGCAATAATGAAAAACGGAGATAAAGGAGAGTTTGTTGGATTAAAAGTTGAGGCAGTACCTGCCTATAATATTGAACACAAACGTGGAGATGGAAATCCGTTTCATCCAAAAGGAGAAGGAAATGGATATGTGATTACTTTTGGTGATAAAAAAATTTATGTTGCCGGTGATACAGAAAATGTTCCGGAAATGGCGGATCTCAAAAATATTGACATTGCGTTTTTACCCATGAACCTGCCGTATACGATGACACCGGAAATGGTCACTGCAGCAGCAAAATCATTTAGCCCTAAAATTCTGTATCCCTACCATTTTGGGAACACAGATACTGATTTACTTTTGGACTTGATGAAATCAACAGAAACCACAGAAGTAAGAATAAGAAAGCTTAACTAAACACCTTTTTGAGATAGAACAGATATGGCAGAAGGCAGATTTGACAATCCGGTGGTCGCTTCTTTAACAGGATTTTACGATCGTTTTCGAAAACAGGAATTGAAGTCGAGGTTTAAAGATTCGGATAACTTTAAGGGAAAAACTGTTTTAATTACCGGGGCAAATTCGGGATTGGGATTTGCTCTGGCCGTACAGTCGGCGCAACGAGGAGCAAGGGTAATAATGGCCTGTCGCAGCCAGATTCCCGAGGCAGGAGAAAAGGTAAAACAATTAAGTCGTTCTGAAAATGTTGAGATGCGATTTTTGGATTTAAGTAAAATCGACTCGATCCATCAGTTTGTAAATCAACTCCAGGAAGACAAAATAAATTTAGATGTAGTAATGTTAAATGCTGCTTCGGCTGCATCAAGATCCCGACCAACAGATTCGGGTCAGGATGAACTTTTTATGGTAAATTACTTCTCCAATTTTATTCTATGCAATCTATTGCTATCTCAAAAAATTATTCAACCCGATAAACAAAAACAATCCCGAATTATTTTTATCTCTTCCGATTCACACCGCGGATCATCAGCAATCGATTACAATGAATTTGGAAGATATTTTGATTATGGAGTTTCAAAAGCCATTTCAAATTATAGCTATTTTAAACTGGTATTAAACACATTTGCAACTGAGCTTTCCCGACGAATCAATAAAGATAAAGTGCTTGCCCAGGTAAATTGTATTTGTCCCGGGCCAGTGAATACAAACATTATCAGAGAAGTTCCGTTTCCAATCAGAATGATATTGCGAGGAATTTTTTCGGTAATTTTTCGCTCACCCAAAAAAGCCGCTCCCCCGGTTATTTATATGGCAAGTTCCGATGATTTTAAGGATAAAACCAACCAATATTTACACATGTTTATTCCGAAACGAATGGACGAAAAAGTTTATGACGAAAGTGAAGGCCAAAAACTTTGGGAAGAGTCTGTGAAACTTTGGAAGCAACTTGACAATAAAGCCAAGGTTTTTTTATAGTTGCTTTCGAAACTCAATGGACACCTAATTTATTTAGTAGTTTTTCAGAAAGTTGCCACAATTTTTTTCCGTTATCCGGATTTTCAGCTTTTTCATCAATCGCTTTTCTTTCCATCAGAAAAAGGTAATCAAAGAGTTTCCCTTCCACATCTTTTGAAGCAGAAAAATAAACTAGTGGTTCGCTGGCTTTTTTTGGCGAACTGAAAAACAGGAAAAAAACCAATCGAAGTAAGGGTTTAAACAACCAGGGTGCTTCGCGGGCAATGTTGGAATTCACCGGGCCCGGGCACAAAGAAAATACTGAAATCTCCAGATTTTTTTCTTTGATTCTACGTGATAATTCTCGGGCAAAAGTTACCAGCAACAATTTATAATAACCATACAACTCAACTGTTTTGCCTACCGAGTGTGGCACAAAAGTTCCAAAATCGCCCCATTTAAATTCTTTGGCATTTCTGTGACTCTCGGAAGCCACAAAAACGATTCGGGCATTTTCTTCTGGGACCTGGTTAAAACAGTTGTTTTTTAACAATTCTTGCACATAATAAAATTTCGAAAGATAGTTCACCATAAACATTTGTTCCAGTCCGCTTTTAGTTTGAACCCCTTTTTTTGCAACAACAGCTGCGTTACAAATTACCACGTCCAATTTTCCGTGTTCATTTTTAATTTCAGCAACAAAATTTTTTATCGATTCGAAATCAGAAAAATCAACCTGGTGAATGTAAACGTTTTGAGAATTGGATTTTTGTTTCACATCCTCAGCTTTTTCAGGAAAACCACTACGAACAGCCATAATCACCGTTCCTCCCAGTTTTGCCAGTTCAATGGCCGTCGCAAATCCCAGTCCGGAACTCGAACCATCAATCAGAATTTTTTTGCCTTCCAATCGATCTTCACGATTTAGAACACCCACGTGCGATCGTTTTTTAAACAAATTAAGAATACCGGTGATTGTAGCCTGAACCGGACTGTTATAATCCTTTTTATCCTTACTCATAATTTTCTTTTAATTTCTGCTGAAATTTCTGATAGGGTAAAGTAAATCGGTCTATAAATTCCCGGTTGATTCCAAAATCTTCGTGGGTATATTTATGAAATCCGTATTTACCCCGCGGATTTGATTTTTCGGTATTGTCAAAAATTTGCTGTAATTCGGAACTGATATTTATGTTTCGAAAATCATAGATTTTCTTCAAAACACTTTTGCTGTCGTTTACCAGGTTGTCGTACAAAACATCGGTAATATTTGATTTCCCGTGAATACTTTTTCTAAAATCCATCGCCCTCTCCAGCATATAACCAATTTTTCGTACCCAATGCCGGGCTACTTCATTGGCATATACCTCGTTACTAAAAAGGATTCTGGAATGGGCAACCATACTTAAAAATGATGGAATCGCCCGGTGAACATCACGATGTGTCCAAACAAAATGAACATCGTTAAAATATTGATTTGCCAATGGAAGAAACTCCAAATGATGAGGTGTTTTCAGAATCCATCGTTTGGCAGGATTTTGCCACTGCAGAAGTTTCATCAGTTTTACCATATATTCATAAGCTGGCGACTGATCCGTTTTTTCAAGCCATTCAGAATATGATGGTACATCCATTATCGCTTCGGCAGTGGTGCTTAAAAAAGAAACATCAAGTAGCAAAACATCTTCCTCGGGAGCGAGGTGTTCGACCGGATGAATTGCAAAAAATCCCGGCGACATAATTTTTAGCGCCCGCTCGTTTGTTTCTGCAATTTTTATACGTTTTGTCCCTGATTTATCCTTGTCGTTTATAGGTGCAGGATTGATTGCTTCCCAGCTCATCAATGCCCGGGTATCCGGATCGCTGGCCAACATCCGGTGCAATTTGGTCGTTCCGGTGCGTTGTAGTCCTATAATTACTGTAACCGGATACAAATCCTGCTCAAGAATTTCGGGATATTTTGTAAAGTAGTACTCCGAACGAAGTTTAACACTTAACAGATTTTCCAGACGTTTTTGTGTGATAAATCTTCCAAGCGGATGAAGTTTGGCCTCATGATTTACGGAGTACAAAAGTTTATCCAAAGGTTCCTCCCAAAAATCATTTCCTAAATCGACTAGTCCGGTTTGTTTTCGTGCTGATTTTATTAAACGATCTTTATCCAGTTTAACCTTTGTTCCAAGCGGATAGGTGCTTTTCCAAACCGAATTAATGGCATTAAACCAAAGCGGCTGGTTTTTAAAGTTGGCTGATTTTATCAATCGTTGTTTTGCCATTATTGAACCAGAGTGTTAAAATGTACAACTTCACATTCCGGTTCAACAGGTGACTCACCGTCTGCCAGACGATACCAACGCCAGCACATGGTTCCTTCGAAATGAGAACAGGTATTAAGCCAGTTTTTATGCCCGGGATCTTTATGTGCAACAATTACTTTTACACTTCCATCAGCTTCATATTTTGCATTGCCCATATTGATACAGATATTAAAATACCTGTAATCCAGCGATTCCATCCAGTAATTATTCAATTGAAAATTCCAGGTATCGCATTTTGGTGGCTTAACCCTGATAAGCAAAGCTTCTTCCTCCTTTAATTTCCAATGACTGTGATAATAAATTATATCGGCATCTCCCCCGGCTGCGTTTGAAACTGCTGGATCAAACTGAGGCAATTTATTGGTATGTTTCTGAAATCCTTTGGCCCAGCGGGCAAACAAAAGTGGTGCCCCGGCAATAAAAAGTGAGGCTGTTTTTAATCCTTCATCAATGGCTTGCGGTGTTAAAGGTTTTGGCACTTTTTCTCCGGATAGATTTTCAATATGAACTTCGGCAGGCATTTCTTTAAAACGATGCAAAAAAGTTTGCCGAACCATTACAATTGATGTGTCGTCCTCTATTTTTAACCAGTTTTTTCCTCTTTTTTCTTTACTAAGAATAATCTCAAAACTTCCATCCTCTTCAAGTTTTAAATCGGCTCCCTGTAAAACACCGCAGGGGGCCAATCCACCTGTTGTTCCGTAATTTCCGTTTTGCGTAAAAAAACCGATGTAATGAATGGTGTTTCTTTTCCCGGTAATCTGATATTCATATTCTCCACTAAGCGGAGCGTTAAAGTAATAATTGTCAGGATTATCTGCTCCCATTTTTACGGTTTCATGAACCATTCTTCTAAACACCGGAAAACTCGGATCGCTAAACTCAACATAAGCTTCTAATCCCGCCCTGGTAAGTCTTGTGAGATATCGTAAACCTTCGGCCTGTTGGAAGGAATCCTGTGGTGTGCCGGAGTATTTCAAAACATTCCCGGCCAGTTTTAACTGCTCACAAAATTCTTCCCAAGATTTGCCCGAAACCACACGTTCTATTTGTAAATCTTCTTCTTTTTTCCCTGAAAATAATAGTTTGATTTTCGTAAAAAACCTGAGAATGGATAAAAAGAAAAAAAGTAATTTTTGCATCCAATAAATGGTATTAAATTCGATTTGGGTAAATTTATGAATTATATGTTAAAACCAAATGACAAAATTGAAAAGCAAATATGGAAGTTGGGCACTGGTCGCGGGCGCTGCAATTGGGTTGGGAGAAGCCTATTCTTTTGAACTTGCCAAACAGGGATTCAACATTATTCTGATTGATATCGAACAGGCAACTTTGGAAAATCTTTCAACAAAGCTGGAATTTGAGTATAAAATTCAAACTAAAAAATTGCTTGTTGATTTGGCTGTTAAAAATGCTACTGACCAAATTATGAAAGAAATCAAAGGAATGGATGTCCGTTTATTGATTTATAACGCAGCCTTTAGCCGGATTAAAAATTTTCAGGATTTAAGTTCTGAAGAACTGGACAAATTTATCGCTGTTAACACCGGAATCCAGTTAAAACTGGTACATGCTTTTTCAAAACGATTAATTGAAAAAAAACAATCAGGCGGGATTCTTTTGATGTCGTCGCTGGCCGGACTTTTGGGTATGCAATACATAGCGCCCTATGCAGCGACCAAGGCTTTTGCCTGGAATCTGGCAGAATCTTTAAACCACGAACTCAAAACTTACAATATAGATGTAATGGCTTGCATTGCGGGAGCTACCGCTACTGAAGCTTATTTAAAAACCAAACCAAAATACGGGTTGATAAAACCACAAGTTCAGGAACCTGCTATGGTGGCAAAACTTGCATTAAATAAGCTGGGAAGCAGAGCTTTGTTTATTCCGGGTTTTTCAAACCGGTTAAATTATTTTATCCTGACAAGATTACTTCCACGAAAATGGGCTTCATTTTTCGCCAACAAAACCATGCATAAAATGTATTCTGATAATTTGCCGGATTAACTTTTGATATGCATTTCTGAAACCAGGTAAGTTTCGATGGTTTTATAATCCAGAAAAGATTGAGTGTCGAAATATACTCGAATCATATTGTAAAACATGGTAAAAGGATTTCCAAAAAACTTTGCAGGATTAAGCAGTTCGGAAAAAGTACGAGTGTGCTCTTCCACAATTCCGTGCCAGTCAAATGAGTTTTCAGTGATTTTCTTTTCAACAACATTTCTATTGTAATGCCATAGTGGGTGAATTTTCAACGATAAAGGTGTATGCCCGTTGTGCCACCGAGTAATAAAGGTTTCATAGCTGATTTTCTTTTTTTTCTGAAATAAGGTCAGCAAACAGGCTCCCGGCGTTAGCATATTATCGGGCCAGTCTTTTTGGTACGAAACAGGCAACGCTTCTTTTACTTCAAAAGCTCCGGCAAAACCTTCCGAATCTCTTATTGCATTACATTCATTTCCTTTTTTTGAATAAACCGAAATGGCTGCAATCTTCTCTTTTTTAAAGGGAATAACGGATATTTTTGGAGGTGATTTTGTAGTATAGGTAACACTCAGTTTTTCAATGGTATCACTTTTCAAAGTGCTTGTCAAATCAAGGATTCGCTCCGAAAACTGTTGGTAATTTTCTTTGGGAATTCCTTTTATCAAATAGATTTCCTTTCTCATACTTTTGGTTGTGCAACTAAAAATATTAATTATTTTTAAAATCCTGAATTTTCTAAACCTTTTAAAGTAAATGCAAGAGATTAATCAGCATAAAGTTTTAGTTACCGGTGGTTCCGGTTTTTTGGGTAAAAACATCGTAAGAGAGTTATTGGAAAACGACTCTCCCGTAGCTGTATCAGAAATAAGAGTGTTTGATATTCAGCCCTATAACGGTATTCAGGATGATAAAATTAAATTCTTTCATGGAGATGTCCGGAATCCCGGGGATTTGGAAATTGCATGTAAAGGAATTGATTTGGTTATTCATTCGGCAGCAATTATCGATTGGGGAACTCAACCGGAATCAGTGGTTATCGACATCAATACCTTAGGTACTGAGAATGTAATAAATGCATGTTTGAAAAACGGGGTAAAATACCTGGTTTACACCAGTTCGCTGGATGCAGTTTTTACAGGGAAACCACTTGTCGATATTGACGAAAGTCAACCTTATCCGAAGAATCCCGTGACTAGTTATTGCAAAAGTAAAATCAGGGCTGAAAAATTGGTTAAAAATGCACAGAGTGAAAACTTGAAAACCTGTATACTTCGCCCTTCTGATATTTATGGTGAAGAAGATCCGTATCATATCGGTTCATTAATTAATATGGCAAAAAGTGGATTTTATGTACGCCTTGGAAATGGTAAATCTAAATGCCAGCACGTTTATGTAGGAAATATGGCTTATGCACATATTTTAGCAGCTAATGCATTGATCAAAAACAATAAAAAGGTATTTGGGAACGCTTATTTGATTACCGATGGCCCGGGCTCTAATTTCTTTACTTTTTTTGATCAAATTGTGGCTGGTGCAGGTTATAAAATATTCCCAAAAAATCTTTGGATTCCAAAGTGGATTGCCTATTCCATGGGTGCTATTTCAGAGGCAATTGCATGGATGGTTTCACCAATAAAAAAGTACAATCCAAAATTTAGCAGATTTGCGGTAATATACACATGCCATGATTTTACTTTCAATTCAAAAAAGGCAGAAAACGATTTTGGGTGGAAACCAAAATATTCAACACAAACTGCAGTAGAAAATACCATTCGATACTATAAAAAATAAAATATTATGAAATTGAGATTTACAATCCTGGGAACCCTGTTATTTGTTATTTCTATTACCGTTGCTCAAAACCCAAAGGACGGCTGGAGTTTTACTTATCCCGGAGATAATTTTACTGATAAAGCTTTGCTCGATTTAAGATATCTAAATGAAGATGTTGCCGGTGAAAACGGGTTTATACAATTGTCTGAAGATGGAAATTCATTTGTAAACGAAACCGGAGAACCTGTGCGTTTCTGGAGTATTAATGGTGGTGATGGAACAAAAAACATGAATGATGCCGAATTGGCGAAATATGCAAAATTCCTGGCAAAACTGGGAGTAAATATGATTCGTTATCATGGAAGCATAAATCCTACCGGATCAGATATTAATGATGTGGATAAAGAGGATGTGAGGGCTATTTGGAGGATGGTAGCTGCAATGAAAAAAGAAGGAATTTATTCCACAATATCCCCATTCTGGGCACACAACGGGCACATGGGTCAACCTAAAATAAGTGACTGGGGAATCCCGGGATATTCGGATGGTGATGATTTATGGGAAGTGATGTATTTTACCGACACCTTAAAAAATGCCTATAAAAACTGGGTAAAGTATTTATATACCGAAACTAACCCGTTTACAGGTATTGCATTAAAAGACGATCCTGCGGTAGGTTTAATTCAAATCAAAAATGAAGACGGAGTATTTTTCTGGACCATCGGAGGAATAAAACCCGAATTGGAAAAAATAGTCAGACAAAAGTTTTACAACTGGGTAATCGAAAAATATGAAACCATAGATAAAGCAAGGGTAGCATGGAGTTATGCATCTAATCCAAAAGACAATTTTAATATAGGAGAAGTAGGAATTTATCATATATGGGAGGCTACTCAAAAACAAGGTGGAGGAAAACTCAACAGGTTGAGGGATCAAATGAGGTTCTTTGGAGATATTCAACATGATTTTTATGCTGAGATACATGACTATTATCGAAATACTTTGGGGTGTAAACAGTTAATCAATGCCAACAACTGGAAAACAGCCGATGCCAATTTGCTTTTTGATGCGGAGCGATACACCAATACGACTTGTGAAGTCCTGG
Organism: uncultured Prolixibacteraceae bacterium; assembly: GCA_913063265.1. Taxonomy (GTDB): domain Bacteria; phylum Bacteroidota; class Bacteroidia; order Bacteroidales; family Prolixibacteraceae; genus Draconibacterium. Next base: position 22,431 of record CAJXZG010000013.1, on the reverse strand, counting down.
CTGTAAACCGATACCTCGACCCCGGCCACATCGGTGAGAATTCAGGATGGCGAATAGATCCCGGTCATTATTATGTTGGAAACTCTGTTATGTTTGAACCTCATAAACTGCCAATCAACATTAAACAGGTTAAAGGTCATCCAATGCTGATTACTGAAAGTGCCTGGAACCTGCCGAATAAATATCAGGCTGAAGGGCCATTTCTGATTTCTGCTTTTATGTCGCTTACCGGTGTTGATTCCTATTATTGGTTTAGCCCGTCATCTTCTTCGTACGACAAAAATCCGTATCATACATGGGCCAATCTTTCCGGAGGGCAACATCCTTTATTTCGATGGACTATTTCTACACCGGGGCAAATGGCCATGTTTCCGGCTAACGCTTTGCAGTATCGAAAGGGAATGATCGCACCGGCTGAAACCATGGTTCAAGAAGAAAGGCCGGTTAATGACGTTTTTGGATTAAAGATGCCGCTCATCAGCGAAGAGAATAGTTTTGATCCCAATCGTGACAGTTATGATAATATCAATCCATCAACACAAACTAAAATTTCCCCATTGGCCCATTTAACAGGGAAAGTGGAAGTTGTATATGACGGAAATTCAGCCAATTCTATAGTATCTGAAGATTTAGAGAACCTGATTAATTACTCCGACAAACAAATTACAGCAAGCACCAATCAAATAGTTTGGGATTACAAAAACGGCATTTGTACTGTCGATGCTCCCTTGGCACAGGGAGTTGCAGGTTTTGTTTCAAAAAAAGGGATTATTGAATTAAGCACTGTAACTGTTGAAAGTACAAATGATTATGCCAATATTAATGTGGTTTCGATGGATGACAATGAAATTGAAAAATCCTCAAAAGTTTTGATTCAGGTAGGTACAGTTTACAGACCAAGCAACTGGGCCGAAACTCCGGCTGAATTCAAATTAAACGACAAAACAGTTTCTGGTTTCAAAATTACCAATACCGGTAAAATGCCATGGAAATGTGCCAACACAGAAATTAAACTGACCATAAAAAACGGAAGTATTAACAAGGCAACTTTGCTCGATGCTGCAGGTTATGCAAAAGCAGATGTTGAAATTGTAAAAACCGGCGAAGGTATTCAAGTTGGACTTCCCGAAAATGCCATGTATGTAGTTCTTGAAAATACAACTTCAGAAAAAGCACAAGCGCTTCCCAATCAAAAGATGAAGATTTATCCAAATCCAAATTCCGGTAGTTTTTCTGTAGAAATTCCTCAAAAAACAAGTCGCAATTATGACCTGGAAATCAGAAATCTACTTGGTCAAAAAGTTTGGGAACAAAAAAGTGTCCAACAAAAAACAGTCGAGATTGATCTGGAAAATTTTTATTCCGGCATACTGGTAGTTGCTTTAAAAGAAGACAATGCAGTAATTGAATCAGGGAAAGTTCAAATAAACTGAGCAAAAGAAAAGCAACAAATCTATTTAGAATTGATTACTGATAATGGTTATTAAAACCTAAGTTGGTAAACAATTAGGATGATTTTTTGTATATTAATTGATACATACTTAATCAGCAAAAATTCATCAAAATGCAAACTATCAAAAGTCTTTTTATTATTTTACTCTTGGCCGGAATATCTTCATGTTCAAATGCGCAAAACAATGGTCCTGAGCTTTATCAGCAATATTGTGCAACCTGTCACGGCGCTGATCTAAATGGAGGTAACAGCGGGAGTTTGATAGATGGGATCTGGCAATACGGAGCTTCCAATAATTATAAATTCAGAAACATAAAATTTGGGATTACACATCTTGGAATGCCTTCTTTTGAAGCCGCTCTTTCGGATAATGATATTAGGTCAATTTTGAAATACATGGATGAAGCCGAGAAAAGTGCGGGAGCAGTAAAACCTGATCTTGTAAAAGAGGCCGAAGCTCTGGATTATAAAATGAATATCGAGGTTTTTGCCGAAGGTCTGGATGAGCCCTGGTCCATTGATTTTCTTGATCCCACAACCGCTTTAATCACAGAAAAACCAGGAAGACTGAGAGTGGTCCAAAAAGGAAAACTGCAAACTGAACCGGTGAAAGATATCCCAAAAGTTTTATATGCCGGGCAGGGAGGATTACTGGATGTCGCAGTTGACCCTGACTTTAAGGATAATGGTTGGATCTATTTGGCATTTAGTCATGAACTTAAAAACGGGGAAGACAGAACGCCTGCAATGACAAAAATAGTTCGAGGCAAAATAGAAAACAATACATGGACAAATGAACAAACATTGTTCGAAGCACCTCACGAAACATATCGAACAACAAGGCACCATTATGGTTGCAGAATAGTTTTCGATCCGGATGGATATTTATATTTCGCCATTGGTGACAGGGGTGCAGGATACCAGGCTCAGGATGTTTCATTGCCAAATGGAAAAGTTCATCGTATTCATAAGGATGGTTCAATTCCCGACGACAATCCATATTTAGATGATCCAAAGGCAATGGAATCTTTGTATACGCTGGGAAACAGAAATATTCAGGGAATGGCAATTCACCCTGAAACCGGCCAGGTTTGGGCAACGGAACATGGACCAATGGGTGGCGATGAATTAAATCTTATTCAAGCGGGGAAAAACTATGGATGGGAAACCATAACGTATGGCAAAAACTATAATGGTACCATAATTACCGAAGAAAAAAGAAGAGAAGGAATGGAACAACCTAACCTGTACTGGACTCCCTCAATAGCAGTTTGTGGACTCGATTTTTACACAGGTGATTTATTCCCTAAATGGAAAAATAAACTTTTGGTCGGTGCTCTGAAATACGAGGAAGTTCGTTTGCTTAATATCGAAAAAGACCGCGTTATGCACGATGAGGTGATTTTTAAAGGACAAGGCCGGGTTAGAGATGTTATGACAGGACCCGACGGTGCCATATATGTGGTTTTAAATAATCCCGGAACAATAGTAAAACTTCTTCCTAAACTGGAATAAGACAAATAAAAATATTTCAATACAAAAAGGTTCAGGAAAACTGGTTATCTTTAAGCTTATTGCAATTTAACTTTTGATAAACCATGAAATCCTTGAAGTTCATTATCCTTTTTGTATATCTTTTTAGCAACTTTTTAGCTATATCGCAAACAAAAAACACCCTCAAACTTGCCATGGCGCAAATGCTTGTAGAGGGCGGAGAATTAGAAAATAACCTGCATCGGGCTGCAGAAATAATTGAAGAAGCATCCAAAAATAATGCAGATATTGTTTTACTCCCTGAAGCCATGGATTTGGGCTGGACGCACTCTTCTGCCCATACTAAAGCCGGCGAAATTCCCGGAGGATCTACTTTTCAAATTCTTGCAAAAGCAGCTCAAAAAAACAATATTTATGTTTGTGCCGGTATAATTGAAAAAGAAGGAGAACGCAGATATAATTCTGCGGTTCTGATAAACAGGCAAGGCGAATTGATCTTAAAACATCGTAAAATAAATGAACTTGATATTGCCCACGATCTTTACGCTCTGGGTGAAATAATAAATGTTTGCGATACCGAGTTTGGCAGAATTGGAGTTTTAATTTGTGCAGATGCAAGCTCAAAAGATTACATACTTCCCCGGTCGATGGGTTATTTAGGAGCCGGTCTGATTTTGCTTCCATCAGCATGGGCTGTTCCTCCGGATTTTGACAACGAAAAAGAACCTTATGGCGGAATGTGGGAAAAAGCGTTTAAAACAGTTTGCAGGGAGTTTAATCTGAACATTGCGGCTGTAAGTAATGTAGGCACAATAATTGACGGACCCTGGGAAAACTGGGATTGTATAGGGAATTCGATGTTGATGGAAAATGGAGGAGAAAAACTGTTTGTTTTACCTCATGGTGTAAATGCTGATACCATTGTTTACCAACAAATCAATCTTGTGAAAAGGCCGGGGCAGGGAACTACATGGCATAAATACTGGAATACTTTAAAAAACTAAATCTTATGAATAAAACTATTCAAACCATTTTTTTATCTGTGTTAATTGTGCTGGTAGCATGTAATACAGAAACTTCCATAAAACTTTCCGATCCATCATTAAATTTATGGTATAATCAACCCGCGGAAAACTGGACTGAAGCATTACCGGTTGGTAACGGTCGAATGGGAGCGATGATTTACGGAGGAACAGAAAAAGAATTTATACAATTTAATGAGGAAACCTTGTGGTCAGGTCAGCCGCATGATTATGCAAATCCTGGCGCATATCGTTATCTTAACAAAATTCGTCAATTATTATGGCAGGGAAAACAAGACGAAGCACATAAGCTGGGTAATGAGCAGTTTATGTCACAGCCATTTGGGCAGCAATGTTATCTTCCCTTTGGAAATATAATATTAGATTTTCCGGGGCACGGGAACGTTCAAAATTATAAACGAAACCTCGATTTGGAGAATGCAATTTCAAGTGTACAATATGAAGTTGATGGGGTAAAATATAAACGCGAAGTTTTTGCATCGAATCCTGACCAGGCAATTTTTATCAACCTCCAATCTTCTAAAAAACGAAAACTCAATACGATTATAAGCTTTGAATCGCCACATGAAAATTATACCGTAACAGTGGTTGGCGATGAAATTATTCTAAAAGGTAAAGCAAACAATTATCCCAAGGAATTAGGCAGAGATGGAAAGCCTTATCCAAAAAGCACATTAACTTTTGAAGCAAGGATAAAGGTCGTTAATGAAGGAGGGGAACTGATAAGTAATGTCAATTCTATCGAAGTACAAAAAGCAAACAGAATAAATTTTCATGTAGTTGCTTCCACAAGTTTTATTAATTATAACAATACCAATGGCAATCCGGCAGAAAACTGTGAAAACTATCTTGCAAAACTGGATAGCAAAAAGTATGAAACAATAAAAGCCAGGCATATTGCTGATTATATGAAATTGTTTAAACGTATTAATTTGAAGCTTGGAAGTTCAGAAATATCAAACCGGCCAACCAATGAACGATTAATTTCATTTAAACAGGATGAAGATCCAAGCCTTGTGTCTTTGTTATTTCAATATGGAAGATATTTATTGATTTCCTCATCCCGAATTGGAACACAGCCCGCCAATTTGCAAGGAATCTGGAATGATAAGCTTGCTCCTCCCTGGGATAGTAAATACACCATAAACATAAATACTGAGATGAATTACTGGCTTGCAGAAATTACAAATCTTTCAGAGTTAACAGATCCTTTGATTCGAATGGTTGAAGATTTGTCAGTAAGCGGTCAAAGTACAGCAAAAGAACATTATAATCTGCAGGGATGGGTAACTCATCACAATACAGATATCTGGCGGGGAGCTGCACCAATTAACAATGCAAATCACGGAATCTGGCCTACAGGGGGTGCATGGTTAAGTCAACATTTATGGTGGCACTATCAGTTTACAGGTAACAAAGAGTATTTAAAAAACAAAGCTTACCCGGTATTAAAAGGAGCTTCAATATTTTTTGCAGACTACCTGGTTCCGTATCCCAAAAATAGGAATTGGTTGGTTAGTGGTCCAAGTAACAGTCCTGAACTGGGAGGATTGGTTATGGCCCCAACTATGGATCACCAGATTATCAGAGAATTATTTTCCAATACTATCGAGGCGGCTGAAATATTGGATGTCGACGCTGAGTTGGTTAAGGAATTAACAGAAATACGGTCAAAAATAGCACCTAATCAAATTGGAAGACATGGTCAGTTGCAGGAATGGATTGTTGATAAAGATGATCCTGAAAACCAACACCGACATGTTTCGCATTTGTGGGGATTACATCCGGGAAGTGAGATTCATCCTCTAACTACCCCTGAACTGGCAGAAGCCTGTAAAGTAACGCTCTCTCATCGGGGTGATGGCGGTACAGGCTGGTCCCGGGCGTGGAAAATTAATTTCTGGGCCAGATTGCTTGATGGAGATCACGCATTTCTTCTACTTAAGAATCTTATGGTTCCTTCGATTAGTGAAGAAACGGATTATAAAGATCGCGGAGGGCTGTATTTTAATTTGTTTGATGCCCATCCACCGTTTCAAATAGACGGTAACTTTGGAGCAACTTCCGGGATCACTGAAATGATACTACAGTCCCATTTGCGCGATGAAGAAGGGAATTTTTATATCGATGTTTTACCTGCACTTCCTTCTGCGCTTTCATCTGGAAAAGTAACAGGATTAAAAACCCGGGGCGGATTTGAAATTTCGATTAGCTGGGAAGAAGGAAAATTAGTATCAACTGAAATTATTTCACTATTGGGAAATCAGTTAAATGTCAGATACAATAACAAGCTTATTTCTCAGCTAACTACCCGGGGGGAGAAATATACTTTTTCACTGAATAATTTCGAATAGAGTTTATATTTTTTATAATTGTCCTGGTTAAAAGGTGGACTGAATGACTTTCCCTTAGTCAAATACTACCTCTTACCTGTGGCTAAACCGAAAAAAATGCAGGGAATTAACATTTTCACTACTATTAAGTGAAAACCAAACCATGTTATTTGCCGGATAAAAAGGAACTCAATTGAATATCAGTTATCAGTTTCATCCTTCTTTTTACCTCCAATAGGTGTATAAATACCCCAGGCAATTCCGGCAATGACACATACACCAATTTTTAAGCCTCCTTTTTTGTTGCAAGCAAATCCTGGTAAAGCGCAAAGCCCACCATTAATTGGATCATCAAGTGCTCCTGTAATTTGGTCCGCTTCTTTGTCGGTAATAGGCTCAAATCCTGGTGTTTGAACATGAACTTTTTTTTCTTTCGTTTTCATTTTAACCTCCTTTATTTTAGTGATAAAACCATTGCAGCTCCACTCCATTCCAAATTGAATAACCATAATGGAGTTTTCTTCCATATTTTTCGATCCATGATTTCAACATTTCGTGAATTACATTTTGTAATAACATCATAGTGATTATATCTTAGATGGACTATTATGGGTTTTGGCAATAAGCACAGATTTAAATAGTTGGTGCGGATGAGTTGAACTTGTAATCCTAAGTTCTCGGCCGCATGTTTTAAGGTCAGTAAGGATACTCCTTTTTTTTGCGGTTTTGCTAACTCAATTATCTGATTATATGATATTTCTTTTCCTAACATTTTACAAGCCCTTGAAAGTGCACGAGCTCCGCAGTCCTTCGATATTTTATTGTTATGATTAGCTGCCATATTTATTTTTTAACCTGTGTTTCTAACCATAATCTTTTAACAACTCTTTTCTTACAATCGAATGTTTTATCTCCTCGGAATGCAGTTGTTTTTCCAATTTTTTTAAACGATTCGCCATGACAATGATCGGTGCATAGGAAACGAAATTCACAATCCTTACATATTTCAATATCATCACGGGTCATTTTGGTTCGTAATATTGAAAAACCTTTATGGGTAAAAAAGTCGTTAATAGAATGCTCAAATACATTTCCCAACTTAAAGTGTGCTACTTCAAATGCCTGACATGGATATACATCGCCGTTATTGGTTACAAATAATGATGGAACGCATGAGAGATTTACAGGTCGGTTAGAAGGTGTCACTTTTCCAGCATTGGTATGGGCAAATAATTCTGCCTTATAATGAGCATCGATTTCTGTTATATCTGGATTTAAGTTTTGTAAATATGCTTTAAATGCCGAGTACAAAGAATTTTTATATTCTTTAGGGGAAATCTCAAGTTCAGCATTTACTTCTTTATTTTCGATAGGTTCATATTTTGTAATATCAAAATCGAAATCGAATTGAGAAAGTCGTTTACCGCATTCTATAAATAAGTCGGAAAGTAAATGTTGGTTAAGCCTTGTAATTGTAGGCTTCAGTACCAAACGAATTTTTTCTCCAATTTGGCTTGCTTTTGAACCGATTTTCACTAATTCGGAAATAAAATCTTCCCGTATTTTTTCAACTTTTATACCCCATAATTTTGAATTGATTTCAGGATCTAAAGAGTCTATACTTACATGCAGGGAATCAAGTACTGTAACCAGCTTATCAATTTGAAGATCCTTTAAACGTGTACCATTTGTAATCAGACTGGTTTTAAGTCCACACGCTTTGGCATCTTCTAAAAAGGAAAGTAATTCAGGATTCAAGGTTGGTTCTCCACCGGTAAAAATCACTCCTGTACCACCTGCCTTCTGATAACTGATTAAAAGTTTCTTAATCGACTTTCTGTCTATTTTTTTTATTCGGGAATTTTTATTTATTCGGGAATGACGACTTCCTGCATTAAAACAATATTTGCAGGCAAGATTGCATTGATCCGCCAGACTAATAACAATATCTTCAAATGGATATTGAATAGGAGTGTTTAAAGGAAATACCTTCTTTCCCCAATTTCTTTCTTTGTCCAGATTATCAGTTTGAATAAAGTTTAGTTTGATTAAAAACTTTAAAATCGGGATAACTTCATTTTCTAATTTTTCAGAATCAATTACGCCTTTTAAAAGCAACTCGTTCTTCAATTCTGATAAGTTCTTGTTTTTATTTAATGCCCGAATAATTTCAGTACCAAGTTTGTCAAGGGCGACCCAGTAATGAATTCCGTGATTGAATAAAAGGAAAGGATTGGAACTTTTAAAACTATCTTCAACCTTATACAGTTTATTGGATAAACTGCTTTTGTAATTGGATAAAACTTCTGATTTAAATGTTACATTCTCTTTATTCGTTTCCGTAAACATGTTTTTATCCTTTTAGCTTTAAATTGAAATTAATTCGTTCAATTTTAGAGTTTTAAACTTTTAGTCTGGGAATTGAATTGAAATACATATTAATACGATACGGACAAATTATGAAGAAGGTTCGTTCAATAGATATAATCGATTGAGGTTTTTTGACAGAAGGTCAAAGTGTTTCATGATTTTATGCATCGATTTGTATAAAACTAAATCTTTTAAAGGCTGCTTTTGCAAAAGATATAAATAAGTTCTTTTTTACGCGTAAACATCCGGCTTTTTGAAATTTTGTAATTATGAAGAACCAAACATTTAATGAAAATGAATATTTTTGATTAGATGAATAAGTTATTTCAAGTCACTTTAAAATCAATAAAAACCTTAAAACAAAATTGATAAATGAAAGCTCTGGTTTTAGACAAATATATGGAACTTAATTACCGTGATTTTCCTAATCCTGTAATTGAATCTAAAGAAGTTTTAATAAAGGTAAAAGCATGTGGTATTTGTGGCAGCGATGTCCATGGTATGGATGGAAGTACCGGAAGAAGAAATCCTCCAATTATAATGGGGCACGAGGCTTCCGGAGAAATTGTAGAACTTGGTTCCGAAGTAATAGAATGGAAATTAGGCGACAGGGTTACTTTTGATTCTACAATTTATCCATTAAACGACTGGTACACGTTAAACGGACGGTATAATTTAAGCGAAAACAGAAAAGTTTTTGGTGTTTCTCCTAAGGAATACAAGAGGAATGGGGCTTTTGCAGATTATGTTTCTGTACCTGCCCACATTTTGTACAAGCTTCCTGACAATGTTTCTTATGAACAGGCAGCTATGGTTGAACCGGTTGCAGTAGCAGCACATGCGGTAAACATTTCAAAAATTCAACCTGGCAAAAGTGCGGTTGTTGTGGGTGCCGGAATGGTTGGTATGTTTGTAATAAAGATATTGGAAATTGCAGGTGTCTATCCAATTATCGCTGTCGATTTGGATGATACAAAATTAAAACTGGCCGGAGAATTTGGTGCTACACATACTTTTAAAAGTTCAGATAATAATGTTGTTCAAAAGATAAAGGAGTTGACTAAAAACCGGGGAGTTGATTTTGGTTTTGAAGTGGTTGGAATTTCGGAAACTGTAAATTTATGTATCGATAATTTGCGAAAAGGCGGGACCGCTGTATTGATTGGAAATATCAGTCCTGAAATAAAAGTTCCCTTGCAAAAAATTGTAACCACTGAAATTTCACTTTTGGGCAGTTGCGCTATTAATGGAGAATATGAGATGGTGCTCGATTTGTTAGCGTCCGGAAAAATAGAGGTCGATAAAATGATTACTGCTATTGCCCCGCTTTCAGAAGGTGCAGAATGGTTTAAACGTTTGTACAATAAAGAACCGGGATTAAATAAAGTAATTTTAGTTCCGGCCTCCCCCAGCCCCTCCGTGGGAGGGGAGTAAAAATCTATTACTACACAGATGTTTAATTCAAAAGTCCGAAGGACTTTAATATAAATAACACCGGGTTTAAACCCGGGGAGTATTATAAGACCAAAATTATGAACAACAAAAACAATACTTCCGGCTCCGGACATCGAACTTCTGACTTTTCCTACAACATCGCCATCCTGGGCTGTGGAAAAGTAGCTCATTTGCACGCAAGGGCAATTAACAATCTGGATAATGCAAAACTTGCCGGTGTTTGGAGCAGGACCGAAAAAACCGCTAAAAATTTTGCAGCAAAATATAATGTTCCTTTTTACATTAAAATTTCAGAATTAGCAGAAAAGGAAAATATTGATTTGGTAATTGTTTGCACACCGCATCCGTTTCATTTGGAGCCCGTTTTAGAAGCAGCAAAATCGGGTGTAAATATTTTGGTGGAAAAACCATTGGCATCAACTCTTGAAGATTCAGACGCTATGATTGAAGCCTGCAAAAAGGCAGGAGTAAAACTTGGGGTTATCAGTCAAAGGCGTTGGTATGAACCAGTACAAAGAGTAAAAAAAGCAATTGAATCAGGAAAAATAGGCAAGCCGGTTTTTGGAACAATAAATATGCTCGGTTGGCGCGATAAAAGTTATTACGATTCTGATGAATGGCGCGGAACCTGGCTTATGGAAGGTGGCGGGGTGTTGGTTAATCAGGCTCCTCACCAACTGGATATTCTTCTTTGGTTAATGGGTGAAATTGATGAGGTTTACGGGAAATGGGAGAATCTAAATCATCCCTATATTGAAGTCGAGGATACGGCCGTAGCAATTATAAAATTCAAAAACGGGGCAATCGGGAATGTCATTGTGAGTAATTCGCAAAAACCCGGGATTTATGGTAAGGTACATGTTCATGGAGAAAACGGTGCTTCAGTAGGTGTACAAACCGATGGAGGGGCCATGTTTATCGCCGGAATGTCAGGAATTTTAGAGCCGCCAATAAATGATATCTGGTCGGTATCCGGTGAAGAAAAATTGCTGGAAAAATGGAATAAAGAAGATTCAGAATATTTTCATAATATCGATCCGATGGTTTATTATATGGAGCGTCAAATAGAAAATTTTTTGCAAGCTATTCAAAACAATACCGAACCATTGGTAACAGGCGAAGATGGTAGAAAAACCGTTGAATTATTTACTGCAATTTATCGGTCGACAAGAGATAATAAGCCAATTAAATTTCCATTAAACAGTGAAACCGGGAATGATATGGATGGACGTATTATAAATTTTTCGGAAAAAACGTGATGTACTAATCTTAATAATTGCGGAATTTGTTTTATTTGAAATATCGTAATCAAAACAATAGTTTGAAACACCTGTTTGTAAATTTTAAATTCACCCATGTTTGATTTTACCATTAGCATATGATAAAAAGTCTTATAAATATTCTGGTATTAATTCTGGTTCCAGTTTTTGCTTTTGCTCAAAAACCGGATCCTGAGTTTACAGATAAAATTGCATTTCAGGACAAGTCCCGATTTGTGAAAAAGTCACTTTTTAAAGAGAGCCGGAGTTATAGAAAAACCAACTTGATTTATCAAAGAATGGATTGGGAAATCAATCCCAACATTAAGTATATAAAAGGAAGCGTTACATCTTATTTTGTTAGTCAGGTTGATCTATTAAGTGAGATAGAATTCGATTTAAGCAATAATTTGACAGTCGATTCTGTAGTTCAGAATAATCAGATGGTAAATTTTATACATGAAAACAATAAATTAACAATCTCCCTGTCAACACCTTTGGAAACAGAACAAATCGATTCTGTGCAAGTATATTATCAGGGAGAGCCTGAAGCTGAGGATATGGGATTTGGTTCATTTGTTCAGGCTGAACATGAGGGAGTTCCAGTTATCTGGACACTTTCTGAACCTTATGGCGCAATGGAGTGGTGGCCTTGTAAACAGTCGCTTGTCGATAAAATTGATTCTGTGGATATCATTGTAACAACCCCGGAGCAATATAAAACAGCAAGTAACGGAATCGTTGTATACAATTCTGTAGAAAACAGATTGCGTAGAATGCATTGGAAACATCGTCACCCTATAGTAACTTATCTGGTTGCAATAGCAGTTACAAATTATGCTGAATTCTCTGATTGGGTGGATTTGAAAGATGGAAGACAAATTGAAATCCTTAACTATGTTTATCCTGAAAACCTGGATAAAGCAAAAGAGGATGCAAAAGTTACCATCGAATTTATGGAACTGTTTAACGAAATATTTGGTGAATATCCGTTTGCAAATGAAAAATACGGTCATGCTCAATTTGGTTGGGGTGGTGGTATGGAGCATCAAACCATGAGTTTTATGGGAGGTTTTGGTTACGAACTAATTGCCCACGAGTTGGCCCATCAGTGGTTTGGCAATTATATTACCTGTGGTTCATGGCACGATATATGGCTAAATGAAGGATTTGCAACTTATTTATCCGGAATAGTATATGAAAATCTTCAGGATGGATATTGGTGGCCTTTTTTTAAAAGTGGTCATGTGAATCGTATTACCCGCGAACCGGATGGTTCGGTTTATGTAAAAGATACTACAAATGTTAGCGATATTTTTAGCTCCAGACTTTCATACTCCAAAGGTGCATATTTGTTGCACATGATAAGGTGGATTATTGGTGATGAAGCATTCTTTACAGGTATGAGAAATTATTACAACGACCCGAAAGTGGCCAATGGTTTTGCTTTAACCTCTGATTTTCAAAAGCATATGGAGTTGGTTGGCGATACAAGTTTAATAGAGTATTTTAATGACTGGTATTTTGGTGAGGGATATCCGATTTATTCAGCAGAATTTAAAATGCAAAATGAGGATATGTTAAGTATTGTGCTGTCACAAAGTACTACTCATCCTTCAGTGGATTTTTATGAAATGCCTGTACCTGTTAGAGCGTATAACTTTACTAAAACCGATTCGGCAGATTTTAGATTAAATCATACAAGCAATAATCAGGAGTTTGTGGTTGAAGTTGGTTTCAATGTTTCAGAAATAAAAATTGATCCGGATTTATGGCTGATTTCAAAAACCGATAAGATTCTTTCAGTTGATAAGTTAAACGAATCCAACGAAATCAGAATTTATCCCAATCCTTTTTCTGAGAGTTTTTCATTACAATTACCAGTGGGTGAGGAGCTTGTTTACCTGGAAGTTTTTAATGTGCAAGGAAAAAGTGTAAAAAAATATAAAGCCGGAGATACAGTTTTTTTACCGGACGCAATTCCGAATGGAGTTTATTTCGTAAAAGGGGAAACCACCAAACAAAGGTTTGAAAAGAAAATAGTAAAACAAAAATAGCAATCAGAATTTCAATATAAAAGTGTTGATTATTAGTTTATTGTGCATGATTCGCACATCGTTGCTACCAGTTAAATTTGATTGTTTGTTTTAAATCGGGGTGCAAACTTAAAGGCACCGGACTTGTTCCGGCTACACTTTCAATCAGCTGTTTTTCTTTTTCGGAATAATCCTTTTCAGGGAAAGTGAATTCAACGATAACTTCAGCTACACGCCTGGGATCTGAAGCCATTATCTTCGTGACATCTACTTCGGTACCTTGTATGTCAATTCCGTTATCTCTTGCTTTAATTCCCATTATTGTCATTATACAGTTTCCAAGTGCTGTTGCCAACAAATCGGTGGGGGAAAAAGCTTCTCCTTTGCCCTGGTTATCGGTCGGGGCATCAGTAATTATTTTGTTGCCCGATTGCAGGTGTTCGTTCTCGGTACGTAAATCTCCAAGGTATATTGTTTTTATTGTTGTCATTGGGTTTTACTTTTTTGATATCTACGAATATACAACTATTTTTAGCCCCTCAATTAAACGAAATGAAGAATCCTGAAAAACGAATTATTGATTTTATTCATAAACATCATGTATTAACCCTGGCAAGTTGTGTGGAAAATAATCCTTGGTGTGCCAATTGTTTCTATGTGTATCTGGAAGAGGAAAATTGTTTTGTTTTTACATCAGACGATAGTACAAAACATGTTCAGGATGTGAATACAAACCCAAGAGTGGCCGGCAGTGTAGTTCTGGAAACCAATGTGGTTGGAAAAATCAGGGGAATTCAATTTCGGGGATTAATGGAAATACCTAAAAGCGAACTGGCGGAAAAAGCAAAAAAAGCTTATCTGAAAAGATTTCCTTTTGCAGTTCTGATGAAGACGTCTTTATGGATAGTTCATGTGGACTATATTAAAATGACTGATAACCGTTTAGGGTTTGGGAAAAAGATAATTTGGGAAGCTAAGGAAGACTAGTAACGTTTCAGGTCTGAAATGTCGCTTAAATTGATATTATTTTCAGGATTATACAAAATCAGAAAAGTAAACACAGCCAATGCCAGGTTAATCTTTTTATGACACTGGATTAGAATACTGCTAATAACAAGTCAATTTCTTTTGCAGGAATATTAAACATATATCCAAGTTCATGATTGGTAAGAATTCCATGATATATGTAAACTCCTTTACGAAATCCTCTTGAAGATTTGATGTAATTATTAACTCCGCCATCATCGCTTATGGAAAGCAATACAGGAATAAGAATATTACTCATCGAAATTGAGGCAGTTCTTGCAACAAGTGCCGGAGAATTTGGAACACAATAGTGTACCACTCCATGTTTAACATAGGTTGGATCATTAAATGTTGTACATTTCGAAGTTTCAAAGCATCCACCCTGGCTGGCATTTAAATCAATTATAACCGAACCTTCTTTCATCTTTTTCACCAGTTCCTCTGAAACCTTAAACTTCAAAACACTGTTAAAAGCCATAGCACCAATCACAACATCGGCAGAAACAAGTGCCTTTTTCAAAACCTTTGGATAGAAAACTGAAGTAAATATCCGACGTCCAAGCTTTTCTTCAAGTTTACTTAAATCAGAAATAGAAGTATCAAAAACTTTTACAAAAATACCCAGTCCCAGAGCTGCTTTGGCTGCATATTCAGCAGCTGTTCCTGTTCCTATTATTACCAGTTCAGCTGGCGTAACACCTGTTACTTCTCCAAAAAGAACTCCTTTACCTTCCCGTGATTTACTTAAATATTCGCTTGCAATAGTAATAGAAGTTGCTCCTGCAATCTGACTCATCTGATGTACAAAAGGCATAAATCCATCTTCGTTTTCAAGGTATTCAAAAGCGATAGCAGTAACCTTTTTCTGCATCATTTTTTGAATTGTTTCTCTGCAATGAGCTTGTGGTTGAAGACTGGAGATAATTACCTGGTTTCCCCGGAGTTTATCAATTTCATCGCTACTAAAAGGGGAAATGCGGAGTATAATATCACACTGAAAAACCTGAGAACTGTCTTCAACTATTATTGCGCCAACTTCACGATAAGCTTCATCTCCATAACTGGCGGACTGACCTGCATTGGTCTCAATAAGAATTTCATGACCATAAGATACAAGAAGATCAACTGCCTGTGGAGTAAGAGGAACCCTGTATTCAACCTTTGAATAATCAGAAGGAATACCAATCTTAATTTTCTGGCCTCTTTTTTTTACCTCAAGCATTTCTTCCTGGGGCATCAACATTGTTTTCGAAATCAGATCTTTTCCTTTTGATTCTTCCTTTGGTTGCATTTCGCATTTGATTTATGCCGGTTATTGTTCGTTTTTATCGGTGAACAAGTTACATTCTAAAGCTGAAATTTCAAAATGAGGAATCAGGTTCTAAACAAACGTATTGTTAATTCATCCCGGACTATACAATTTTGGCTGAAATATTTCTCAAACCATTCCCTGAAACTTCAATCCTTACCTTTACAATATTTTCCGGCAAGATCGTTTCAATCATTTCAGGCCATTCTATAAGACAGTAACTTCCACTGTACAAATAATCCTCATAACCTAAATCGAATGCTTCCTCGATATCTTTAATTCTGTAAAAATCGAAATGAAAGATGGAATTGAGTTTATCAGTAGTGTACTCATTTATTAAGGCGAAAGTAGGACTGGTTACATTATCTTCTGAACCAAGTATTTTACATACTGCTTGTATAAAAGTAGTTTTACCGGCACCCATTTTCCCGTAAAATGCGAATACCCTGTTTTCGGGAAAATGTTGAACCAGCTTTTTTGCAACCGGAATTAATGATTCGATATTATTTGCTTTTTCGGAGAACATGCGAATAAATTTTTGCAATAATACAAAATGACTTTCATTTTTATTGGGGTGGCATTAAGAATTATTATCAGCTATTTTTGAAAAGCTTTATTTTAATAACCATATCTTTCATTAAAAAGTATTATTTTTGACCAAAATTTAAGAGTCATTGATATGAATATTCCGGCAGATTTAAAATACACTCAGGATCACGAATGGGTTCGTGTTGAAGGCGATGTTGCAACCATTGGAGTAACCGATTTTGCTCAGGGCGAATTAGGTGATGTAGTTTTTGTGGAAATCGAAACTGAAGGTGAAACTTTGGACAAAGGAGAAACTTTTGGTACTGTTGAAGCAGTAAAAACTGTTTCTGATTTATTTATGCCTGTTGGTGGTGAAGTTGCTGAAGTTAATGAGGCTTTGGCAGATGAACCTGAATTGGTAAACAAAGATCCATACCATGCAGGTTGGATGATTAAAATTAATATTTCTGATTCATCGGAACTTTCAGACTTAATGTCGGCAGATGAGTATCAGAAAATGATCGAAGCATAAAAAAATTCAGATTCAATTATAAAAAGAATAGCACCGCAGTTTGTGGTGCTATTCTTTTTATACAATATTTGATTCTACCTGTCCATTAAAAACTTTTTGTAAACCTTGTAGTGCTCCGTATTCTTATATTCAATACGGTTCAATGGAATTTTATTAAAATTATAGATGGTTGCATTTTCGCAAGCCAGCAGGATTGGTGAATGAGTAATTAATATAAACTGCGCATGTCCGGCCTCAGAATTTTCTTTTATAACTTTCAAAAGTTCCAGCTGACTTTTTGGAGATAACGCAGTCTCCGGTTCATCTAAAAAATATATCCCTTTTAGTTTATATCGTGATTTAAAATACATCATCATCGACTGTCCATGCGATTGACTAACCAGTGATTTACCTCCAAAGTATTTTAATTGTCCGGGATCTGTTGATGCCCATTGCTCCAGATAGTAAGTAAAATCTTTAAAAGTGTCGGAGCCAAAAAATGCCCCGGGAACTATACCATTCGTCCAGCCTATCTTTATAAAGCGTTGCAGTTGTTTTTCAAATTTGTTATAACTGTGTCTGGAAATTAACGAATTTCGCCAGATATAAATTCCACAAGCTTCAACAATTGCTTCGAGCAGCGTGGATTTTCCACTTCCATTTTCTCCGGCAAAAATGGTTACGGGTGTATTAAAATTTATTTCTTTTGTCTGTTGAAGCAGGGGCAGGGAAAAAGGATAATGTTCCTTTGTCGGAAATTTATGCGTTAATAACGAAATCCGGGTTAAATGCATTTTTCGGTTTTTGGTTGATAAAAATGTGAGCCCTAAATTACCATTTTCAAAATAAAAGGCCAATCAAATTTTTTATGATTGACCTTTAAAATTGATTATTTCAAAATGTTATTTTAGTCCACTTCTTTCCAGTAAGGCATCCACTGTTGGTTCCTGTCCTCTAAATCGTTTGTACAAAACCATTGGATGTTCTGTGCCTCCTTTTTCCAGAATATTTTCGCGAAATGATTGTGCAACTTCTTTGTTAAATAATCCCTTTTCTTTAAATACGCTGAAAGCATCGGCGTCCAAAACTTCTGCCCATTTATAACCATAATAACCGGCAGCATAACCTCCTGCAAATAAATGTCCGAATTGAGTACTCATACAAACTTCGTCAATCGATGGGAAAATTTGCGTTCTTTCCCAGGACTTTTCCTCAAACTTTTTCACATTGCCTTTGTAAGGTTTTTCAAGTGTGTGCCATGCCATATCAAGATACCCGAAGCTAAGCTGTCGAATTGAAAGATATCCTGCGAGGTAATTTTGTGATGCAACAATTTTATTAACCAGTTCATCAGGTATATTTTCTCCGGTTTTGTAATGCTTTGCAAATCGGTCGAGAAACTCTTTTTCTACAGCCCAGTTTTCCATAATTTGTGACGGAAGCTCAACAAAATCACGATATACATTTGTACCTGATAAACTGGAGTATGTGGAATTCGCCAACATTCCGTGTAAAGCGTGACCAAACTCATGCATAAATGTTTCTACTTCACTAAAAGTCAGCAGGGCCGGTTTTGTTTCAGTCGGACGGGTAAAATTCATAACAATGGTAATATGCGGACGAGAATCTACTCCGTCTGTTTTCCATTGTCCCTTAAAATCATTCATCCAGGCACCACCGCGTTTCCCTGCACGAGGATGAAAATCGGTATATAAAACAGAAAGAAACTTACCATCTGCGTCAAAAACTTCATAGGCTGTCACCTCTTCGTTATAAACCTGAATATCTTTATTCTCTCTAAATGTAATTCCAAATAACTCTGTAGAAAGTCCAAAAACTCCATCAACAACATTTTCAAGTTTAAAATACGGTTTAAGCATTTCGTCGTTCAAATCAAATTTTTCAACTTTCAGCTTTTCACTGTAGTAACTCCAGTCCCATGGCATTAATTCGCCTTCGAAGCCATTTTGTTTAGCAAAGGCTTCAACTTCAGCTTTTTCCTCCAATGCAACTTTGTGCGAAGCATCATACAAATCATCCAGAAGTTTATACACACCTTCAGGGCTCATTGCCATTCTTCTTTCCAGTACATATTCTGCGTAATTATCATAACCCAGTAATTTTGCCATTTCAATCCGAAGTTCAACAATTCGCTTTACGTTATCCTGGTTGTCAAATTCATTTCCTTTAAAAGATTTTGAACCGTACGCGATGTAAAGTTTTCTTCGAAGTTCACGGTTATCGCCGTATTTCATGAATGGAAGGTAACTTGGCATGGTAATATCAAACAACCAACCTTCTTTCCCTTTAGCTTTTGCCTTTCCTGCTGCTGCTTCCAGCGTTCCTTCCGGTAATCCTGAAAGTTTGTCTTTCTCTGTAATAAGTAGTTCGTAGGCATTGGTTTCCTTCAGTACATTTTCTCCGAACTCAAGAGTAAGTTTTGATATTTCCGTACTTATTTCCCTGAATTTCTCTTTATCTTTTTCTGATAAATTGGCTCCTTTTCGAACAAATTCAACATAACTGTTTTCAATTAAAGTTTTTTCTTCGGGAGTAAGCTGGTGTTTATCAATTTGACTGTAAACTCTCTTAACCCTTTCAAAAAGAACGGGATCCAGATAAATGTCGTTTTGAAATTTTGTTAACATTGGTGAAACTTCCTGTGCTATTTTTTGCAGTTCATCGTTGGTTTCAGAACTCAGTAAATTGAAAAATACTCCTGCCGTTCTTGACAACAGACGACCAGCCTTATCCATTGCTACTACAGTATTTTCAAACGTCGGTGTTTCTTTATTCGACCTTATTTTTTCTATTTCTGTTTCACCTTGTTTTATTGCCTCTTTAAAAGCAGGTAAAAAATGCTCGTTTTCAATTGTATTAAACGGAGCAGTTTCGTGCGGTGTGTTAAAATCTTTTAAAAGCGGATTGTCTTGTGCTTTTACCATTCCTAAACTCATTAAAAAAATTACTACTAAAAATTTATTCATTATAATGCATCTTTAAATTGTTTCCAAAAATAGTATTTGGAAAGATTCAATAATTACAAATCAGGATAAATATTGTTCAGGATCGATTTTTATTTTCAGGGTATAGGGGCAATTTCATAAATATTCCAAAATAATGTCCTTCAAGTCAAGACAGGTGGCCATAATTTCAAAATTATATTTTTCTTCTTACTTCAGCCTTCTGACTTTCTTTATTTTTTCTTCTTTTTCTTTTCTACAGTCCAGCCAAATTTACCGATTTTTTCTCCCAGTCCAAAATAATGTCCATGACTATAAATAAGGGGATCAGCTTTGGCAAAACTAAAAGCTTTATCTTCGTTAAGGTACTGGTCATCAACCGAAACACTTACCACGTCGGAGATAAACATATGATGCGTACCCAGTTCGATGATGTCTTTAACACGACATTCTATATTAACCGGAGATTCATAGATAATTGGAGCTTTAACGATTTTTGCCGGCGATGGAGTAAGTCCCATCATTTTCCATTTGTTGTACTTTCTTCCTGAACGGCAACCACACCAGTCTGTTGCCTGGGCAAGTTTTTCTGTAGTTAAATTGATTACAAATTCACCTGTTCGCTTGATAATATCATAAGAATGTCTTCCCGGGCGAACCGAGATATAACACATGGGAGGATCGCTGTTTATTGTGCCTGTCCAGGCTATAGTTATAATATTATATTCTTCTTCATTTTCTCCACAACTTACCATTACTGCCGGAAGTGGGTAAATAATTGTTCCGGGTTTCCAATATGTTTTTGCCATAAGTTTTGATTTTTCAAAAATTAGATAGCAAACTTAATCAATCCTGTCGAAACAACCATGAGACAGATTTTGCTATGAATTATAACCCTTTTAAAAAATAATTAAATGAGTATGGGAAAGATTTTTTTCGTTTACGCAACTTATTTCTGTTTAAATTAATCATGTATAACAGTCGGAAGAATATAAACTTAAAATATCTACTAATCAATTTAAATTTGACAAATATGAAATTTCCTGTGAAGCAGTTTATCTTAATTCTTTTTGTTTACTTTTTTACAGGTTGTAACAAAAACGATACAATTACTGAATTAGAACCTGATTTCATAATAGAGTACAAATTGCAATGCGGTTGGTGCGCAGGCCTTGAGGAAATTAAAATAACGTTATCCAAAATTGAGTACCTGAGACATATTCCATGCGGAGAAAATGAGGGTACCGTACAAAAGGAAAGACCGCTTTCAATCGAAGAATGGACCTTAATTTCTTCTTCTTTCAATTTTAATACATTTAAAACCCTAACTTACTCAGAGTGTAATGTTTGCGTTGATGGTTGTGATGAAGTAATCGAAATTACCAGGGATAGCAAAACGCACAAAATCAGTTATTCTCCCAATACAAAAATTAAAGAAATTCAGGAATTTCAGGAATTATTATCAAACCTGATGACCGAGATGTCCGCAATGGATTAGTCGACCGGATCTTTCCAGTCACCATTTTCCCGTATAACCTGTTCCAGTTCTTCCACTGCGTTTTCGTATGGAATATGTCTTTTGACGGGTTTTAATCCTTTATAAAGATTTACTTTGTTGTTTCCTGTTCCAACAAAACCGTAATCTGCATCACCCATTTCACCCGGTCCGTTTACTACACAACCCATAATACCAATTTTTAAATGGTCGAGATGCTTAAAATGTTCTTT
Source organism: uncultured Prolixibacteraceae bacterium (assembly GCA_913063265.1). Taxonomy (GTDB): domain Bacteria; phylum Bacteroidota; class Bacteroidia; order Bacteroidales; family Prolixibacteraceae; genus Draconibacterium. The sequence continues at coordinate 923 of CAJXZG010000013.1, read as the reverse complement.
AACTTTCAAAGTGGTTTCGTGCAAATCGAATAGGGTACGGCCGCAGCCCGGGCAGGAAACAAATTCTGTTTTAGAAACCCTCATTCTGCTTGCCTGCAAAATTCCGAAACCAAGATCCTTCAATTCTGTAAATGTGATGTTCTCACTATCGTTTGAGAGACAAATGCCATCTCCATAACCATCAAGGAATAAACCTCCCAAATCAGCAGAAGATTTTATTTGCAGATCTTCCAGTTGAGCTTCATTGTATTTTCGGTAAATTATTACCGGCACTTTCCAAATATGTGCTTCAAGAGCCATAAAAAATGCTCTCAATTCTGCCATTGGATTTTTATTAAAACTCTCAAGAATTAATACGGTTTTTCTTGTCTGCTTTAATTTTGTGATGATTTCGGGATGCAATTTCATAAAACGGTCGAACTCCATTTTATCAGTTCGGATAAACTTCATCCTTCCCCAGCGGGTACTTTCAAAAAGATATTCTTCAAGTGTAATAACAGGGTATTCTTCCCCTTTAATATCTAATATTTTATTGCCTGAAAGAAAATAGTCAGGAATCAACTTTCCCCTGATCGGTATCATTTCACTCAGACTTCTTTCTCCAAGATCTGCAATTACCACTGGTAGCTCTTTCCCTCCCATATTAAGCACAGGGCGGGTTGAACGTCTTTCATATTCAAAAGGATTACCCTGGGCAATTAAAGGAGCAGTTATCTCTTCATGGTTAAGGTAACTGTTAAAATGTTGGGCCAGCTTTGTTGCCACAGGAATCTCTCTAACTGGTTTTTCAGTAAGCGAAACCCTGATGGTATCACCAATACCATCGGCAAGTAAAGCACCTATACCTACCGCAGATTTTAATCTTCCGTCTTCACCTTCACCGGCTTCGGTAACACCTAAGTGAATCGGATATTTCATGCCTT
>CAJXZG010000012.1 GCA_913063265.1 uncultured Prolixibacteraceae bacterium | reverse complement strand
CCTGGGGGGATTCAGCAGGAGCTGGTCGCACAGGACTTACCCGGGCGCAAAAGTAGAAAATTTTAATCTTTCACCAAATAAAAAAGGATACTATGTAATTTAAAACTTATAAAATGTACTTATTGCGTAAAATATCAGTACTTAATTAATTAAACAAACTAGTTCTGTTTTGCATATATAAGAATGATTCGAAGCGAGTTATACGAGTTAAATCTAAAAGAAAACAATTTTAAACGAATGAAATATTTTTGTTAACTTAATGCTGTTTTAAGAAAATGTCAAAATCATTTATTTTTTAAAACTTCAGAACATCCTAATAAAATAAGCTTTCAATAAAAAATAGATTTATATTTGTCGAACCTTAACTAAAAAACAGCTATCATGGAAGAAAAATCAGTATCAATCTGGAAATCAACAATGCTCTCTGGTGTTTATTTAGCTATTGTCACCATTCTTATTTCTGTAGTGTTTTATGTAATCGGAAATCCATTTTCTAAAGTTTCCCAGTACTTAAGTTATCCTGTTATTCTTGCAGGTATTATCTGGGGGCAAATCAGCTATAAAAAAGAGCTTGGTGGATTTGCTACTTACGGACAAGTATTTCTGGCGGGATTACTTACGATGGTTTTTGCATCAATAATTTCAAGTATCTATACTTATCTGCTGTACACAGTAATAGATCCTTCTTTGCAGGAACAACTTCGTCTCTTTACTGAAGAACAAATGCTGGCAAAAGGAAATGTTCCTGAAGAACAAATGGAAATGGCACTTGAAATGACCGCAAAATTCCAAACTCCGACAATGATGGTAATTTGGGGAATTTTAGGAGGTGCATTAATTGGAACAATAGTATCATTAATCACTGCAATATTTATTAAAAAGAATCCTGAGGACGAGATTCCCGAATAAATTTTTATTTTTTTATGGATATATCCGTAGTTATTCCACTATTTAACGAAGAAGAATCACTTCCGGAGTTGGTAGCCTGGATTGAGAAAGTAATGAAAAATAACAGTTTCACCTACGAAATTGTTATGATAGACGATGGTAGCAAAGATAATTCATGGCAGGTAGTTGAACAGATTCAAAACAAAAATGCCAATGTTAAAGGAATTAAATTCAGAAGAAACTACGGAAAGTCGGCAGCCTTATATTGTGGTTTCGATGTGGCACAGGGTGATGTTGTGTTAACTATGGATGCCGACTTGCAAGATTCACCGGATGAAATACCGGGGCTATATAAAATGATTAAAGAAGACGGATTTGATCTGGTTTCCGGATGGAAAAAAAAGAGATACGATCCGGTCTTCTCTAAAAATATACCCAGTAAAATTTACAATTTCACTGTTCGTTGTATTACCGGTATAAAACTTCATGATATGAATTGTGGATTAAAAGCATACCGTAAAAACGTGGTGAAAAGTATCGAAGTGTATGGCGATATGCACCGTTATATTCCGGTTCTCGCAAAATGGGCAGGATATAAAAATATTGGAGAAAAGGTTGTTATTCATAGCGAACGGAAATATGGCGTTACCAAATTCGGAATGGAACGATTTGTCCGTGGACCACTGGATTTGTTATCGGTAACTTTTATCTCGAGGTTTGTAAAACGCCCGATGCACTTTTTTGGTATTCTTGGAGTAATTATGATTTTGATTGGATTTGCAGCTTCAATATGGCTGGGGATTCAAAAAATTATAGAACTTAAACATGGAATTGTAGGAAACCTTATTACCAACAGCCCATATTTTTATATCGCTCTTACTTCAATGATTATTGGAGCGCAATTCTTTTTAGGTGGATTTTTAGGCGAATTGATTTCCCGAAGTGCATCGGAAAGAAATAAATACCAGATTGAAAAAAGTACATTTTAAAATCCCCATTCATAAATTTAATGGCTGACAAACAGATTCAATTCAGAAAGAAAAGAGAAGTTGGTGATATTTTCTCAGATTCATTTTTATTTTTAAAACAGGAAAAGCAGATTATAACCAAACTGATTACAGTTTATGTTTTGCCTTTTATTGTACTTTATGCAGTAGTTCATGTTTATCTTCAAAAAAATGTAATCAGTAAAATTGATTTTGCCGATCCGGAAGCTTTGCTGGCCAATCTTGGTCCATTTTATACCAATGTTTTACTTTTTGCATTATTCGGACTTTTTGTACAATGTTTATTAATTGCAACCTATTACACTTTCATTGATGCCTATTTGAAAAAGGGAAACAGCGATTTCGACCTGACAGAAATTACACCGCAGTTTTTTTCCAACGGGTTGATGGCAATTGGAACTGGCTTAATCTTTTTTGTTATTACAATTGTTGGATTTATGCTTTGCTTTGTACCCGGTATTTATTTTGCCAATACACTGTCCTTATCCTTTGTGATTCTCTTTCTCGAGAAAAAGGGAATTAGTCATGCACTAAAGCGATCGGTCATGATGGTAAATTCTCAATGGTGGGGAACATTTTTAATCAATATCATCGGATTTATTATTGTGTGGCTGGTAGGTTTTATAATTACTTTTCCTTTATCAGTAATGGGGCTTACAAAAAATATAATCGGTACGGAAAATACGGCGGTGGCTCTTCCCGACTGGTATTGGGTAATTATCGGAATATCCACGGTAATATCATCAATTCTGTATATTTTCCTCTACACATTTATGGTGTTACAGTATTTTAATATCGATGAAAGAACAAAGAATATATTTCCACCAATAAATAGTTAAAATCAACAGTCGTCGGTCAAAAAATAACGATTTATAAAAGATCCTTTCACTTCATTGCATTCCGTTGCGAAGCGAGAAATCTTTTCTTTATTAGTTAGACAGTATTGAATAAAATTTTAGCATTCTCAAGAAAGTTGATACGTTAAAACTCAAAACTATTTCCTTTAGCCATCTCTTTACGAACCGAATTATACTCAGTAATTATATCTGTCATTATTTGTTTAACAGGTTTTATTTCCGAAATCAGGCTTGCTACCTGACCTATTTCCAGTTCCCCTTCTTTCATATCTCCTTCAAACATTCCTTTTTTTGCTCTTCCCCTGCCGAGTAATTTGTTTAACTCTTCCGCACTTGCTCCATTTTGCTCGGCATCAAACACCGCCTTAAAGAATTCATTTTTAATGAGCCTTACAGGTGCCAGTTTTTTAAGGGATAATTTTGTTCCTCCCTCCCCTAATTCAGTAACCAGCTTTTTAAATTCGTGATGAGCCGATGATTCTTCAGAAATTGCAAACCTTGAACCAATTTGAGCACCTTCAGCTCCTAATGCCATTGCCGCCAACATCGAGCGCCCTGAAGATATCCCACCGGCTGCAAGTAATGGTAATGATGTTGCTTTTCGTACCGAAGGAATTAATGTTAAAGTGGTAGTCTCTTCTCTTCCGTTATGTCCTCCGGCTTCAAAACCTTCGGCTACAATTGCATCAACACCGGCAACTTCACATTTTTGAGCAAAAAAAGCACTGGAAACAACATGTGCCACAATAATCCCTCTTTCTTTTAACCAGCCTGTCCAATTCTTCGGGCTGCCTGCCGATGTAGATACAACAGGAACTTTTTGATCAACAATAATATTCATTACTTTTTCTACCTCGGGATACATTAAAGGTACATTTACTCCAAAAGGTAAGGATGTTGCCTTTTTACATTTTATTATGTGTTCTTCAAGAACTTCCGGATACATCGAACCTGCGCCAATAAGCCCCAGTCCACCTGCATTACTTACTGCCGAAGCCAGTTTCCATCCAGAGCACCAAACCATACCACCCTGGATTACAGGATATTTAATATTAAATAAATTACAAACTCTGTTCATTTTTTTCTGTTTTTCCAAACCACTATACGGGAATATCAAAATGTTGTGGTTAAAATTAATCCGACTATTTATTAAACTAAAAGTGTAGATTTACATAAGGGGTGTAGTGATGTTTTCCTCGAGGAAATTAATCAATTTTTCTTTAGATAAGCGACGAACAATTTCCCCATCTTTTGCAAATGATATTGAACCTCTTTCCTCCGAAACAATAATACAAACCGCATCAGTGTTTTCCGTTATTCCTATGGCAGCACGATGTCGTAAACCCAATGCCTTATCCACATCTTTTTGTGTAAGCGGTAAAATACAACCTGCTGCTGCAATCTTGTTTCCACGAATAATTACCGCTCCATCGTGCAAAGGTGTATTTTTAAAAAAGATGGTTCTCAATAATGAAGAGGATATTTTAGCATTCATTTTTTCGCCCGTAGTAATCTGGTCAAGTAGTTCATTTGTACGTGTAATCACAATTAATGCCCCAGTATGCGATTTTGACATTGAAAGGCACGCATCTACAAGAATATCAATTTGTTCCTGGTTTATGGTTCTTTTCTTGTGTGTCCCTAACAATTTATCGAGTGCCAGAACCTTGTTTAAGTTGTAGTTTGTACCGATATAAACCAGAAACTTTCTGATTTCGGGATGGAAAACAACAATTAAGGCCAAAACTCCAACACCAATAAACTGGCCCATAATTGTACCGATCAGCTCCATATTTAACAACTTGACAACAAGCCAGAACAGATAGAGCGAAAACAAGCCAACAATAATATTAAATGCAACAGTACCTTTGAGGAGCCTGTACAGCTGGTAAAGTAAAAATGTCACCAATAAAATATCGATGATATCTAAAAATCTTATGGTAATAAAAGCCGTCATTTTTTTACTGTTGCCTTTAATTCACAAAAAATCTTTACTGCTTCTACTGCTTCTTTTACATCGTGTACTCTTAAAATGTCTGCTCCCCCCATTAATGCCAGTGTATTTGTAACCGTTGTTCCGTTTAAGGCTTCCTCCGGACTGTTATCCAAAGCTTTCCATATCATTGATTTACGGCTTAAACCAACCATTACCGGCAATTGAAAAACTTTAAATGCATCCAAGCGGTTTAACAGATCGTAATTGTGATCCAGGTTTTTGCCAAACCCAAAACCCGGGTCAATAATTATGTCCTCCACCCCAAACTTGGTAAGCTTTTTTACCCTATCGCTGAAATAATTTGAAATCTCCCTGATCACATCATTGTACTGCGGATTATCCTGCATGGATGCCGGTGTGCCCTGAATATGTGATAAAATATATGGTACTTTTAGTTTACCAATGGTTTCAAACATTTTTGAATCCAGGGTACCACCTGATATATCATTGACTATTATCGGTCCGATTTCATCTATAATCCGAACTGCAACCCACGAGCGAAAAGTGTCTATTGAGATAGGAATATCAGGAAAATTTTTCCGTATGGAATGAACTGCCGGCAACAACCTTTCCAACTCGATTTTTGTTGAAACCATCAGTGCCCCGGGCTTGGTTGAAATTCCACCAATATCCAGAATTGAGGCACCGTATTTAACCATTTGTTCCACCGAGGAAAGTAAAACTTTTTCATCCTCCATTTTTCCACCATCATAAAACGAATCGGGTGTAACATTGACAATACCCATTACCATAGGTATAGCAAAATCCATTTCAACCTCACCCAAATTAATTTTGTTTTTCCGCTTTTGGAACTTACCCGCCGACTGGCTAATCAACATGCATCTGCCGTTTTTAGTTAAATAAATGATTGAACACAAATGTAAAACAAAACCATTCAAATTTCTCATTTTTTAATACTTTTATGCCTCATAAAAATTGAAAATGGAAAAAACAAATCAACAATATGACAAGGTAATATCGATATGCCGTGAGCTTTTTTCAAAAAAAATGAAAGATTATGGAACGGCTTGGCGTATTCTTCGACCGAAATCGTTAACCGACCAAATTTATATTAAAGCACAACGAATAAGAAGCATTGAAGAAAAGGGTGTTAGCAAGGTTGATGAAGGAGTTCGTCCGGAGTTTATAGGAATAATAAATTATGCTATTATGGGGCTAATACAGCTTGAACTGGGCCCGTCAGATATTGAACTAAGCAGTAAAGAAACCCTTGAATTGTACGACCGGTATTTTAATCAGGCCAAAGCTTTGATGCAGAATAAAAATCACGATTATGGAGAGGCATGGAGAAATATGAGAATTAGCTCATATACCGATTTAATACTTATGAAGCTAAAACGTACCAAACAAATTGAAGATAACAAAGGAAAAACCATTGCTTCTGAAGGTATTGATGCCAACTATCTGGACATGATAAATTATGCCGTTTTTGCTATGATAAAAATTGAGTTTGAAGAGAATGAAGAAGTTTGAGGTCGGAAGTCAGAAGACCGAAGATAAAAGAAAATCAATACTCTGGTCATTATTAATTTACAGGAAAAAGAAATGAAAATTGTTGCTCACATATCAAGAATACTATTTGGCATTACTTTTATTTTTTCAGGATTTGTAAAAGGCATAGATCCCTGGGGTTCGGCTTATAAATTTACCGACTATTTTAATGCTATGGGTTTGGATTGGCTTTTATGGGCAGCTTTTCCATTGGGCGTTTTTCTTGCTTTTGCCGAATTTGCCATAGGAGTGGCTTTTCTTTTTAACCTTTGGATGAAACTTTTTTCGTGGCTCGGGTTGCTATTTATGGGATTCTTTTTGCCGTTAACACTATGGGTTGCCATTAAAAATCCGGTTACCGATTGTGGATGTTTTGGAGATGCTCTTGTGATTTCAAACTGGGCAACTTTTAATAAAAACCTTGTATTTACGTTATTTGCTTTAATAGTTCTTTTTAACAGAAAAAAGCTAAAATGGAAACAAGGGGAAAAACCTGGAATTATTCTCGGATTTATTGTAACAGTAGCCTATTTTATAATGGTAATTCATTCATATAATCATTTGCCAATTTTTGATTTCAGGCCATATAAAATTGGAGTAAATATTCCTGAGGCTATGCAAATTCCGGAGGATGCACCTGGCGATGTCTACGAAAATATTTTTTATTACAAAAACAAAAATACAGGTAAGACAGAGAAGTTTACTGAAGAAAACTACCCATGGCAGGATACTGTCAACTGGGTGTATGAAGACATGGAATCGAAACTGATACAGGAGGGCTATCAACCACCAATCCATGATTTTACAATTACAACAGAAGAGGGCGATGATGTTATTGACTTCTTTATGTATGATGAGAATTATGTTTTTATTCTGGTTGCTTATGATTTGGAAAAATCAAACAGGAAATCGCAGGATAAAATTAACCGGTTAGCAACATGGGCCTCGGGAAAAGAAATATCATTTATTTGTCTTACGTCATCATTACAGGAAGAGATAAATGTATTTATCGAAGAAACCGGAGCGCCTTATGAATTCTTTTCGTGCGATGAAGTAACATTAAAAACTATCATTCGATCAAATCCGGGATTACTGGTATTAGAAGAAGGTACGATTCTGGGGAAATGGCACTTTAATGATATTCCAACAGTTGAAGAATTTTTGGATGAGTTTAAGGATTAGTGTACAGCCACAGTTGCAGTCGCAGTCTCAGTCGCAGTTTTCATAGTTTTGTAAAACACTCCAAACAAATAAATATGGACTTTAAAGAATTATTAGCATATAAAAAGTCATTTCAATTGGCAATGACGATTTTTGAATTGTCCAAATCTTTTCCAAAAGAAGAAAAATATTCATTAACCGACCAAATAAGACGTTCGTCAAGATCAACCAGTGCTAATATTGCAGAAGCATATCGCAAAAGGTTATATCCAAGGCATTTCATTTCAAAACTTACAGATTCTGATGGAGAAAACAGCGAAACAGATGTTTGGTTAGATTTTGCTTTAGAATGTGGTTACATTTCAACGGAAAAGCACAATTATCTTCATTCTGAAACTGTTGAAATTGGCAAACTGATTAACTTCATGATTCATAATCCAAACAAATTTGGAAGTAATATTCCTAAATAAAACTGCAATCTGAGACTGCAAACTGCGACTTTCTTCGAGCTTCTTAAACAAATAGTTAATTGTAAAAGAACATAATTTTCTTCTACCCGTAAATTAATCAAATAGGCTAAATTTGTGAACGATTTTCGAATATCTAATAAATTAAAATTCAAGAATATGAGACAAAAAATAGTTGCAGGAAACTGGAAGTGCAATACCAATGTTCAGGAAGGTGTTGAATTGGCAAAAGCAGTAGATTCTATCGTTGCGGAAAAAGGTGCTGATGATGTAACTGTAGTTTTGGGAGTTCCTTTTACTCACCTGACTTCGGTTGTTGATGCAGTAAATATTGACCGTATTAATGTATCATCTCAAAACTGTGCTGCTGAAGCTAAAGGAGCATACACGGGTGAAGTTTCTGTAAACATGGTTAAATCAACTGGCGCAACACATGTAATTCTTGGTCACTCTGAGCGTCGTGAGTATTATGGTGAAACAAGTGAGATTTTAAATAAAAAACTGGCTTTAGCACTGGAAGCTGGATTAACTCCAATTTACTGTTGTGGTGAAGCTTTGGAAATTCGCGAAGCCGGAACTCACAACGAATTTGTTGTTAAACAATTGGAAGAAACTATTTTCCAACTTTCTGCTGACGATTTCAAAAAAATCGTTATTGCTTACGAACCAATCTGGGCAATTGGTACAGGTGTAACTGCAAGCTCTGATCAGGCTCAAGACATGCACGCTAATCTTCGTTCAGCGATTGCAGCTAAATTTGGTGAAGAGATTGCTGAAGAAACTTCAATTCTTTACGGTGGAAGTTGTAATCCTAAAAATGCCAGCGAATTATTTGCAAACAAAGATGTAGATGGTGGATTAATTGGTGGTGCTTCACTTAAAGCTGAAGATTTTATCGAAATCATCAACGCTTACTAATAAAAAACACAACAAAGTTCAAAAAGTTATAATTGAAGTCCTGCACAATTTGTGTGGGACTTTTTTTGTTATTTATTCCAAATTGAATATTAATTCAAACAAGCTATATTTGTATTGTATGCAAAGTAATATCGAAAATAAAAAAGAAGATTTTGTTGACGTTTGTAAACTATTGCAAATTAAAAAAATGTATGCTTTTGGTTCTGTTGTAACTTCTAGATTTAATGAAAATATCGACATTAACATATTTATTTCTTTTTCGAAAAATTTATCAATCGAAGAATACACTAATAATTAATTTGCGCTTCATTATAAGTTGAGAGAATTGCTTGGGCGAGATGTTGATATTGTAACTGAAAGGACACTTTCAAATCCATATTTTATTGAAAGTTTAAATGAAAGTAAGGTATTATTATATGAAGCATGAAATTTAACCCAATTAGTTTCTTAAGCCACTAAAACACAAAAGCACCAAATTCCACCAAAAACAGATTCCATGAGTGAGATTCAAAAAAGTTTTATTCCAATTTCTCCAGAATTGGAAAGAATTGGAAAAATAGTTGTTAATTCAGCTTACACCGTGCATAAAAATTTAGGTCCAGGATTACTTGAAAAAGTTTATGAAATATGTTTTTGTCATGAAATTGAAAAAAGAGGTCTAAAGTGTAATCGTCAATTAAAAGTTCCTATTGTTTATGACGGCCTGGAATTTGAGGAAGGATTTCGATTAGATGTCCTTGTGGAAGAAGAAGTTATTTGCGAATTAAAAGCCTTGGATAATGTGAATCCAGTTTGGGAAGCTCAAGTTCTAAGCCATATGAAATTGACCAATAAAAGACTGGGATTCCTTATTAATTTCAACGTGGTAAACATTGGAAGAGGAATTAAAAGATTTGTAATTTGATATTAGTGAATTTTAGAGTTTTTGTGCTTTTGTGGCAATAAAATAATACACAATGGATTACCAAAAAATAACAATCAGTTTTTCTCCTTTTCAGGAATGGCTTCGCGATATTCTAAATGCTCAAATGGCTGAAATTGGATTTGATAGTTTTGTTGAAACAGAAGAAGGTTTTGAAGCTTTTATTCCGGATAAAAATTTTTCAGAAGAAAACCTGAATAAAGTTTTGAATGCGTTTTCTGACGATTTTGAATTTGAAGTGAAATCTGAATTTATAAAAGACCAGAACTGGAATAAAGAATGGGAGAAGAATTATTTCGAAGCACTTGTAATTGGAGGAGAATGTTCGATACGGGCTCCATTTCATACGGAATATCCCAGGGCAAAATACGAAATAGTGATTGAGCCCAATATGGCCTTTGGCACAGGGAACCATGAAACAACAGCAACTATTGTTGAATCCATTTTACAAAAAGACCTAAGCGGCAAAACCATTCTTGATATGGGTTGCGGTACCGGAATTCTAAGTATTCTTGCATCAATGAAAGGAGCCAAACGTATTACTGCTATTGACATTGACAAATGGTCATATGAAGGGACTTTGGAAAATGCAAAACTCAACCAAATAAAAAACATTGATGTTTATTTAGGAGATGCAAAATTATTAACTAATCAAAATTTCGATTTGATATTTGCCAATATTCATAAGAATGTTTTGCTTGATGATATGGAAGCCTACTACAAAGTTTTAAACCATGGTGGCACTTTAATAATGAGTGGCTTTTATTCTGAAGACATTCCTGATATAAAAGCAAAAGCAGAAAGTCTTGGTTTAAAAGATGTGGGATTTGTAGAAAAAAACAATTGGGTGGCACATTCTTTTCAAAAGTAATCGGTAACTTTCAATTCTCAATTACTTAATTAAACCAAAAAAGATGAAACTAAATAAGCAAGTTTTTATTATTTCCCTTTTTGCTATTCTTTTCTTTTCATGTACTACTGAAAAAACCAACAACGGGAATTTACCAAGAAGCACACCCTCGGAAGAAGGAGTTTCATCGCAGGCTATTTTAGAATTTATCGACGCAGTTGAAAATAGCAATCACGAATTACACAGTTTAATGATTTTGCGGCATGGGAAAGTTGTGGCAGAAGGATGGTGGGCTCCATATGCAGCAGATTTAAAACACACCATGTATTCAACAAGCAAAAGTTTTACTTCAACAGCAATCGGATTTGCAGTAAGTGAAAATCTAATTTCAGTTTCAGATAAAGTAATTTCTTTTTTTCCTGATTATTTACCCGATACGATTAGCGAAAATCTTGCTGACCTCGAAATTAGAGATTTGCTTTCCATGACGGTCGGACAAGAACCAGAGCCTTCGTTTGGGAAAGTTATGGATTCTGAAAATTGGATTAAAGAAGTGCTGGCAGCACCAATTGTCCACAAACCAGGAACAAAGTTTTTATACAACTCTTTTGGAACATATCTACTGGCAGCTATTATTCACGAAGTAAGCGGAGAAAACGTGATAGATTATCTGAAACCCAGACTTTTTGAACCACTCAATATTTCAGGAATGGACTGGGAAGTCGATCCTATGGGAATTAATGTTGGTGGATGGGGATTAAGAATTAAGACTGAAGATATGGCGAAACTGGGCCAGCTTTATTTGCAAAAAGGCACATGGCATGGTAAGCAAATTCTAAGTGAAGAATGGGTGGTTGAAGCAACAAGTTCTAAGATTTTACAATCGCCTGAGTTATCAGAGGACGAAAGAAATAAAAGTGACTGGTTGCAGGGATATGGTTACAAATTCTGGCGCTCACGTCATAACTCATATCGGGGAGACGGGGCATTTGGACAATATATTTTAGTACTGCCTGAACACGATGCAGTAATTGCAATTACATCAGAAACTCATGATATGCAAGCTGAATTGAATCTGGTTTGGGAACATTTATTACCTGCTTTCAACGACAGCGGAAAATCGGATGAAACAGTTGATGAACAACTAAAAAATAAACTGAATTCACTTCAACTTGATCCACCTGTAGCAAACATATCAAAAGCTATTTTGAAAAATCTGGATGGTAAAACTTTCCTATTTGATGAAAATGACGAAAATTTAGAATCTGTTTCATTTGGAAATGCATTTGGAAACTTAAACACAACTATCACATTCGCCGATAACAAAACTCTGGATTTTAGTTTTGGAGCAAATCAATGGACCGGGGGTGAAACCAACAAACCCGCAAATAATTTGGTTACTCAACCCAATGATCAGATTTTAAAGCTTGCACCCTTTAAAATAGCCGGTGCTTATAGTTGTATAAATGATAATACCATAGAACTGGTTGTAAGATATACCGAAAGTCCTCATACTGACTTCTATTTGTTTGAAACAAAAGGTGACAGCATTTTTTTGGAAATGTCGAACAGTATCAATCAAAGAAGTAGAGTAGAAAAATACAAAGGAGCATTACAACAGGACTAGACAGCTCTTTCATTTCGATTTATTTCCCATATTTCAAGATCGCGAATATCTTTTCCATCAATTGCAAAACGTAAAGCTGTACATACTTTATGTAATCCGTGTCTTCCGGCAGCACCCGGATTCATATGCAAGAAATCGAGTTTCTTATCGTAAATCACTTTTAAAATATGTGAGTGTCCGCTAATAAAAATATTAGGTGGATTTTTAAATATTTCAGGCATAACATATCTCTCATATCGCCCGGGATAACCACCGATATGTGTCATCCATACATCAACTTCTTCACAAAAAAACCTTTGATGTAAGGGATGTACTGCTCGAATTTGGTGTCCATCGATATTGCCATAAACAGATTTTAAGGGTTTAAATCCGGAGAGTTCATCACTGACTTCTATGGTTCCAATATCTCCGGCATGCCAAATTTCATCAACCTTCTCAAAAAATTTATAGAGCCTTGGGTTTAAAAATCCATGTGTGTCCGACAATAACCCGATTCGTTTCATAAAAAAGATCCAAATTAATACTTTCTTTCATAACAAATAAAGGTAAATTTGTTTGTACTAAAAAAAGAACAAACATGAAACGAGTAGTTATAGTACGACATGCAAAAGCAGTACATTATGGTTACGATGATGATTTTACCCGTGATTTGGCAGAACGTGGTGTAAATGATGCAAATATTTTGGGGAAAGAATTAAAAAAGCGAAAAATAATTCCTGATCGATTAATTTCCAGTCCGGCAAACCGAGCTTTACAAACTGCCCGGATTTATGCCGACAACTTTGGAATCGATAAGTCAGAGATTGTTGAAGTTGAAGAGATTTATGACGGATTAACGATTTCAGAATTTATAGATTTAATCAGGGAACTTCCTGACGAGCTTGAAACCGTTTTCTTTTTTGGACATAATCCGGGTTTTCATTATTACGTAAATAATCTGTCGGATAAATTCAATGGTCATATGCCAACTTGCTCAACTGTTGGAATTGATTTTAATATTAATACATGGAAAGAACTTGGTTCCGAGGCCGGTAAACACAAATTTCATTATTATCCTAAAATGTTTAAATAACTTATAATGATTTTGATACTCGCTGTTTATAGCTGCGCCCGATATTAAGCTCAATAGTGCCAATCTCAATTTTATTTGAATTGTATCCCGTAATTTTTTTTGTATTAACAATAAACGAACGATGAATGCGAAGAAATGAATCTGGCAGATTTTTTTCCACGCTACTGATTTTTGTTTTGCTTTTTATTTCCTGCCCATCTGAAGTATGCACTTGTATATAATCAGCCAGACTTTCAATATATTCAATGTTTCTGTAAGGAATTCGAGCCAATTTTCGATTTGATATTATCTCTAAAACAGGATCGTCTGTTTTTTCTTTTTCTTTCATCATTTTTTCCAGTTCCGACTTACTGTTAATTAATTGCCGTACCATTAAAAGAAATGACCCTAAAAAAACAACAAGGTACATAACCACTGCCAAAAGTAAAATATCGGAAGACGTTATACCAAAATTTTTTAAATCGAAATTAGCCAGGTAAATAAATGAAAAGATTAAAACCACCATTTCTAAAAAAAGAGAGATAACTATTGTAAAATAGAAATAGATAACAAAAAGAAGATATTGTTTCTTTAATAAACATTGTGGCACCAAGTAGTAGTTAAAAAAGTAGGACGTTGCCATAATAACCGGAAGAAATAAACTAGTAAAATAAAATGCTTCGGTTGTACTTTGCCACGATTTTCCAAAAACTACAATGAGTATTGTAGTTACTGCCAGCCAGAAAGTAATATGAAAATATGGATTACTTATTTTTAATTTCACCAATTCTTTTCTTTAAAGATTTTTATCTTTTAACAATTGTAATACTCGAATTTCGTTAAAAAAATCAACAAACAGAACCACGGTCGATAAACAACACAATTAGAACCGGATTTGACCTTGCAGGAGACTTCATTTATAAGCTACATTTGACAAGTGAATTATTAATTAAAAAATTACGATATGAAAGATTTATTTTACATGGGAGGTCCTGCTTTTATGGGAGTTCTCACCCTGGTTTTGATTTCAATGTTTGCATGGGCCGTTTATCACATTTTACCGGTTCTGTCAAATAAGAAAGTTGAGATTTCAACTAAAAGAAAAAAGTTAAAGCATATTAAAACCATCGGAACTTTTGGATTGGTTACCGGAATACTTGGACAATTGATTGGTTTATATGCTGCATTTGAAGCGATAGAACGATTGGGTAATGTAGCACCGGGAATGCTCGCCGGTGGATTAAAAGTTTCGATGATAACCACAATTTACGGAGTTTTAATTTTCCTTATATCGCTTCTGCTATGGTGGTTGCTGGATTTCATTATTTCGAAGAAAGCTAAATAACAATTTTTATAACTTTGATACTGAAAGAAAGACGGAAGTCTGAAGAGGCTGTGTCAAAAACAAGTTTGATTGAAATTTGACTTTTTAATTGTAAGTAACCACTTGGTAATTTACCCCTAAATCCCCCAAGGGGGACTTTAAGCCTCTCCGCCAGCTGGCGGAAGGTTTGGAGGGTCATATGAAAGTTGTTTATAAATTGAAAGTTACCTGATTTTAAATTCTACTTTTGATACATCTTTTTCTGTTTCCAGTCTCTAGAAGAATGTTTTAGTTAGTATAATACCATTACAAATGCAATTATTTTATGTTCCGGAAATATCGGATACCGAAGTTGTTTTTAATGAAACCGAATCGAAACATGCAATACGCGTTCTTCGATTACAAAAAGGTGCGCAAATACAAATTGTAGATGGAAAAGGAGGATTTTATGAGGCCGTAATTACAGATGCCAATTCTAAAAAATGTAAGCTGAAAATAACTAAATCTATTCAGGATTTTGGAAAGAAAGACTTCCATCTTCACATAGCAATTGCCCCTACAAAAAACATCGATCGTTTTGAATGGTTCCTCGAAAAATGTACAGAAATTGGCATTGATGAAATAACCCCAATCCTTACTGAACATTCAGAAAGAAAAATAATAAAGCCTGAACGTCTTGAAAAAATTCTGGTGTCGGCTATGAAACAATCGATAAAAGCATATCTGCCAAAGCTCAATCCCATTGCAACTTTCAACGATTTAATTTCAAATAACAAAACCAATAAAAGATTTATTGCTTATTGCGACGATGTGGAAAAGTCGCATCTCAAAGATCTTTCATTAAAAAAAGAAAAAGTTTTGATTCTAATTGGGCCGGAAGGAGACTTTAGCCCCGAAGAAGTTAATGATGCCGTAGAAAATGGTTTTTCGGTAATATCTCTTGGAGAAGCAAGATTGAGAACCGAAACAGCAGGAATTGTTGCCTGTCATATTGTAAATTTGGCTAACGAATAAAATGTTTTCTCAACAATACATTGTATTTTTCACAAAATTTCAAAAATGAGAATTCTAACCATACTTTTTTTATTTGCCTTTTTTTCTACCCCTGCACAAAACCAGGGCGTTAAAATTGCACTTTTAAAATATAACGGTGGTGGCGACTGGTATGCAAATCCAACGTCGTTACCAAACCTGATTGAGTTTAGCAATACCAACCTTAAAACCAATATTTTTCCTGAACCTTCAACAGTTGAACTGAGTAGTCCGGAAATATTTAATTTCCCGTTTATACATGCTACCGGCCATGGAAATATTATTCTTTCTGATAATGAAGCGACCAATCTTCGGATATATCTTGAAGGAGGTGGTTTTCTTCATGTGGATGATAATTACGGTTTGGATGAATATTTCAGAAGGGAGATGAAAAAAGTGTTTCCTGATAAAGATTTTGTAGAACTACCTCCCACGTTTCCAATTTTTCATCAGAAATATACTTTTAATGAAGGCCTTCCAAAAGTACATGAACACGATAATAAGCAACCCCAGGCTTTTGGTCTTTTTATTGAAGAAAGGTTAGTTTGCCTTTACACATATGAAAGCGATTTAGGAGATGGCTGGGAAGATGCAGATGTACATAGTGACCCGGAAGAGGTACGTTTGAGAGCACTAAAAATGGGTGCAAATATTATACAGTACGTTTTTAACCAGTAACAAGTTTTCAGTCTCAGTCTCAGTTTAACAGTGTTGCAATTTGGCAATTTTACTATTTAGCAGTTTAACAGTTTTGCAATTTACACCATGAAAGTAGTAGCATTTAACGGAAGTCCTCGAAGAAAAGGAAATACATCTATTCTAATTAACAAGATGTTTAAGATTTTTGAACAAAATGAAATTGAAACGGAATTTATTCAATTGGGAAATAAACCTGTTCATGGTTGCACAGCATGTGGTTTATGTAAAGAAAAGCAAGATGGAAAATGTCATATTAAAAATGATCATCTCAATTACTGTATTGAAAAAATGATTGAGGCAGATGGGATAATCATTGGCTCACCGGTTTATTTTGCCGATGTTACCACAGAAGTTAAAGCATTAATCGATGTTGCCGGATATGTTACACGTGCCAATGGATTTCAGTTAAAAAGAAAAGTTGGTGTTGGGGTTATAGCAGTTCGGCGTGGAGGAGCATTAACAACTTTTGATTCCATAAACCGCTTTTTCCTTATCAATCAGGTAATTGTTCCGGGATCAACATACTGGAACTTTGCTTTTGGAAGAAATCAGGGTGAGGTTTTGGAAGATGAAGAAGGCATGCAGACCATACATACATTGGCGGAAAATATGGCCTGGCTGCTTAAAAAAACCAAAGCATAAAAAAGACACTCATAAAACTGAGTGCCTTTTCCCCATAAATATTTCTTTGTTAATCAGTTAGTACAACTAAATACTTTGAAACTTTCCAAAATTCGGAAGAGTTATCAATAAATAAAGTGTCAGCTGATTTTTGCCCCGTAAAATGGAACGAACCTTCAGGATGTGTTGTAATCAATTTTGCCTTTTTAGACATTAACCTTAAATAATCAAATTCACGAATATCGATTTCAGTAAAATAATCACGGTTAAAATCTTTCTTCATAACCGGTGTTTTGCCAATACCAATAACACCACCGCTTTTTTCAATAATTCCATTATCCCTTAGCTCCTTCATTGTGCCAAATGCATAAAAGGCTTTATTTAATTCTGCTGTCTGAGTTTCTATAGTCAATGTTTTTTGCTGACTTTGTTTTTCAGCTTCTTCAATCTTTTGATTTAATTCAGTAATATTTACATTCAGTTTTTTTACATCGTTGGTCAAATCAGCAATTACAATATCCTTTTCCTGTACCTGTGCTTCAAGATTTCTAACCATTATCTCAAGGCCTGCTATTGTTTTTTCGAGCTGGGCATTTTTCACATTCGAGTTTCTTAACTTTCTCTGCAAAGTTGCTGTTAATTCTTTATTTTTTTCCAGCAATTCATGGAGAGTTGCTATATCCTCTATAATGATTTGCTTTTGACTGGCACTTAACTCCCGGTTACTGCCCGATTGTACAGAAACAATTTTTTCAATTTCTTTAATCGAATCCAGATTTGCCTGAATTTCGCTAAAATCGTCCAAAAACGAAGCAATTGTAGAGTCTCTGTATGTTGCTATCTGTTCCAGGCTGTCTTTCTCTACAGTAAGTCTTTGTGCATCCTTTTTGTAATTATGACAAGCGCCTAAAATCGTAATTCCCAATATCAAAACCATCAACTTTTTCATATCACTTTATTTTTAAGATTATTTTCTATTCCAAGGGTTAATACAAAATTAGTCTATTTTTCAAATACATGTAAAACCTGTTATGAACCTAATTATTGTTGACCAAGCAAATACTTAACAATTTTTAACAAGATATTTCTTTAACGCTCTGAAGATTTGTACAAAAAAGCCCTTTTGATTTCTCAAAAGGGCCATAGTAGATTTATAATCTTACTTATGATTGCTCTAACTTTAAAGTTTCAGTTGTTGGATCACATACTTCTGATGGACCAAAATATTGTATTGGACCTGGATAGACAAAATGTGTATGTAATGCCCATTCTCCACGTTTCGATACAAAATATTTGTATGGTGCTCCATCAAGTTCAACCAAAGCTTTTTGGATAACAGGTTTCATGTGTCCGTGCCGTTTTTCCATATTCATCATCATTGTAATTGGCACACCACCTGCAATCCAGTCTTCGGCAGGTGCTGTTAAATTTCTTACCGATGACATATAGCCTGTTTTTCCATCTGAGATTAACACAGATGCAGTATAACCCAATGAATAACAGTAATCAGCGTCAAAATTCGATGGTGCTGCACAACGCCCTTCATATCCAAAGAAGTGATACTGAGTTCCAAATTTACCTGAAAATTTTCCGGCCTTTTTCAACTCTTCCAGTCTTTCTTTAACCATTTCTCCCAACAGCTTTTCTGTTTCAATTAATGAAACCTGAACATTCCCGTGAGGATCACGATCAAGGGTTAATTGTGTTGCAATTCCGTTAGGCAGGGATTTAAATACTTTAGCCGATTTTGGAGTAATATGCTCAGCAACCCATGTCAAACGGTGACTCTTTTTCAAATGTTTAAATTCTTTTTCTTTTAGAGAACCTTCAGCCAATAAATCGTTTAATTCCGAAATTAAAGTTTTCATTTCCGGAATAAACTCAACCAATCCTTCAGGAATTAAAGCAACACCGAAGTTATCACCATTTTCTGCACGGTTAACAACAATATCAGCCATATAATTTACTACTTCCGACAAAGTTTGTTTTTTCTCGGCAACTTCCTCTGAAATCAAAGTAATATTGGGTTGGGTTTTAAGTGCACATTCCAGACCAATATGAGAAGCTGAACGTCCCATTAATTTGATAAAGTGCCAGTATTTTTTAGCAGAATTGGCATCACGCTGAATGTTACCGATTAACTCTGAATAAACTTTTGTTGCAGTATCAAAACCAAATGATGTTTCAATCATTTCGTTTTTTAAGTCACCATCAATTGTTTTCGGGCAACCAATTACCTGAACACCGGCATTTATAGAAGCATAATATTCTGCTAAAACACAGGCATTTGTATTCGAATCGTCACCGCCGATTACTACGAGTGCATTCAATCCTAACTCACGAGCTACTTCAAGTCCTTTGTCAAACTGTGCTGTTTCCTCAAGTTTTGTACGTCCTGAGCCAATAATATCAAAACCTCCGGTATTTCTGTATTCATCAATAATATCAGCTGTTAATTCGATATATTTATGATCAACCAATCCTCCCGGTCCACCTAAGAATCCAAATAACCTGCTTGCAGGATTAATACTTTTAATTCCATCAAATATTCCTGAAATTACATTATGCCCACCCGGAGCCTGTCCTCCGGATAAAATTACTCCAACATTTACGGGAGCATTTTCTTTTGCATCACTGCCCTCTTCAAAACTAATTAATGGCATTCCGTAAGTATTTGGAAATAATTCCTCGATTTCCTTTTGGTCGGCAACCGATTCGGTTTTTACACCTTCAACCAATTTTACGGTTCCATTTAAAGACTTCGGTAGTTTAGGCTGGTATTTCGCCCTTTCTTTTTGTAAAGCACTAATATTCATGTCTGTTATTAATTATAGTTTTCTTTTAATGCAAATCAAAAATAAAGGATTTTAGCTCGAAATCCTATGTTACAAAATTTACAGACAAGGATTTAAGATAAAGTTAAGAGGGAAAGAGTAACTGTTTGGTTGAAACCAAAAATGTTTTCTTAAAGGCAATTTGAGATTTTAGAAGAATATTAAAGTTTTAAGTGGTCAAAAAATCTAAAATACTTCCTGCTGTACTACCTCTGCCTGCTTTATACAATTCCGTATATCCGCATTTTGCGCACGAAATGGCAATAAATTTTCTGTTTTGAATATCAAAGAATCGGGTAAATCCAGAACCGGTTGTTCTGATTGAATCTGATTCATACTCCCAGGAGCCGCATTTTGCACAGTTATAATGTTTTTTCATTGTTTAATTGTTTGTTTAATTATTGGTACACATTCGGCAAATCTGTTACAGTTAACAGCAGATTGTTTCAAAATATTATGGTGTAATGCTTCAATTAAAACTTGTATCATATACCACCAATCGTTAATAATATTCCAACAATAATTATCAATATGCCGGAAAACAAGTAAAATACATGTACTTTATCACCCCACAATTTCTTCGATTTCTCGACAAGGATTTGATAAATTACGAAGCTGCTTTTTCTTAAGGCACTAATAACAAAAAAGCATCCAATCAGTATCATTAAAATTCCATAATAATTCATCTGTTTAATTTTTTAAATTTCTAAGGTAAATGATGGAATTTTCATATCCTGAAACTACCGGGCTAATCACCTCTTTTAACGTAAATCCCATTCTCAAATTTGTATCATATTGTCAGTTTGAATCTGTTCAAATGTTTTCTATTTCAATTTACGTTATTCGTTTTTCTGATTTTTCTTTAATCTTTTTGCATCTTTTAGAGCATTATGAATAATCCATTCCAATTGCCCGTTGATGCTCCTAAAATCATCGGCTGCCCATTTCTCTACCGCCTCCATCATTTCAGGACTTACACGTAATACAAATGATTTTTTCTTCGCCATGTTATCCTTCCTCTCTTTAGAACAAATTAAAAAGTTGAATTAGACCAAAAATAATAATGGCCAGTGCCAACTCTAAAGCCAAGATTATTAATACCTTCTTTGCTTTACCCGTTAACCAGGGATCACTCTTAGTAACTACAACTTTTTCAGGTTTTGGGCTTAGCTCCATGTCTGCACAAAGTTTATCCATGGCATGTTTAATGGCTTGTTTCTTTTGGGTGCCAATCAAAAGCTTTTTACCGTCTTTAAAATAAAGTTGCAAACCAGTATTCCCGGAAATTGTAAAAGCCCTTCCGGATTTTCGTTTATTTTTCATTCCATACCCACCAAATTCACGATTTGCCCGATACTTTCTGACTTCATACCTTTTAATATCCTTTTTAGATATTTTTTCCCATTTTCTTCGAAAAGGAAAATAGGCAAAACAAATACCATCGTAAGTAATTTTGGTTTTTAGCCGAATAAACAAGGTAACAATGATTACAGCCAGTAAAAATATTACAGCAACAACACCATAAAGAATCAGGCGTGAATTCAACGAGTCATTATCTGCCATATCTTTGGAAATTGCATTCACCACAGGGACAATGATGGCTAAAAGTGCGAAAATCAGTAATAACCACATCCACCACTGTGTAAAACGCTGCTCTTCTTTAAACAAAAGCTTTTCCATTTTATTTAATAAATGGTTCCCGTATTTACAATCGGTGTAGCATCTTTATCACCACACAGTACTACCATTAAATTACTAACCATTGTTGCCTTTTTCTCTTCATCCAAATCCACAATTTCTTTTTCATTTAATTCGTCAAGGGCCATTTCAACCATACTAACCGCACCTTCAACAATCTTATACCTGGCAGCGACAATGGCAGTTGCCTGCTGGCGTTTTAACATGGCTTGTGCTATTTCCTGGGCATAAGCAATGTGATTAATTCGGGCTTCGATGACTTCAATTCCGGCAATATCAAGCCGTTCAATGATTTCCCTTTCCAGTTCATTATTCACCTCTTCAGTACCATCGCGCAAAGTAACTTTAGCTGACTCATCCTCAATATTGTCATAAGGATACAAACCGGCTAATTTTCTTAACGCAGCTTCACTTTGAACAACTACAAAATGCTCATATTCATCTACTCCAAATGCTGCTTTGTAAGTTTCTTCCACTTTCCATACCAAAACCAATCCAATCATAATCGGATTACCCAGTTTGTCGTTTACTTTAATGGTTTCACTATCAAAATTACGGGCACGAAGCGAAATCTTTTTTCTTACAAAAAAAGGATTCACCCAGTAAAAACCATTGGTTTTGATAGTTCCCTTGTAAGCTCCAAACAAAATCATTACACAACTCTGATTGGGATCAACAACAGTAAATCCTATAGCAATCAGAATAAAAACAGGAATTAGTAATACTGAAGGAAGAATCATTCCCCTAATAAAACCGAAGACTATAACTGCAATTAAAATCAGTTCTAAAAAAAGAAACATGTAACCTGACAGACCATTGTATTGTTTTTCCATGACATTAATTTTAAATTATAATGATATTATTTTAATATCACTAAATTAAGCCAATATTTCCAGAAAAACAATACTTATTTAATCTTTTTTCAAGCTTTAATTAATTTTACATCAGATGCCGGTATTGTTTAAGTATACGAGGTCATTTTCAATCTATAACATATAATCAGCCAATAGAAATACAACAGACAAACTTTCAATTTTTACACAAATGAAAAAGGGAGCATGTAGATTACAGTCTCAGAAAAAAAACCATTCTTTTTTAAAATCAGAAAGAAAAAAAACGAGATGCCTAATTTTAGACATCTCGTTTTTTTAATTTAAGTTCATTTCAACGTGCCCGACTTTTTCAGATTCCATAACTTCGTAAGACCGGGCGAAGTTTAAAATATTTTCCACTATCCTGTCCGGAGGCGACTGCTCAATTTTTTTTGTCATTTCCGGATCTCTGTCAACTTCTGTTTCAACTAAATTTACGCTTTTTAATTCTGACTGAAAACTGTTAACTAAATAAATTAAGGTAGAATGTTTTATCATAGGCACTTTAAGATTTACAACTGAAACTAAAACGCCTGTTAATATTATTTATTGTGTTAACAATAGTTAAAACTTGGTTAGTATAAGATTCTTTTTTTCAACTAATTTTCTGAGGTTTATCAAAGCGTATCGCATTCTACCCAATGCAGTATTTATACTAACTCCGGTTTGTTCAGCAATTTCCTTAAAGCTTAAATCCAGATAATGACGCATAATAATTACCTGCTGTTGATCTTCAGGCAGTTCATTAATTAAATCTTTTACCTCGCTTAAAATCTGGGAGGTCACCATCTGGTCTTCAATTGTATCTTCTGAGAAACGCTGCGAATTAAAAATGTCAACTTCTAAACTATCGTTTGAAACAGTTCCCTTTAATTTTTCTTTACGAAAATGATCAATAATCAGGTTGTGTGAGATTCGCAATACCCATGAAACAAACTTGCCGTTTTCAATGTACTTTCCTTTTTTGAGCGAGCGGATAACTTTAATAAAAGTTTCCTGGAATATGTCTTCGGCCAATTCCTGTTTTTTGACAATAAGCAAAATGTACGAAAACACCCTGCTTTTATGTCTGTGAATTAAAATCTCAAGTGAATATTGATCACCGCCTATAAATCGCTGAACGAGCTCATTGTCGCTCAGATATTTTTCTGTAGACATTACCTTCTATTTAAGTTTAAACAAAAAGTATATTTTTTCTATAGGCGTCCTTTATTTAAAGTGAAGTGAAACAATTTATTATTTTAGCATCGGTAAAAATGTGATATTTTAATGAAAAATACAAATTTTTAACAAAATATTATAATGCTGAACAATTTATATGCCAAATAAAAGTATTAATAAATTCATTGAAATTAAAAATGCACGCGTTCATAATTTGAAGCGAATAAGCCTAAAAATTCCTTTGAACAAATTTATCGTAGTTACCGGAGTATCAGGCTCTGGAAAATCCTCACTGGCTTTTGACACACTTTTTGCTGAAGGCCAAAGAAGATATGTAGAAAGTTTATCTTCCTATGCCCGACAGTTTTTAGGAAGAATAAATAAACCTGAGGTAGATTTTATAAAAGGTATTCCACCTGCCATTGCAATTGAACAAAAGGTGAATACAAGAAATCCACGGTCTACAGTTGGCACATCGACAGAAATTTATGACTACTTAAAACTTTTATATGCACGAATTGGAAAAACAATTTCACCAGTAACAGGCGAAGTCGTTAAACGTGAGCGTGTTTCTGATGTGATGGAATTTATCAATTCTTTTCCATATCAAACCAGGTTGGTAATTGCTTCTCCCCTGATTCAAAAAGAGGGTCGAACTGTGCTTCAGGAAGCGGAATTATTACTTCAGCAAGGATTTACAAGACTTGAGTCCAACGATGAAATATTTAAAATTGATGAGCTAATCAAATCAGGCAAAGACAATTTCTGCAAAGGTTCATGTAACATAGTTGTCGACAGATTGGCTGTAGATTCTGACGAAGATGCTCAAAGCAGAATGGCTGATTCGATTGAAACAGCCTTTTTTGAAGGGCATGGTGAATGTATTGTAAAGGTATATTCCGATAAAATTATTAGCCGGTCCTTTTCAAACTTGTTTGTAGCCGATGGAATTCAGTTTGAAGAACCATCGGTTCATATGTTTAGCTTTAATAATCCTGTTGGTGCCTGCCCGACATGTGAAGGATATGGTAAGGTTATAGGGATTGATGAAGATTTGGTGATTCCGAATAAATCACTTTCAATATACCAGGATGCCATTGCATGCTGGAAAGGAGAAAAAATGAGCGAATGGAAAAATGAATTGATATATTCGGCAGAAAAGTTTGATTTCCCGGTTCACAAACCATTTTATGAATTAACAGAAGCACAAAAATTCCTAATCTGGACAGGTAATAAATACTTTAAAGGATTAAACCGTTTTTTCAAACATTTGGAAGAGCAAAGTTACAAGATCCAATACCGTGTGATGTTATCGCGTTACAGGGGAAAAACCATTTGCCCCGAATGCAAAGGAAGTAGGCTTAAAAAAGAAGCCGGATATGTTAAGATTTTAGGAAAATCATTACAGGAGCTCGTTTTACTTCCGGTTTCGGAATTAAAAGATTTTTTTGAAAAAATTAAATTAACGAGTCACGAACTGGAAATTGCAAAACGAATATTAATAGAGATTACAAGTCGATTAACTTTTTTATGCGATGTAGGACTTGGTTATTTAACTTTAAACAGATTGTCCTCAACACTGTCTGGTGGTGAATCTCAGAGAATTAATCTTGCTACTTCATTGGGAAGCAGCCTGGTGGGCTCACTTTATATTCTTGATGAACCCAGTATTGGGCTGCACTCGAGAGATTCGGACCGATTAATAACTGTATTACGAAAACTTCAAAAAATTGGAAATACTGTTTTGGTTGTGGAACATGATGAAGATATTATTCGCGCTGCGGATGAAATAATTGATATTGGCCCCTTTGCCGGTGTTCATGGTGGCGAGGTAGTATTCCAGGGAAATCATGTACAACTGGAAAACAAACCTGACAGTTTAACCACAAAATATTTAACAGGTAAAGAAAAAATTGAAATCCCTCAATATAGAAGAAAATGGAGCAATTTTATTGAAATAATTGGAGCCAGAGAAAACAACCTAAAAAATTTATCATTAAAATTTCCTTTAAATATTATAACTGTAGTAACCGGTGTTAGTGGATCAGGAAAATCGTCATTGGTTTCAAAAATACTGACACCTGCGTTAACAAAAATGCTAGGCGGTTATGGTGAGCGGGCCGGTCATCATGATGCAGTTTTGGGAGATTATAAACAAATTTCATCTTTGGAATTTATTGATCAAAATCCCATTGGAAAATCATCACGTTCCAACCCTGTAACCTATTTGAAAGCTTACGATGAGATCAGAAAATTATTTTCGATTCAGCAGTCAGCTAAAGTGCAGGGATTAAAACCTTCCCACTTTTCTTTTAATGTTGATGGTGGCAGATGTGAGGAATGCCAGGGAGAAGGAACAATTAAAGTAGAAATGCAATTTCTCGCCGATGTTTTTCTTCTGTGCGAAAGTTGTAACGGGAAACGATTTAAGGAAGATATTTTGGATGTAAAATATAACGGGAAAAGTATTGATGACATATTAAATTTAACAGTCAATCAAGCGATTGAACTATTTTCAAAAGGAGAAACTTCTACAGAGAAAAAAATTACCAAACGGCTAAAACCGCTTCAGGATGTTGGTTTAGGCTATATAAAACTCGGACAATCATCAAGTACACTTTCAGGCGGAGAAAGCCAACGTGTTAAACTGGCTTCCTTCCTTGCTTTAGAGAAAGACTCACCTACGCTGTTTATTTTTGATGAACCTACAACCGGATTACATTTTCATGATATTAAAAAATTACTTGATTCATTTAATGCATTAATATCCAGAGGACACTCAATAATTATCATCGAACACAACATGGAGATTATTAAATCGGCAGACTGGATTATTGATTTAGGTCCTGAAGGTGGAGATAAAGGGGGTAATCTGGTTTTTGAAGGAACGCCTGAAGACTTGATAAATACGGTAGGATCATATACGGGAAATGCTTTGAAGGATAAGTTAAAATAATTTATATAAACACTTTAAAAATCTTTTTTCGGAAAATTATTCTAAAATTCTTAAAATGAAAGAATATCATTCTTTTTGAAATAACCGTATCAATTTTAAAACAACCCAAAAAAGAAATATTAATAAAGGTGTTATTACAATAATTGTGGTAAATCCAATCCATCTCATCAAACCTGTGTTATTTGTGAAAATAAAATTCCAGTTTCCGGCAATTAAATATGATATAAATCCCCAGAGCAAACTGACCAAAATATTAACCTTTAATATTATTTTCAACCATTGCTGTGCTTTTGAATCGGACCTAAACCCCAGGTTTAGGTAAAAAAACATTGGAATAAGAAAAACCAATAACCATGAGATTAATGAGCCCAGGGGTAAATTCAGGCTTTTAAATACCGGTATTTCCAAGATCTGTGGTTGATAAATTAAGATGTAAATCGAAGCAAAAATCAATATCGGAACAAATACTATTTTAATATATCTCATTCAGGATAATTCAGGTAGTTCAATTTTTTCCATTCGCGAATAGTTAAAAAGGTAACCGCAATTGCAGACATGGTATCGGCCAATGGAAATGCAAGCCAGATACCATTAATCTCCCAAAAAGTTGGCAAAATTAAAATTAAGGGAATTAACATTATCACCTGTCTGAAAAGAGTTGCAAACATTGCAATTTTTGCCTTACCCACAGATTGAAAAAAATTGGAAGCTACAACCTGAAATCCTACAATCGGGAAAGCAAGAACTACTAAGCGTATTCCATTTACTGCAATTTCGTATAACTGTTCATTGTCATTATTAAAGAGGTTTACAATTAATCCGGGTATGGATTCTATCAGAATAAATGCTCCCACTGCAATAACGGTAGCTGAAATTAGTGCAATCCTCAGCGCTTCTTTAACCCTTTCTGCTGATTTAGCTCCATAGTTAAATCCGATGATGGGTTGCGAAGCCATATTTATCGCCACTATAGCCATAATAAATAAGGTAACTACAGAGTTAATAATCCCCATTGCACCTGCTGCCAAATCACCTCCGAAGAATATTAGTTTCTTGTTAAGTAATCCCTGAACAAAACTGTTTGCTATTTGCATAGAAAATGGTGCCATTCCAATGGCAATAATTTCCTTTAAAATGCCAATGTCTAAGCTGATATTAACAGGCTTCAACTTAATTACAGAACGTTTGCTACGAAAATGAATTATTACCCAAACCATAAGCATAAACATGGAAATTACAGTTGCCAGAGCAGCTCCTTTCACTCCCATATCAAACCAGAAAATAAATACATAATCAAGGACTATATTGCTTACGGAGCTAATAATCATTGAAAACATTGCAATTCTTGCATTCCCCTCTGAACGAATAACATTATTTAATGAAAATCCAACAACCATAAACAGCGTTCCGGCAAGAATTATATTCAAATAATCATTGGCATAAGTAAAAGTTTCGGGAGTTGAACCAAAAGAACGTAAAATAGGCTCTTTTAAAATATACGTAACAATCATTACAGTTACTGAAACCAAAATCATAAGTAAAAATCCGGTACCTATAGTTTTTTCGGCGGCATTGAAATCTTTCTTTCCCAGGTTTATTGAAACAAGTACACCGGTTCCAATTCCTATCAGCATTCCAAATCCCATCATTATAAGCATTACCGGAAAAACTACTGAAATTCCTGATAGCGCCTCTGCACTTACACCTTGTCCGATAAATATTCGATCGACTATGTTATACAATGCATTTAGAAATACGCCAATAAATGCCGGAATAAAGTATTTCAACATTAAACGGCCAATATCTGCATTCGCTAATTCATCAACATTTTTCATGTGCAGTAAAGGTAGATATTTATAATTTACATTGATTTAGAACAAAGGGATTAAGAGTAAAAATGTAATTTTGCATAAGAATTAGATAGACATGAACAAATTAAAAATAGACGAGCAGATTAAAACAAATCTGTTTTCAACTGACAATCAAACGGTGATTTTAGCTTTAGGAAGAATTAAGCAGCAAGGGAACAGGTTATATATTCCTGTTCTTTTTGACATGCTTAAAGCAGGTCCGGAACCAGAGATAGAAACTGAAATTAAAAATCTACTGGGAACGGTAAAGGACAAAGAATCGGTAAATAGTTTTATGCGTGCTCTGGAAGATGAAAATTATAAATCAATCAGAAAGTCAATTTTAGTCGCCTGCTGGCAAAATGGCCTCGATTTTAGTACATTTTTACCTGTTTTTGTTGATCTTGTAATATCGGAAGAATGGGAAGTGGCCTTTGAAGCATTTACTATCATCGATAATTTAGAGTTTTTACCAGGCAATGAAATCATCAGGATTTCGGAAAATAAAATTCATGAAGCATTGCCATCGGTATCAGAACAAACCAAATATTTTTTACACGAAATTTTGAAGAAAATAAGATAATATAATTACGTTCTATAGAAAATTAAAAAAGTTCAATCTTTAAATAAGATTGAACTTTTTTCGACTTTAAACAAATTTGTTTTAGCGCGCTTCTTCCATCATTTCAAAACAGTTTCTCTTTTCTTTTTCTCTTCAATTTGCCACGGTACTACAAATTGCTGTCCTTCAAAACCTTTAACTTTCAAATCTCTTTCGTAAAACGAATAACTATGATGGAATTTTTGTTCACTTTCAAATGCGTAATTCAATTTTTCTGCTAATTTCATACTCCTCCTCCTTGAAGTTTACTAAATAAACTTACGTTTTTTCTAAGGATAAGTTCGGGGAATAAATGGATTTTAACAGATTTTTAACTGATATTAATAATATTTGAAATAGTGGTAATAAGTTTTTAATATTTTAATACTAATTGATTTTTATTAATCACGATTTGAAAAATACTTCATAAACTGCGACCGCTCATAAAGCATTGGATCCGGTATATTTTTATATGACAATCTTCCCCTGAAATCATCAAGCCTTTTAAAATTCCATTTTTTCATAAAATCTGAAATACCCTGTAATATCTCAGGAATTGTTTTAGTACCATTTACATACAATGTTGAGCATAACTGGGTTACCTGTGCTCCGGCAAGTAATTGTTTTAATACACCTCCCGCATCGTGCACCCCGGTTGAAGCTGCAATATCTATTTTAGTAATAGTCGATGAAACCAAACCTACCCATCTGAGTGACCGCCTGATGTCATTTGGTGAACTAAATACTTCGGAAGAAGTTAATTCCAGTGTTTCAAGATTAATGTCGGGCTCATAAAAACGATTAAACATTACAACTCCACCGGCACCATTTGCTTTCAACTTTTCTACCATTCCCAGTATATTACTGTGATACAGGCCAAATTTTACAGAAACAGGAATTGAAACCATTGATTTGACTTTTTTAAGTACATCAATATATAACTGCTCAACTACTCCTGATTTTTCATGTTTGTCGGTAGGAATGTAAAAAATATTTAATTCGATTGCATCAGCACCGGCCTCTTCAAACTCCCTGGCGAAAGAAATCCATTCTTCTCCCGACACACAATTAACACTTGCAATAACAGGAATACTTACCTCCTTTTTTACTTCTTTAATAAGTTCAATATGTTTGGTTATAGAATTATCCCGTAAATAACTTTTTATATAATCTTCTGCTTCAGGATAGCCGGAATTTTGGATTTCTTTTTTCAACATACTTGAAACCTCACCCTGAATTTGTTCCTCAAATATCGATTTTAAAACCACCGCTCCAATACCTGATTTTTCAAGTTCTTTAATTTTTTCTACCGAACTGGTTAATCCGGAGCTTGCAGCTACCAGCGGATTCTTAAGTTCTAATCCCAAATATGTCGTTTCTAAATTGCTCATTATGTTTTTGTTTAATAATTTCTTTTCCCAAATATTTTACTTCCTACCCGAATCATTGTGCTGCCTTCTTCGACTGCAATTGGAAAGTCATCAGACATTCCCATCGAAATTTCGGTAAAATTTTTCGCATCAGAAAAATATTCATTTTTTAGTGTATTAAATATGAATTTCAGCATTTTAAATTCATTTCGTATTTGTTCTTTGTTATCAGTGTATGTTGCCATCCCCATTACACCCATAACTTCCAAATTTTCCAATAACTTAAACTCCTGACTTTCCAACATCTGTTTTGCCTCCTGTAAAGTTAAACCAAATTTGCTTTGTTCTTCCGCTATATGAAATTGTAAAAGTACTGATACTTTTCTATTATTCTTTTTTGCTTCCTTGTTTATCATTTTCAGGAGTTTTAAAGAATCAACTCCATGGATTAAATGAATAAATGGTGCTAAATATTTTACCTTGTTGGTTTGTGGGTGTCCTATAAAATGCCATTTAATATCCTTTGGCAACTCTTCATATTTTTTTACCAGATCCTGCACTTTATTTTCGCCAAAAACCTTGTGTCCTGAATTATAAGCCTCTAAAATATCTTTATTGGGTTTGGTTTTCGAAACGGCCACCAGGCAAACTCTTTCAGGCAATTTCTTTTTTAAGGTGCTAATATTTTCGGCTATATTCATTTTTTCGAATTTTATTCAAAATTAAAAATATTGAATGGATTTGAAACCTGAAACCAAATTCATTTACGCTATTTTAAATTAGGTAAAACAGGAAAATCTAACATTAAGGAAAATTCATTTTTAATGACTAGAAATTACAATTTAAAATTCTTGCTCTTCTAAGATTTAAAAATTCATACTTTTGCCACCAAATGACACAGGCAGAAAAAATCAGAAAACAAATGAACAATTATGGAAGTAAAAAGCATCCATTTGTTTTTTTGATTGATTTTTTAATGCAGGAACCGCAGATTTTTGATTTTTACAGATCAAGTGAGATACTACGTTGGCAAACACCGGAAGCAGGAAATTTTGATAACACATCCACAAACATTTCAATAAATAAGTGGGAAACAAAACCTGTTGGATTTGACTGGTTTAAAAACGGATTTAAGCAGGTAATGGAACATATTCATAATGGTGACACCTATTTATTAAACTATACTCAACCCACGGAAATAAAGACTAACCTGTGTTTGGATGAAATTTTCCAAATCAGCAAAGCACCTTACAAGGTTTATCTCAAAAATAAATTTGTTTGTTTCTCGCCTGAAACCTTTGTGAAAATTACCGATGGTAAAATTTTCTCTTTCCCCATGAAAGGAACAATTGATGCAGATATTGAAAATGCGGACAAAATTATTTTATCCGATTCGAAAGAACTTGCGGAACATAATACAATTGTCGATTTAATCAGAAATGATTTAAGCATGGTTTCCGGTAATGTTGTTGTAGACAAATTCAGATTTTTGAGTCATATTCAAACCAATAATCGAAATCTCTGGCAGGTTAGTTCGCAAATATCGGGCGATTTACCTAAACATTACAACAATAATATTGGTGATATTATTTTTAAGATGTTACCTGCAGGTTCAATTTCAGGAGCGCCAAAAACTAAAACACTGGAAATAATATCCAAAGTTGAAAATTATAACCGGGGTTATTACACCGGAGTGTTTGGCTATTTCGATGGTAAAAACCTGGATAGCTGTGTTATTATCAGATATATTGAAAACATTAATGGTCAATTGGTTTACAAAAGTGGCGGCGGAATTACTTTTTTGAGTGATGCGGAAAAAGAGTATGCGGAAATGTTAAAAAAAGTTTATGTCCCCTTGGGTTAAGTTAGAAGCTGGGTTTTAGATATTTTGAATGCAGGATGAATGTTGCATATTGGTTTAACAATTGCCACTTTAACTTTTGCCAGTTCTATGATTGAATAAGTATAAAAAAGATTGATGAATCCTTATTTAGCCTGACATTTTCGAATATTAAGTAAATGCCCGTTGAATAAAAAAGACTTTATGCAATTAATTGAAACTATAAAATGTAAAGATGGCAAACTGGAAAATCTTGATTTTCATCAGGCAAGGTTAGAAAATACACAAAAAGAGTATTTAGGAAAATCTCAAAATATAAATCTGTTTGAAATTGAAATTCCTGATTATGCTCAGGCCGGACTATATCGTTGTCGAATTACTTTTTTAAAATCGATAGAAAAAATTGAATTCTTTAAACATGAATACCGTAAAATTAAAACTCTAAAAATTGTTGAGGATAGTTCTATAGATTACCATCTCAAATTTGCCAATCGGAATCATCTTTTGAAATTATACCAAAAAAGAGAAAAATGCGATGATATAATTATTGTAAAGGATGGTTTTGTTACTGATAGTTTTGCTGCCAATATTGTACTTTTTAATGGAAAACATTGGGTAACACCAAATACACCGCTACTTCCCGGGACTCAAAGAGCTAAATTGTTAAAAGAAAATAAAATAATAGAAAGCGAAATAAAAATTGATAAGTTATGGACCTACAGAAAAATTGGATTAATAAACGCTTTAAACGACTTTAATGAAATGCCCGTAATAGACATTAAAAATGTAGTCAAATAAAAAGGTCGTTCAAAATTTGAACGACCTTAAAAATATTTCTTTAATATCTCTTATTAGGTATTTGCATTGCCATTCCCATTTTCATTAACTTCCCATGTATTTCCCGAATTTAACAACTCATCAACACAAGTTATTTTCCTTTTTTTCTGAACTTCCTTGATTTGTGCTTCCATTTCAACATCGTAAACAAAAGCAGGTACACTTCTGATTACACCTAATGCAACCGGCATATCGGGCAATTGCATATTAATTAATGCCATGTGTAAAGTTGGATCTTGTTCAGTTGCATCATGTACCAAAATATCATCCTCAGTAACACTATTCTCACCAATAATTACCACTTTCAATTTACCTTTTTCAAAGACCAGTCCTTTGTTATTTTCAGCACCAAAAATCATTGGTTTTCCGTGTTCAAGAATCAACTGTCGATCTGCGCGGTGAGCAGGATCGGTTATTGCAGCATGAATTCCATTGTTGAATATTACACAGTTCTGAAGTACCTCAACAACAGAGGTACCTTTGTGTTTTACTGATTCCTCAAAAATCGACTGGCTTAATTTCATATTTCCATCCACAGAGCGAGCAAAAAAAGTACCTCTCGATCCTATAACAAGCTGCCCAGGCACAAAAGGATCTTCAACAGTACCGAAGGGCGAGGTTTTTGTACTAATTCCACGATCGGTAGTAGGTGAATATTGTCCTTTTGTTAATCCATAAATTTTATTGTTGAAAATTATAAGATTAATATCGATATTTCTTCTGATAAGATGAATAAAATGATTTCCACCAATTGCCATAGCATCACCATCACCTGTAATTACCCAGACACTTAGTTCCGGATTTGCTGCCTTTACTCCTGAAGCAATTGCAGCTGCTCTACCGTGAATTGTATGAAACCCAAATGTTTCCATATAGTATGGAAATCGGGAAGAACATCCAATTCCGGAAACAACGGCAAATTTTTCACGAGGAATTCCAAGTCCTGCCATAGTCCGCTGAACCGCATTCAATATAGCAAAATCACCACAACCCGCACACCAACGAACTTCGTTTTCACTTTTAAAATCTTTAACTGTATATTTTAATTCAGTCATTTTTTATTCCTCCAATAGTTTAGTTATGCTTTCTTTAACTTCATTCACATTAAATGGAAGTCCCTTCAGTTTGTTATACTGATGATATTTAAATTGTGGTAACAGGTCTCTTAAATAACTTGCAAACTGCCCTAAATTCAACTCGCACACGATTATTTTTTTGAAATTACCAAATACATCAGCTACATTTTTGGGAAGTGGTTTAATGTAATTAAAATGTGCCAATGACACATTTTTACCGTCTAACCTGAGTTCTCTTACCGCATTTATCAAATGACCGTAAGTACCACCCCAGCCTACTACCAAAACTTCACCCTCATCATCTCCCTCAACCTCAAGTTCAGGAACCATATCAATAACTCTCTGCACTTTTTCTTCACGAATTTCACAATTTACCTGATGGTTTTCAGGATCGTGGCTTACTGTTCCCGTAATATTTTTCTCAAGTCCGCCAATTCTATGCTCAAAACCAGCCATTCCAGGAATTGCCCATTCTCTTGCCAAAGTTTTTTCATCGCGTTTATAGGCTTTAAATGTGTTGGCATCTTTTGCCATTCTTGGAGTTATAGCTGGCAGTTCGGCCATTTTTGGAATTCTCCATGGTTCACTACCGTTACCCAAAAATCCGTCTGTTAACAAAATAACAGGCACCATACGCTCAAGCGCAATTTTTGAAGCAACGTATGCATACCAAAAACAATCAGAGGGTGTACTTGCTGCTATTACTACCACCGGGCTTTCACCATTTCTTCCATAAAGTGCCTGCATTAAATCAGACTGTTCTGTTTTTGTCGGAAGACCCGTTGAAGGACCCCCGCGCTGAACATTAACAATTACCAACGGAAGTTCTGCCATAACAGCTAATCCAATTGCTTCCCCTTTTAATGCCAATCCCGGTCCTGATGTAGTAGTAATTGCCAAATCCCCGGCAAAAGATGCACCAATTGCAGACGCAATACCGGCTATTTCATCTTCTGCCTGAAAAGTTTTAACACCTAAATCTTTTCTTTCTGAAAGAGCAGCAAGAATATCTGTTGCAGGAGTAATAGGATAAGAACCTAAAAACAACTCAAGTCCTGATTTTTCTGCTGCTGCCAAAAATCCCCACGCCGTTGCATGATTACCATTTATATTTCTGTATGTACCCTTTTCAATATTTGCCGGATTTACCAAATATGTAGGAGTCATATGCTGCATGGTCATTCCATAGTTAAATCCATCATGCAATACTTTAATATTCGACTCGGCTACAATTGGTTTTTTCCCGAATTTGGTATTGATGTACTGCTCAACGTACTCCATTGGGCGACCGAACATCCAGCATACCAAACCAAGCGCAAACATATTTTTACTTCGTAAAATACTTTTATTATCCAGTCCAAAATCTTTTAAACTTTCTTTTGTAAGAGAAGTAATTGGTACCGCAATTTTGAAGAAATCCTCAAGCTTACATTCAGTAAATGGATCTTCGGTTGTAAAGTTTGCTTTTTTCAGGTTTTTCTCATTGAACGTATCCGAGTCATAAATGATTGTACCACCCGGATTCATGAATTTTGCGTTGGCCTTCACTGCTGCAGGATTCATTGCTATCAAAACATGAGCCAAATCACCGGGAGTATTAATTTCTTTCATTCCAAACTGCACCTGAAAACCTGAAACTCCCCCAACTGTTCCCTGAGGTGCTCTAATTTCGGATGGATAATCCGGAAAAGTTGAAATATCATTTCCAAACAAAGCACTTGCATCCGAAAATAATGTACCTGTAAGCTGCATTCCATCTCCCGAATCACCGGAAAACCTGATGGCCACTTCATCCAGCTCAATTACTCTTGCATCCTTCATTGATTTATTTTTTAATTAAAATTTAAAAAAGACCATGATTCTTAAAAAGCGCAGTACAAATTTTCCTGAATCTTTTTGGTCTTGCCTAAGCTGTTAATACAAAGATTCAAAAATAACCATAATCTTGGAAGTAGGTTATAGCTTCCCAAAATATTTACAGGATTTAATATATTTGAAGCAATTTAAAATTAGTTTACATAGTGGCTTTAATTAAAACATTAAATGGAGTGAGTCCAAAAACAGGAAAAGATTGTTTTTTAGCAGAAACAGCTACTCTGATTGGACAGGTGGAGATTGGAAATAATTGCAGCATTTGGTATAATGCTGTATTGAGGGGTGATGTACATTATATTAAAATCGGAAACAATACAAATGTTCAGGATAATGCCGTTATTCACGCAACGTACAAAAAATCGCCGACAAACATAGGCAGTAACGTTACCATAGCCCACGGTGCAATTGTGCATGGCTGCACGATAAAAGATAATGTTATGATAGGAATGAATGCCGTTGTATTAGACGATGCAGTTATTGAAAGTAATTCTATTATAGCTGCAGGATCTGTTGTAACAAAAGGGACAAAAGTTGAATCGGGATGCGTTTATGCAGGTATTCCGGCAAAAAAAATTAAAGAGATTAGTAAAGATTTGCTTGAAGGTGAAATAATCAGAATTGCCAATGCCTACGAAACTTATGCAAGTTGGTATAAAAAATAAGGCTGATAAATTTATCAGCCTTATTTTTATTTTATTGGTACTTGCCTCTTAAATTCGGTTTCGAGTGCTATAAAGGTCTCTGTTCTTGCAATACCTTCAATTTCCTGCATTCTGTCATCTATTATAGTTTTTAAATGCA
Source organism: uncultured Prolixibacteraceae bacterium (assembly GCA_913063265.1). Classification (GTDB taxonomy): domain Bacteria; phylum Bacteroidota; class Bacteroidia; order Bacteroidales; family Prolixibacteraceae; genus Draconibacterium. The sequence goes on along the minus strand of CAJXZG010000012.1, from coordinate 50,853 downwards.
CATTGTTTTTTGTTTGTATTTTAACAAAAATGGCGTATTGCCCAGTTGTATAATTACACTCAACAATTTCCGGAATATTCCTTAAAGCTTCAACCACTGTTTTATGGTGCTTTGCTTTTTCCAGATATATTCCCATGTAAGCACTTGTATTGTATCCCAGTTTAGAAGGATTTACAATAAATTCACTTCCTTCAATTACTCCAATATTTACAAGTCGTTGCACTCTTTGATGAATTGCGGCACCCGAAACTCCACATTCACGGGCCACCTCAAGAAAAGGGATTCTGGCGTTTTTTGTAATCAGCTCAAGAATCTTTTCATCCAGCGCATCGATATTTACAGGATGTTCAGTAAAATCTTTATTATTCATTCGGATAAATCAGTTAATAGTTTTAATTTATAAAACAAAAGTATCAAAAATCTACAATTCCTAAATATTTTACACGAAAAATTACACCATTGTAACAGATTATAACTTTATACTTTAAAATTGCAAAATTAGATATGTCTTTTTATTTGTTTTATCCGTGCAAATATGATCAACTTCTTTAACATTACAATTCAATTGTTATACTTTTACGAAAAAAATAATAGCAATGAAATGTAGACTAATAATACTTTTGATTCTTATTTCAACTTCCGTTTTTTCTCAAAAAAGTTTTAATACTTATTTTATTGATTCATCGATGCGATTTGACTTTTTGTTGGGAGGCAGTAATGTCGAAGAACGTGTTTTTCCAAAACAAATAAAAAAAGAAAAGTATTGGGCAGGCTCGAAGATTAATCTTATCGATTATTTTGATTATGGAAATTATCGCTTTAGGGTTTTTGATGAAAAATCGGGGGAACTTATTTTCTCAAAAGGCTTTAGTACACTTTTTGGCGAATGGCAAACCACTGCTGAAGCAAAGATCGGTGAAAAAACATACTATCAATCTGCGATTTTTCCTTATCCCAAAAAGAAAATTAAGCTTGAAATCGAGACGCGCCAATGGGAAGGAGACTTTAAAACAATTTATACAACAGAAATTGATCCGGCAGATTATTTTATACTTAATGAACCCTCTCCTGATTTTAAATCAATTGAAATTTTAAGTAATGGAAAGCCTGAAAAAAAAGTGGATTTAGTGATTCTGGCAGAAGGATATACAATAGATGAAATGGATAAATTTAAAGAAGATGCAAAAAGAGTTACCAAATATCTATTTGAAGAGGAGCCATTTAAATCGGAAAAGAAAAATTTTAATGTCAGCGCAGTTTTAACACCTTCTTTTGAGTCAGGAACTGATGTTCCTGGAGAGAATATTTATAAAAACACCTGTTTTAATTCAACATTTTACACCTTCGACCTTCCCCGTTATCTGACCACCAGCGATATGAAAAATATTTTAGATGCGGCCTCGGTGGTTCCTTATGATCATATTTATGTTTTGGTAAATACAAGCAGATACGGTGGCGGAGGATTTTATAACTTTTTATCAGTATGTACCTCAGATAATGAGCTGACTAAAGAAGTTTTTGTTCATGAATTTGGACACGGTTTTGCAGGATTAGGTGATGAATATTATAATTCTGCAGTAGCATACGAGGATTTTTACAACCTCGAAGTAGAACCCTGGGAACCAAATCTTACCACGCTAATTGATTTTGATTCGAAATGGAAAAATATGGTTTCAGAATCAACTCAAATTCCAACACCAAGAAAAATGGAATACAATAAAACAGTTGGTGTATTTGAAGGAGGAGGATATATGAATAAGGGTATCTATAGTCCGTATATTGACTGCCGCATGAAAAGTAATAATGCAAAAAGTTTTTGCCCGGTTTGTGAAGAGGCAATCAAAAAAGTGATACAATACCATATAAAATAGCAATAAAAAGGGTGAATAAATTCACCCTTTTTATTGCTTAATTTTTTAGCTTTATTCTTTGCTGCTTAAAGTATCAGTTATTTTATACGCTACAATCAATCCTATTCCACCGGTTAACAAAATCATTGTAAAAAATGCAACCACTTCATTCATAACTCTTGAAAGCGCAAAACCTGACACTACACCTACGGCTACTGCTATCATAAAAATACCCCATTTTAAAAGAGCATATTTAGAACATTCACCCTTAAAAATGCCCGCATCCATGCCTTTTTCAACAAGAGCCAATCTCTCTTTAGTGCGGGTTGTCCAGTACACATATAAAATTGCGAAAAGCGCCAGAAAAAATCCGATTGGTACAAATAATCCTTCCATGATATTGAATTTAAATTGTTAATATTTCAAATTTCTGCCCTTATGACGCAGCATCTTTTTTCAGGTTACACATTTCGAATAAAAATTTTTTATTTATTAAATTGTAACCCATTAGTTATTTTTACGTCAAAGCAGCAGATGGAACAAAAAGACGATATTTATTATATCAATAAAGTACTGGATGGACAGACTCAGTTTTTTTCGTATCTGGTTGAAAAATATAAGGATATTGTTTTTTCCATCGCACTTAAAGTTCTTAGAAATCGTGAAGATGCAGAGGAAATTGCTCAGGAAAGTTTTATAAAGGCTTATAAATCGTTGTCCTCTTTTAAAGGGAAAGCCAAATTTTCCACCTGGTTATACAGGATTACCTATAATAATTGTATATCGGAAGTAAGAAAGAAAAAGCTCAATTATATTTCTTCCGATGAGGTGCAAATTCCGGATGAACCTGAGGAAATGAATTTGGATGGAATTCCTTCTGAAAACAGGGCAAAGGTTATTAAAGCTGCCCTGGATAAACTTCCGGAGAGTGAATATACACTTACCTTGCTCTATTATTTTGAAGAAAAATCAATCGAGGAAATTGCCGGAATAACCAAAATGACGGAAAGTAATGTAAAGGTAAAACTCTTTAGAGCACGAAAAAAGTTATATGCGATATTAAATGATATGTTAAAAGAAGAAATTCACACCATTTTATAATTTAGAAATGAAAACACAGGAAATGGATAATGAACTAAAAAAGCTGATTCAGGAGATTAAACTTGACAAGCCGGGAAATGATTTTACAACAAGTGTTATGAACCGTGTTTTTGAAGAAAAGGCGGCATTGGAAAAAGTAAAAGGTGATTCAGTTTTTGGTAAAGGTTTCTGGATTATTCTGATATTGTTTATTCTTTTATTAACAGCAGTTGTCGTGTTTTCTATCGAAGGAATTGAGATAAGCACCGAATTACCCAAATTATTTGGTAATGCACCAGCAGGGCAGTTACAGCAGGGCTATCAATCGTTTTTTACAAATCTGGGAGGATTGCCACTTAGCATTGGCGGAATATTATTTGCAACTTCATTATTGCTGTTCTTCGACAAATTTTTACACCGGATTTTACCCAATCATTCAAATAAAAAAGCAGTTTAAGCAAATGCCTGATTTTGTTTCAACTGTTTGTTATTAAATTGAAATAATATTCCAATCATAATTAAATATTGCGCTGAAATATATGTGGACATAGTATATACCCTGTCAAATGGAATTGGTTCATAGAAAGTATTTAAAGCTATGATCGTATCGGAAATCATAAATAAAACCGAACCCAAAAATACAAGTATAAAACTTTTGAAACGAACTACCTTATAACGGTTTAAGGCCATTGCCGACATGGATGATATGGCAATTATGTATACAAAAATTGCAACTTTCAAAACATAATCAATATTAGGAAACAACAAATAATATATGGTTCCTCCAAAAATTATGTATAAAATCAAGAGGGCATAATTCCTGACTAAAAAACCCTTCCCTTTTTCAAGTTTTACTGACTTCAAAAAAACATAAATATAAATCACCTGAGCAAGCAGAAATGATGAAAGACCAAGTAGAAAAAAATTTACACCTTTGTCGGTCAACATCATAAAAATATCACCAAACAGGGAGAATAAAAAAGCTGTGGTCATTAAGATAAAAATGCTTTTATTTATTCCATGAGCATTTATAAAAAAATACCCGGCAATGGATATCATTATAAAAGGTTTGAAAATATAGTCGAACCATTTTAAGTGTAAAAATATACCGGCAAAAACACCAACAACAGAAAAAATAAAAAGGATTATAAAAATATTTTTCTTCATTTTAATAAGTGAAGAATTATTTAGATGATCTTATAAATTATTGAATATTAATAAGAAATTAATAACAAGCCTCCTCCAGCAAATACTCACCTACATATCGGTCAACACCTTCCTCTAATTCTGTAAAAGATTTTGTGTATCCGATATCTCTGAGTTTTTGATTTTCAGCTTCAGTAAAGTACTGGTATCTGCCTCTTAAATCTACAGGAGTATCAATAAATGAAATGTCAGGATTTAAATTCATGCTTTTGAAAACAGATTTTGTTAAATCGAGGAATGACCGGGCCTTCCCTGTTCCAACATTATAAATTCCAAGATTCTTCTGGTTCTCCATAAAAAACATCATTACATCAGCTATGTCTTCAACATAAATAAAGTCACGGCTTTGTTCTCCATCTTTATAGTCGTTATGATGTGAGCGGAAAAGTTTCATTTTCCCTGTTTCCTTAATTCTTTCAAAAGCATGTAAAACAACAGATGCCATTCTTCCTTTATGATATTCGTTTGGCCCATAAACATTAAAGAATTTCAAACCTGCCCAAAAAGGTGGAGTCCGGAATTGTTTTAATGCCCAAATATCAAAATCGTGTTTCGACCAGCCATACAAATTGAGAGGTCGTAAATTTGAAATATTATTATGTGAATCTGAGAATCCTTCTTCTCCGTTACCGTATGTAGCTGCAGATGATGCGTAAAGTAAGGGAACCTGAATTTCAGAACATATATTCCAGAGTCTTTGCGAATATATCAGATTTAACTGTTGGTATAACTGTGGTTCCTGTCCAACGGTATCGGTTCGGGCACCTAAATGAAAAATAAAATCCACATAGCGTGCATTGCGTATGAGCCATTTAAACAAATTGTCCCGCTCAACAAATCTTTTGTATTTCTTTTTTTCGAGATTTAGAATTTTGCGTGGATCATCCATTCTGTCCACTAACACCAAATCGTTATAACCAGCCTTATTGAGCTTACCAACTAAGTAACTTCCGATGAATCCTGCGGCGCCTGTAACAACTATCATTTTAAAAGTAGTTCGTTTGATTCAGTAAAAATATGTTTCCTGTAACACTGGCTCAAGATTATAAACTCCATATTGGCTGCTTTATTGTATAAAATGTTAAATAAAATTAATTTTTTTTATTCTACAAAAATATCATCAGGAATAAATTTCAGCAGACCTTCACTTATCGCTTTGTCATACAACATATTAACTGCATTTTTCCCTGATAATCCTAAATTTACAGTAAAATTATTTACGTATAAATTAATATGCTTTTTGATAACATCATCATCCAGTTCCTGCGCATAATTTTTAATGTAATTATAACTTTCATTAGGATTTTCAAAAGCAAATTCAACACTTCGCTGTAATATTCGATTTACTTTTTGCTGGATATTCTTATCAAATTTTCTATGAATTATAATACCTCCTAAAGGTATAGGGCTTTTGGTTTTTTGCTCCCAGTCTTCTCCCAGGTCTATAACTTTTTTCAATCCTCTTTTTTCAAATGTAAACCTGTTCTCATGTATAATTACACCGGCATCAACCTCTTCACTTAAAATGGCTTCTTCAATTTCGGAAAACAGATATTCTCTTTTTTCTTTAACAGATGGAAAAACTATACTAAACAACAAATTTGCTGTTGTAAATTTTCCCGGAATTGCCACTGTTAAATCCGGTACTTCGTCAATATAAACCTTTCTTTTACTTATCAAAAGCGGACCATTCTGATATCCGAGGGCACTTCCTGAATTTAGCAGCTTATATTTATCTGCGATATGTGCAAAAGCATGATAGCTAATTTTGGTAATATCGATATTTCCCGTAAAAGCACTTTTATTCAGTTCTTCAACATCAGCCAAAACAACTTCAAAATTCAGCCCCTCGGTGTCCACTTTTTTGTGGACCATCGCATCGAAAATAAATGTATCGTTCGGACAGGTTGAAAATCCAAGTGATAGATTCATAAATAAAATTTTGCTCAAAATTAGCAAAATCAATTAACCTCAACGGTTAGTTTCTTTAAAACATCAAGTACAGTTTCATTTAGTTTTTCCAATGCAAGCGGAATATTCCATTTTGATGAGTCACGAGGTTCGACAAAATTAGAAATCGAGCGTATCTGAAAACAAGGAACGCCATACCAGTTACATACATAAAATACGACAGCTCCTTCCATCGACTCAACCTGTGCCGAGAATTTAGATTTTATTTCTTCAATTGAAGTTTTTCTCCCATGACTTTTGTTGGTTGTAATACCACGTACTTTTTTTAGTTGCAACAAACCATTTACATCTGATGCTTTTAAAATTCCCTGTTCAAAAGGAAATTCGTTTGCATCAATAAAACCACTTTCAAAAAGTGTTAAAAATTCATTTTCCTTTTCAATGCCTAAATCTGCAAACTCATCTGAGATGACTGAAACTACTTCCCCTATTTTTAATTCGCGAGTTAAACTGCCCGCAATTCCGACATTTATTACAAAATTGTATTTATTGTCGCGAAGTGTATTGGTTAAGTGGAATGCGGTAAAAGTTGTTCCAATTCCTGTAGTCAAAATATCTATTTCAATTTCCTGTGTCTGATATTTTCGTAACAGATGTGAGATGTCCTTTACAAAATCAAGTTCATCTGTAAGTAATTTTACTTCAAGCCAGGTGGCAGCTACTATCAAAATCCTCATACTTCAATTTTAGTAATTTTTATTAGTTACAGAAACCTATTTATACATTATCATACTGATTTTATCAAAAAAAGTTGATCTTTGTAGACACTTTTATTAAATAAATCCATGTGTTCACCAAAAAAAAATAACACGAATAATTACGAAAAAATTGAAAATTTCGATAATTATACTACCGAAGAGCTGGCAAAAAATTATCAAAACATCTTAAAGCTTCTTGGTGAAGATGAAATGCGTGAGGGTTTGGACAAAACTCCTGAACGTGTTGCCAAAGCCATGCAATTTCTGTTACAGGGTTATAAAACCGATCCGGTGGAGATTTTACAGTCTGCACTTTTTAAAGAAGACTACAGACAAATGGTAATTGTAAAGGACATAGAAATTTATTCCATGTGTGAGCATCATTTACTTCCTTTTTTTGGTAAAGCGCATGTTGCTTATATTCCTAACGGCACAATAACAGGTTTAAGCAAAATTGCCAGAGTTGTTGATGTTTTTTCACGCAGATTACAGGTTCAGGAGCGACTTACCATGGAAATTAAAGATTGTATCCAGGAAACCTTAAAACCTTTAGGTGTAGCCGTTGTGATAGAAGCACAGCATTTATGCATGCAAATGCGTGGTATACAAAAACAACATTCTATTACAACTACTTCTGATTTTACCGGCGCTTTTCAAAAAACTGCAACCCGCGAAGAATTTATAAAACTTATAAGTACAAAGTTTAGTTAATTATAAAAATTCGATACATACGGGAGAAGGCAATTTTATTTCTTCACCTGTAAATGCAGGGATTCCGGTACTTCTGTCTATTTTAAACACAGTTATATTCCCACTGTTTTGGTTGGCCACCAACATTAAATCTCCATCAGGTGTCAATGAAAAGTTTCGTGGCCAATCTCCTTCAGTTGGAACAAAGCCAATCGGTATTAGCTCCTTGCTTTCTTTATCGATCCTAAAAACTGCAATAGAATTATGCCCCCTGTTTGAGCCATAAAGATAATTACCATCAGGCGAAACATGAATATCAGCACAATAGCTTACTCCTTCATAACTTGAAGGTAATGTTGAAACAGTTTGAATAATTTCCCAGTTTTCGTCTTTTTGTTTTACAGTTGAAATGGTAGAATTTAATTCGTTAATAACAAAAATGAAATCCCCTTTTTCATAAAAAGTAAAATGACGTGGACCTGCTCCGGGATCCATTTTTACAAATTTCTGGTCATACTTTTTAAGTTGATTGTTTTCCAGTTTGAAAATATCCAGTTGGTCGGTTCCCAAATCGGCACTAAAAACCATATTGTTTTTTGGTGAAAATTTAATTGAATGAGCGTGTGGTTTGGTTTGTCTGTCTTTGTTAACACTTGATCCCCGATTATTAATAATCGAACTTGCCTTTTGTAAATATCCATTCATATCAACCGGGTAAAGTGCAAGGTTTCCTCCGCTGTAATTTGCAATTGCCACGAGTTTTCCATCAGGAGAAACATCGATATGACACGGATCTGCACCATGTGAGATTTGTTTATTCAAAAACCTGATTTGATTGTTTTTCCCGATGGCATATGCCTGGACATATCCACCGCTTGATTCTATTTTATTGGGAGCTCGTCCAACAACGTATAGAAATTTTTTGTCGGGCGATACTTTTAAAAATGAAGGATTGTCAATTCCGGCAAAAGTTTGTTTCAAAACAATTTTCCCACTTTCTTTATCCAGTTCGCACAAATAAATTCCTTTAGATTTTCCATTGGTAAAGGTTCCCACATAAAAAGCCTGTTTCTCACCATTCTTTGCAAATAACAACAACGCACTCATTATCAAAGCAAGCCCTAAAAATAATCTCCTCATTATGATTTGTTTTTTGTAATTTTATTAGTTGAAATTAGAAATCAAAAAATTATTTAACCGTGTAAAAATAAAGTGAATTAAAATTAAAATTACAGAATTATGAAAACTATTTTTATTCTTTTTATCGTGCTTGCCGGAATAAGTTATTCAAATGCTCAAAGTCTGGAAATGGTCTGGGAAACCACATGTGAATTAAAAACACCCGAATCAGTTCTGTATGACTCCGAACGAGATGTTATATATGTTGCCAATATCAATGGAAATCCAACTGACAAAGATGGGAACGGTTTTATTTCAATATTAAATAACAAAGGAAAAGAAAAAAACCTAAAATGGATAACCGGGTTAAATGCTCCAAAAGGAATGGCAATTTTTGAAGGATTATTATATGTTTCGGATATTGATGAATTGGTTGTTATCGATATAAAAAGAGGAAAAATTAAAGCAAAATATCCAGCTCCCGGTGCAAAGTTTCTTAATGATGTAACTGCATGTATGAATGGAAAAATATTTGTATCCGACATGAACACTGCTAAAATTCATGTACTGGATGGAAATAATTTTACCGTTTGGACAGAAGGTATTCCTTTGGAAACACCTAACGGACTTTTTGCGGAAAAAGGAAAACTATATGTAGGCGACAAAAATATTTATGAATATGATATCAAAACCAAAGACCAAAAACTCTTAATTGAAGATACCGGTGGTGTGGACGGTTTGGAGAAAAACAACGATGGAGATTTTGTATTTTCAAACTGGTCGGGAAGAATCTTTATTCATAAAAATGGAAAAACCATTAAACTCCACGACTCAACAGATAAAGAAATCAATACTGCGGATATTGATTATAATTTAAAGGAAGATTTGATTCTGGTTCCCACTTTTTTTGATAACCGGGTTGTGGCGTATAAAATTGTCGATTAAACTTTTCATAATCACTTTTGTTTAATCTTATATAATACACATTAAACATTACAAATTATGGAAGGACCAAAAGTTGCTGCAAAATTTCCTGCAGCATTAAATTTAGAACCGGGAAATTACTTCTGGTGTGCCTGTGGCAAAAGTAAAAATCAGCCTTTTTGCGATGGTTCACATCAGGGTTCAGGAATAGTTCCAACACAATTTAAGATTGATGAGAAAAAGGATGTTTTCCTCTGTCAATGTAAACAGTCGAAAAATGCTCCTTATTGCGATGGCAGTCACAATAACTTATAATCCGTGCAATGGTAAGAAAAAGGTGAAAAATTAATTTTTCACCTTTTTCTTATATTAAACATCTATTTAAAATAGTCTTTCCCGGCATTGCAAATCGGACACTTATAGTCATCCGGTAAATCTTCAAAAGGAGTACCCGGAGGAATTCCCATTGAAGGATCGCCATCATCCTGGTTGTATTGAAATCCACATATACTGCAAGTATGTACTCCTCCCCCTTCATTTGAATCTTTTCCTGGCTTTTTTTCAACCGGTTCAGGTTTCTTTTCCTTTTCAGGAACAATTTCAGAATCAAGTTTTTCTTTTTCAACATAAGTAGGAGCATTTTTCGGAGCGAGCATTTTATACTTTTCCCGGTAGTAATCATAAGTTAGCGGTTCCTCTCCCGAAATTACATCGCTGTCCAAAACTTCCCCAATAATCATAATGTGTGATCCAACATCAACAGAATTGATCACTTTACAATCGAACCATGCAACAGATGAATCAGTAATAATTGGCGCTCCTGTTACAGAAGTAGTTGTTTCCACATTTCTGAATTTATCAAATTCTGCCCCCGACATAAAACCAAATTCTCCAATTAACGAAGTATTAACATCTTTTTGCAAAACAGATATAGAGAATTTTCCGCTTTTAATAATTTTATCTGTAGTAAAATTGTTTTTGTGACTGCTTATTGCAACCTGAGGAGGTTCTGATGTAATCTGAAATGCCGTATTTCCGATATAACCATATTTTTTACCTTCAAACCCGGTGGCAATTATATATAATCCATACGATAGTTTATGAAATGCTTTGTACTTCATTAATTTTCTATTTTTTTTACTTTTATAAAGTTAATAATTGATTTTAAACCTATTCAGAAAAAAATTGTTTTCTGATAATAAATCTAAAAACAAACCATGAATAAACTGTTAGCTATTCTATCATTCCTGATTTTTATTGCAGGCACTATTTATGCACAATCCTTCGAAAACGTTGCGGATGAACTTGAAAGTTTAAAGAGTTACAATCAAGGACTTAATCATAAAATTGATGTTCTTGAGAAGAAAATAGATGACATTTTATGGTATCATAAGGTTGGTGATATTGCGCATGTCGACAAGCTTTATATTTACGGTCCGCCAAAATGGAAAGAAAAAAATCCTACAGCCAAAGGTGCCGGAAATCCTGTTAAGTTTTGGACTTATACCTTTATCCCAAAAAATATTGATACCGGTAAAAAATATCCGCTTATTGTTTTACCACACGGAGGTGTGCATTCCGATTTTAATACCTACTATGCTCATATTGTTCGCGAATTGGTGAGTCAGGGTTATATTATTGTTGCTGCTGAATACCGGGGAAGTACGGGTTATGGAAAAGGCCATTACGAAAAAATTGATTATGGAGGATTAGAAACTGAAGATGTATATTACAGTAGAAATTTTATGCTTGAAAACTATGACTTTATAGATAAAAACAGAGTAGGAATCCTGGGATGGAGCCATGGTGGCTTAATTACCTTAATGAACATTTTTGACCATCCCAATGACTACCAGGTTGCATTTGCCGGGGTACCTGTGAGTGATTTAATTGCACGCATGGGCTATCATACCCAAAGTTACCGCGATTTATATGAAGCAGAATACCACATAGGGAAAAGCGCAAATGATAATGTTCAGGAATACAGGCGTCGTTCTCCGGCGTGGAATACTCACAAGTTTGAAGGTACCCCTCTATTGATTCATACAAATACAAATGACGATGACGTTAACGTCCTGGAAGTTGAGCATCTGATTAAATCGCTAAAAGCTGAAGGAAAACCATTTGAATATGAAATATTTGAAGCAGTACCCGGTGGTCATTCATTCGACAGGATGGATACAAAAATTGGGAAAGAGGTCAGATTAAAGATACATTTACACCTTGCAAAGTATCTAAATCCTGAAAATCCTTTTAAATCATTAAAAGATTTGCAAAAAGCAGCATATAAATTTTAACTTAGTAGCATCAAAATAAAAATTTAACGAATGGCCAGACCCAAATTAAGTACACAGTATAAAATTTTTGTTGTTGAAGACAATACCCTCTATGCCCAAATTTTAAAAAAACAATTGGTTGATGATGGTTTTAATGTGAAAGTTTTTCATAATGGCCGGGATTTTATCGCCAGTCTGGATGAAAAACCTGATGTTGTTACCCTGGATTATACCTTGCCCGACATGACGGGTTACGATGTTTTGCAAAAAATTCAAAAAAGAATGCCGGGAACAAATGTTATAATAATCTCGGCTCAGGAAAACATAAATACCTCTATTGATTTGATGAAAAATGGTGCCTACGATTACATTATGAAAGCACCGGACACCCGTGAAAAACTTAGTAATATTATTAAGAATATTCGCGAAAAAGATCAGTTAAAAAGTGAAAACATCATATTAAAGGATGCGGTAAAGGAGAAATACAATTTCAGAAACTTAATAAAAGGGAACAGCCGGGAAATCGATCATATTTTTGATTTGATGGATAAAGCTGTACAAACTCAAATTTCGGTTTCCATTTCCGGTGCAACAGGTACTGGAAAAGAACTGGTTGCCAAAGGAATCCATTATAACTCCAAGCGAAAAAACAAACCATTTGTTGCAGTAAATGTTTCTGCAATTCCTGACACGCTGATAGAAAGCGAACTATTCGGCCACGAAAAAGGAGCTTTTACCGGAGCTGATGCAAAAAAAATCGGAAAGTTTGAACTGGCAAACGGAGGTACATTATTTTTAGATGAAATTGCAGATCTTGAACTTAACCTTCAAGCCAAGCTTTTAAGGGTATTACAGGAACGGGAATTAACAAGATTGGGTGGAACAGATATAATTCCACTGGATGTAAGAATTATCACAGCAACACACAAAAACCTTGGCACCCTGATTTCCGAAGGAAAATTCAGAAAAGATTTATACTACAGACTGCTGGGTTTACCTATTGAATTGCCTCCGTTACGAGAACGTGGTAATGATATTATTCTGCTTGCAAAACATTTTGTCGATGAGTTCTGCAGGGAAAATGAAATGGAAAGAAAAGAAATTACAGAGGAAGCAAAAAAAATGTTGCTTACCTACCATTTCCCGGGAAATATCAGGGAGTTAAAAGCGGTTATGGAACTGGCTTGTGTATTGTCGAACAGGAACGTCATTAAAGCCAACCATTTAAATATGAATATTGACAATAATGTTCAAAACCTGCTGGCCACGGAAAAAACTATGGATGAATATACCAATGAGATTATACACCATTTCCTGAACAAATACAATCAGAATGTGCGATTGGTAGCTTCAAAACTCGGAATTGGCAAATCCACAATTTATCGAATGCTACAAAATAAGAATTAGTGTAAATAATCCTCATTACACCGATTATTTCAAATTTGGATTATAATTCAAAACAGAATAGGATTGTACCGAAGACAGAAGTCCGAAAACGGAAGAAAAGAAACAATCTCTTAAAACTTCGGTCTCCGGACTTCGTAATAAAACACATTTGTTAAAAACAAGTTGTTTTAAATTCTACTTTTTTCCAATCATTAAAAAGAATTTTTTCTATCCTTCAAAACTATTGACTCCTGCCGTTTCCATACTTCTGTCAACTTTTTTAACCAGTCCCTGTAATACTTTACCCGGACCTATTTCAGTAAACAATTTGGCTCCTCCGGCAATCATGTTTTCTACAGTCTGAGTCCATTTCACAGGAGCAGTCAACTGAGCAATCAGGTTTTGTTTGATTACTTCAGGATCTGATGTTGCTTTGGCATTTACATTCTGATAAACCGGACAAATGGGTTTACTAAATTGAGTGGATTCGATTGCCGCAGCCAATTCTTCTCTTGCCGGCTCCATCAGAGGAGAATGAAAAGCACCACCTACAACCAGTTTAATCGCCCGTTTTGCTCCTCTCTCAGTAAGCATTTCACAAGCTTTGTCTATTCCCGCAAAAGAACCTGAAATTACTAACTGCCCCGGACAATTATAATTAGCCGGTACAACAACATCATCTATTGAAGCACAAACTTCCTCAACAACTGCATCTTCCAAACCAACAATTGCCGCCATAGTAGAAGGTTCCAGTTCGCAGGCTTTTTGCATTGCCTGTGCGCGGTTGGAGACAAGACTAAGTCCATCCTCAAAAGTTAAAGTTCCGTTTGCAACCAAAGCAGAAAACTCACCAAGTGAGTGCCCCGCAACCATATCCGGTTGAAAGTCTTTAATTGTTTTGGCCAACAAAACTGAATGAAGAAAAATCGCAGGTTGAGTAACTTTGGTTTCCTTTAGATCATCTACAGTTCCTTCAAACATTATTTTAGTAATATCAAATCCTAAAATTTCGTTTGCTTTATCAAACAATGCTTTTGCTTCTGCTGAATTTTCATATAAATCTTTTCCCATTCCCGGGTACTGTGCTCCCTGACCGGGAAAAACATACGCCTTCATAATTTTTGTTTTAAAAAATTTAAGGGTGCAAAGATATACTTTTTATTTCGACAGTGTAAATTTCGGATAACACGTAACAATACCATTAATTTATTTGGAATTATGTGTATTTAGTAATGAGTATCCTGTATCAATTACAAGCATCCAGAATCTAGTATCCAACATCCAGAATCTAATATCCAGCATCCAGAATCAAAAATCGAGATAGTTTTCCCCACTATTCAGAAAACAAGACTAAGCACTACATATTTAATTATCAATCCAAATGAACTGTAAAAAACAAAGTCCCTAAAACTGTACTTTATCATCCCGGCGGCAAGGGCAATAACAGATGAAGAAAGGGGGAAAAGGTTAAAAATAAGTATGGTAAGGTTGCCATATTTGAAAATATACTTCTCTGCTTTAATTATTCTTCTTTCACTAATTATATTGTTGATGACAGTTGAACTAACAGAAAAACCTATTAAATAATCGATTAACTGCGCTGAGAAAGCAGTTAGCAGCGCAACGGCAATAAGTTCAAACTCTTTAAAAAACGGCAGGTAATATACAAATGCCACTTCAACCGGCATAAGCAAAAAAAACAGATATCCTGAAAAATGGATTAATGCAAAAGAAAACAGACTTTGACTCTTATCACTATACCACTCCCGACCCAGCGTAAACGATACTATCATCGCAGCAACAAATACACAGAAGAAACACGACAGAATACGTACTCTCTTTTTGCTTAAAGCTTTCATGGTATAGTAATAAAATACAGACAATTTGCCCACATTATTTACTTATACGCAATTTGCTTAAAAACAATAAAAAAAAATGTACTTTTTTTGCCCAACGGAACAACAAAATATTAAAGCATAAATAAGCTCTACTCCACCGTTACAGACTTTGCTAAATTTCTGGGTTGATCAACGTTACAACCCCGCATTAAAGCGATATGATATGCCAACATTTGTAATGGTATAACAGATAAAAGGGGTGCAACAGCAGGATGGGAATCCGGAATTTCAATGATATCGTTGGCCATCTCTTTTAACACCACATCACCTTCAGTTACAATCGCAATTACATTTCCTTTTCGCGCCTTTACCTCCTGAATATTACTTACAATTTTTTCGTAATAATCATCTTTTGGTGCCACAACCACAACCGGCAAATTATCATCGACCAATGCAATAGGCCCGTGTTTCATTTCTCCGGCCGCATAACCTTCTGCATGTATGTATGAGATTTCTTTTAATTTTAAGGCTCCTTCCAAAGCAACAGGAAACAAATATCCCCGTCCCAGATAAAGTGCATTTATTGCATCTTTATACTTCTCCGCAATGGTTTTAATATTTTCGTTGTTTTCCAAAATCAATCTCCCTTTTTCAGGAATTTCTGAAAGTTCTTTTACCAACATTTGGTATTCTTCTGTATCGATTTTCTTTCTCGCCTTTGCCATTTTTAGGGCAAACATGGTAAGCACTGTTACCTGCGCGGTAAAGGCTTTGGTAGATGCAACTCCTATTTCAATACCAGCGTGTGTATAAACACCGGCATCAGTTTCCCTGGCTAGTGTCGATCCCACAACATTACAAATTCCAAGAACTGTGGCTCCTTTTGATTTTGCAAGCTCAAGAGCAGCCAATGTATCTGCAGTCTCCCCGCTTTGACTAATCAATATAACCACATCATTTTCACCGAGTACAGGTTTGCGATATCTAAACTCCGATGCATATTCAACCTCTACGGGAATTTGTGCATATTCTTCCAGCATATATTCACCAATCAAAGCCGCATGCCAGGATGTACCGCATCCTATAATAATTATCCGTTCAGCTTTTTCAATTTTAGGGAATATGTTAATTAATCCACCCAATACTATTTCCGACTGGTCGTGACGTAATCTACCCCTAAATGTTTCTTCGATAGTTTTGGGCTGTTCATAGATTTCCTTAAGCATAAAATGCTCATATTCTCCTTTATCCAGCTCACCAATTTCCAAATCGAGGTTACTTATTTTTAAAGAAACCGGTGTGTTTTGAACATTCTTTAAAGTAAAGCTATTCCTTGTGATTACGGCAATATCCTCATCGTTTAAATAAACCACCTGACTTGTAAATTCTGCAATTGGGGCAGCATCGCTTGCTACAAAATATTCTTTATTTCCTAAACCAACAACCAGCGGACTTCCCTTTCTGGCTACAACCATTTTGTCTTTTTCCTCGCTGCATAAAACTGCAATTCCATAAGCACCAACTACTTTAGATAATGCAAGCTGGACTGCTGTTTCAGAATTTATCTCAGAACTTTGTTTATAAAAATATTCAACTAGGTTGGCCAGCACTTCCGTATCTGTTTCACTGTTAAAGCGGTAGCCATGTTTAATCAAATCCTCCTTTAATTCTGCATAATTTTCGATAATTCCATTGTGTACAAGGGTAAACATTCCTTCCATGGAAACATGTGGATGAGCATTTTCATCGTTTGGTTCGCCGTGTGTGGCCCAGCGAGTATGACCTATTCCCAATGAACCTCCATTGTTTTTTTCAGAAGCAAATTCTTCGAGGTCAATTACCTTTCCTTTCTTTTTATAAACTTCTAAACTTCCATTCAATAAGGCAACACCCGCTGAATCGTATCCACGATATTCGAGCCATTTTAAACCTTTTATTATAATTGGAAATGCTTCCTTTTTTCCGATGTATCCTACTATTCCACACATACTTATGAGTTTGATAAAGTTAAAATTCTTTAAACTATTAACGAATTAGAAACTTAGCTTACTTCAACCGCTTGCTGCACAAGTTTCATCATTTCGATTATTTTATTCCCAAGTTTTTCTTTTTTATCCATATGTTCGCAAATCGCTACTACCGTTGTATTACTTTCAAATTCACCACGTACCTGGGCAAAATCTTCTTCCCGAGCTCCGTTTGTTCCATCAACACCAAATCCAATCATCTTACTCATCGAGAATTCTTTTTTAGCATCCTGATATAAAAACCTGTCAATTCCCAAAACACTTTTTTTCCAGTTATTGACAATTTTAATTACATCTTTCGATGTAAAATCTTTAATGTCTTTTCCGTAAAAATCCTTAATTGCATCCACGGCCCATGTCCACTCGTAGTTGTAATAGTTTTTATGCAGAATTGCAAGAGCCGAATTTACTTCTTCCAGGGATGTGTATTCCTCTTTTTCAATCGATTTAAGCAGATTCTCCAAGGCCTCGTAAGGACAAATCAGGCCTGAAAGATCTACCCAGTGACCTTTCCCCAGCGGGGTGTCAGGAAGTAGAGCCTTTTGTATATCGGTGTCGGTTTTGAATTTGCCGTTTTGAAGTCGGGTAATTATTGAATTTCCAAGGAATTTCCAAATGGCCATTTCATATAATTCAATACCCCGGCTCAACGCGCGGCTTTCGATTTTCATTTTATCGTAGCTGTAACTTCTGGCATCCACTCCCGATGATTCCTGAATGGCCAATAATTTCTTTCGTCCGTTAATCATTTTATGAACTGTGTATGGACTCAGTAAATTAAAATTGATAAAATCAAGCAAATTAGAATCTGTTCTGATATCGCGTCTCGGCCACTTTTGTGTATCACGAATTGTGCCAATACTTTTTAAATTTATAGCCGGTACAAGTATACTTTCATCCTGACTTTCGATTAAATATGAAAATGGAAAATCAGTTGTATCGCAATGTTTATAATGCCGCCCCATTACCAGTGTAAATGCACCTATTCTTGATGGCCATAACAAGTATGAGTCACTGGTTGTTTTTCCACCTCTTTCCATAATCCCCTGATGAATCGGGCCCAGCTTATACATGTGGTTACTTTGGTTAGATCCACTGCCTGCATTCAGAAACGAAAACATACCTGCAATCAGCAAAGTTGATTTATGATGGGTAACGGTATACGGGCCTGCAAAAATTGAACATGCCTCGCCGTGAAAACCCTGACAATTGGCAAAGAACAGAGAATTTTCAGCAGAATAATGTTTATCAAGTACACAACCCTGGCCTATAAAACACTTGGATACCAAAGTAGAATCTGTAATTTTTGTTCCCGAACTGATAATAAAATCTTCCATGATCACTCCTTCACCAATTTTTACAGCTGCTTCAAAATTACTGTTCACACTGCCATTCTTTAGTTTTTTTGCACCGTCAATTGTTGTGTTTGGACCAATTTTAACGTTTAGTACAGTATTACAATTCAAAATTTTTGATCCTGTGCCTACAACCCCCTGATTACTTTTTACTACATCGGCATAGTTTGATACCATATTTTTTAAAGTTGACACCAGCTTGGGTTTGTGACGATATAAAGACATTATATATGCAACATGGGCCGACAAATAGTCGTAAATAGGAATTTCACGGCCACCTCCTTCATTTATTGCTTCTACTAAAACTCCGTTTCCAAAAGTACTTTCTCCATCAATTGCAATGGTTGTTACATTATGTATTACAACATCATCCTCAATTTTATAATTGGCAATATAACTTCGTACATTATGTATTAACACATTTTTGCCTACTTCACAATTATGTAGCCATGCATTATAAATACCCGTATTAAAAGCAATTCCTCCAACCAAATTAACGGTACCCGTAAAACTGTTAAGCAAAATATGTCCGGTAAATTTGCAGTTTTCAATATTATCCGGGATAAAATCTTGTGAAACTTTTACGAGACTCCAGTCTGTAGAAGAACATCCCTGATAAACTAATTGGCCTATTTCCTCGTCCTGTAAATTTCTGTAATTGGGGTTAGGATTATTAAGATTCATATTTTATTGTGTTGAGTGTGTTCAATTTTGTTTGTTGTTCAAAGGTATTGAAAAACATTCAACAATTTCAAATTTAAAAACCTAACAATAGCACTATTTTCATTTTAAGAAACATAACAATATAATAATAAATCCTTTTAAATAGTAATAAATAGATATTTTTATACCTAACAAATATCTTTTAGAACTATATAAAAAACCTAATTTTATATCTGATTAAGATAGTTGGTCAGTCGTGT
Source organism: uncultured Prolixibacteraceae bacterium (assembly GCA_913063265.1). GTDB lineage: Bacteria > Bacteroidota > Bacteroidia > Bacteroidales > Prolixibacteraceae > Draconibacterium. The sequence goes on along the minus strand of CAJXZG010000012.1, from coordinate 31,510 downwards.
TTTACCGCTTATTCTTAATTTTTTCCGAAGCCTGACCCGTGCAATTTCAACACTTTTGGGAGTAATATTTTGCAATCCGGATATTTCTTTACTTGACAAACCAAGCCGGAGGTAAATACATATTTTTTTATCCTTTTCAGAAATTGCCGGATGCTTTTGCTGTAAACGTTTAAAAAATCCGGGATGAACTTTTTCCAGTTGATTTTCCAGCATATTCCATTCGACAGGTGTTGTCTTTTCTTTGAGTACTTCCTCAAGCAATTCAATATTTCGTTGATTTTTCTTTTCCATTTCCGGCAGTATCAACTTCAGCTGTTTTTTTACTTTGGCCAGAAGTTCATTTTTCTCGGAAAGTTGGAGTAAAAAAGAAACCAGTTCCCGATCTTTTACATTCAACTCATTTTGAAGTCGTTTTCTGGTTAAATCTTCCATTTCTTTAACTGCCTCCATATCGTTAATTTGCCCCATGGCCATTTTTAATCTGCTAATATCCTGTATTGATGCCCTGATTCCAAGATATTTCCCCAATCGGTCATAAACCCCTCTAACATTCATCATACACCAACGCAACTGTTTGGTACGAGTTAAAATCCTGAATTCAAATGACTTATTAACCAATAATTGATCCAGCGATTCAGACAGGAACTGCTTATACTTTTCCCTGTCAGCCTGATAAATAAGCAAATCTACGATATCCTCAGATGCCACTATCTGATTTGATGTATAGCCTGTAAGATCGAAACATGAAGGTGAACAATATTTTATTTTTCCAGAAGGTTCAAGCCACAGCTCCCATCCAAATGTAAAATCAGCAATAAATTGATAGAATATATGTTTTTCACTTTCTTCTTTTATTTGCAATTTGCTTTCTTTAAGCTCGAATTTTAACTCAGAAATCCGTGTTTCAAGTTCGCGTATTTGATTTTTATATTTTTCAAGGCGCTCCTCAGGATTCATATGATTTTTCTTGCAGAATTTGGTACTCCCATAAATATAATTTATTTATCCGTAATAACACAAAAGCTAAAAATTTCTGACAAATTTTTTAAAATAAAAAACTCCTTTGCTAAATAAACAAATAGCTTGTAACTTACGTTAATAATAAGGAAAATATCCAGGAATAAAATCTTTACAACCTTTAGTAATCAAAATTTTATTGCACATAAGCTAAAATCACCAAATAATTATAGAAAAATGAAGTTTATTGTCTCAAGTTTTATTGCCCTGTTTTTAACCATAAATGTATCAGGCAAAGTATCAAAGATAGACTCGACAGCCATATTAATACTCGACCAAATGAGTCATGTAATTGGCGACCTAAGTTCTGCACACATTAAAATAGACATTAAAAATGACAAAGTCGATCAGGACCTTGGCCTGCTGAGTCATTACTCTGAAAGTGAACTGATACTGGATGGACCCAGCAAAATGCTGATACGTTCAAAAGGAGGCAAAGGTCATCGCGGATTTTGGTATAATGGGGAACTTCTTGCCTATTATTCTTTCGATGAGAATAACTACATAATTTTTGACGCGCTGCCAACCACTCTGGAAACCATTGACTCTTTAAACCGGGCATTTGGCATTGATTTCCCGGCAGCAGATTTTTTATACCCTACGTTTACAGATGATTTGATAGCCAATCATGAAGAGATTTTTCTAAATGGCCGTGTACACATTGATAATGAAGAATGCTTTCATATCATCGCTCATAGAGAGAAACAAACTGTGCAATTGTGGATCTCCACCGGTCCGTTTACCTTACCTAAAAAAATGCTGATAATCAACCATGACGGGAATATGGGCTTGCAATATGAGGCCACCTTTAAAAAATGGGATGTAAACAGGATTTATCCTGCATCCATTTTTGAGTTCTTACCGCCAAATGGAGCCAGTGAAATAAAAATCCTCAGAAAAAACCAAAATTAAAAAGCAGTACCATGAAAAAGAATACAAGATATTATATTATACCCTTATATGTTTTCATTTCAATTCTATTATTGATACCTGAATTGACTTTGGCTCAAAGAATGGGACATTCACGGGCTGGAGGTGGCAGAAGCCAGAGTGTTTCAAGACCTGCTCCTTCACAGCAAAATCGTTCAATTAACGGTGGCAGTGCCAGGCCCGCACCATCTTACAGAACAAACCCGAATAACAGGCAAAGACCGTCAAATCAACAAGCAAGACCTGCACAAAGGCCAACAAGCCCAAGTACCCGTCCTGCTGAAAGACCATCAAACCAGCAAACACGACCGACACAAAGACCATCAAACAACGACAGAACAAGGCCAAATAACAACAGGCCAAATGTAGACAATAATCCATCCCGGGATATCAGTAATAACTCAAGAGACCGGGTGAGTAACTCCCGAAATAATACAAATATCAGCAACAACAGAAATAATATCAATATCGACAACAGCAGAAATAATATCAATATCGACAACAGCAGAAACATAAATGTTAACCGAAACGTAGTAGTACGTCCGCCGTACAGGCCTTATCCCCGCCCACCCTATCGTTATGGAGGATTTCATTTTTATTGTTTCCATCCTTACCGATATCATCCATACAGACCATATTACTGGGGGCCAATGTGGCATCCGTGGGGATTTTTTGTCGCAACAATGGCTGCAACCGCAATTATTATCAGCATACATAATCAGCAGTATTATTACGACCAGGGAGTTTACTATATAGAAAGCGACGGAGGCTACACGGTAATTGAAGCTCCGGTTGGGGCAACAATAAAGGTATTGCCTGAAGGCTCGGAAACGGTGGTTATCAACGAAACCACCAATAATTATTATTACGGAGGGACATACTACGAAGAATCAGATGAAGGGTATACTGTAGTTCCACCAACAGCAGGAACTGTTGTTGAAAACCTTCCTGAAGGAGGTGAAGAAGTGAAGGTTGGAGATGTCACGTATGTAGTTATTGGTGAGGTATATTATCAACCGGTTGAAATTGATGGTGAAAACATGTATGAGGTGGTTAAAGTAGAGCCAGCGGAAGAAGATGAAAACACAGACTAAATCTGTATGTTAGCTTCACATGTAATATTATATAAATGATAAACTAAAATATTATGACTTTCGAAAGCATGTTTTATGTTAAGTAATTCCGTACATTTGTATAAAAACTAACCTTTGCATCAAACAATTCAATTACTGAAATGTCTTAGTAATAATTTAAAACAGACTATAACGATTAAACAAACGATTTTAAAAATCTAAAAATTAAAAAATGAAACAGAAATTTCTTGCGCTGGCATTTATTGCTGGTCTGCTTTTTATCGGGGGGTGTTACCCCGACGGGGCTCAATACTACAGCGAAACGGATATAGTTTACACCAACTATGATGATGAATTTCAATTTAACACAAAAAAAACGTATGTAATTCCGGACAAAATTGTAAAAATTACAAAAGATTTAATAGAGGGAGAAGAGCCGGAATTTGTAGATGAACCTTACAACACTCAGATTCTGAACAGGATTAATCAAAACATGGCTGATATGGGTTACACAAAGGTTGATAATCCTGAACAGGCTGACTTAACATTTTTCCCTGCCGTATGGACCAACACTACGATTTATTACTGGTATGACTACTGGTGCTGGTGGTACCCCTATTATTGCGGATGGGGCGGATGGTGGGGACCATCTTATACCACTCAAACCACAGGAACTTTGGCAATGATGCTTATTACTGATGATGAGGATTATGTAGATCCAACCAATGTTTGGACTGCAGCTGCAAATGGCCTTTTATCCGGCAGATACGATGTAAACAGGGTCAATAACGGAATTGATCAGGCGTTTAAACAGTCACCTTACCTGAGAACAAATTAATCCATCATTCATCTAAAAAGAAATTAATTATGAAAAAGATATTTTTTATAATCCTTTTAACAGGAGTTATTACGGCCACTCAAGTAAAAGGTCAGGAGAGTTTGTTTTCAATTCAATATTCAATGGGATTTGGAGTTGGTGATTTGGGAGAATTTAATGAAGCTGCCAGTTTCCGTGGAATGAGCTTTGATTACCGTTACATGATAGACCGTTCGATGGGTGTAGGTTTTGAAACAGGTTACAATCTGTTTTACGACAAAATGAATTATGCTACTTATACCCGAGGCACTGAATCACTTTCTGGAGTTCAATTCAGATATACACACGCAGTACCTGTACTGGCTGCGTTTGATTATTTTATCATTCCGGACACACAGTTTAATCCTTTTGTAGGATTAGGAATCGGAACTTTGTATACCAACAGGGATGTCGATATGGGAATGTACCGCTGGAAACGTGATGTGTGGCAATTTGCTATCCGGCCTCAGGTAGGAGTGATTATAGCTACACCAGGTGTCGATTTTATAGTTGGCGCAAAATACTACAGCGCATTTAAAGCAAATGACGTGGAAGGACAAAGTTATATTACCATTAATGTGGGCTTGGCTTTCTAAAACAGAATCTTAAGATATTTGAAATCCGTGAACTTTTTAGGTTTACGGATTTTTTTTACCAAAAATCAGTTTGCTCATTTTTTCTTTATCAGATAAAATAAAATTCGCCTGATAAAGTTTTTATATTTGCGAAACGACTTTGCCTTGTGAAAAAATCAACCAGCAAAAAAATTATTATTTCCGTAACCAACGACCTTGTTTCTGATAACCGGATTCACAAGGTTTGTATTTCTTTAAGAAAAATGGGATTTCAGGTTTTGCTGCTGGGGCGAGAACTACCAAATAGTTTAAAAATAGGTCAACGAAATTACAGTACAAAAAGATTCAGACTAATCTTTAACACAGGAGCACTCTTTTACACCGAATACAATTTACGTTTGTATCTCTTTCTTCTTTTTGCAAAATACGATGTTCTCCTTGCAAACGATTTAGATACATTGCCGGCAAACTTTTTAGCTTCAAAAGTCAGAAAAAAAGATCTGGTTTACGACAGTCATGAATATTTCACGGAGGTTCCTGAATTAGTCAATCGGCCACAAATAAAGAAAATCTGGGAAAGTATCGAATCCCGGATTTTACCTGCAATAAAAAGTGCTTACACTGTAAGTAATTCAATTGCAAAAGTTTATGAAGAAAAATATGGTATTAAATTTAAAGTGGTTCGAAATATCCCTTTTGCGTCAAATATTATAATTGATAACAATTCTGCGAATAAATCCACAAAAATAATTTTGTACCAGGGAGCATTGAATATTGGCAGGGGTTTAAAACAAGCTATTTTATCCATGCATTTTATTGAGAAGGCAAAACTAATAATTGCGGGAGACGGTGATATAAAAGTTGATTTAGAACAACTTGTTTCAAATGAAAAATTACAGGATAAAGTAGAATTTACAGGACGTTTACCCATCGACGAATTACAAAAACTTACACCCACAGCCGACCTCGGACTTTCGATTGAAGAGGATTTAGGATTGAATTATCGTTACGCTTTACCAAACAAATTATTCGATTACATTCAAGCCAGAGTACCGGTTCTTGTATCCAATTTACCTGAAATGGCTGCTATTGTTAATCAATATAAGATTGGAGAAACCACTGGATCGCTTGAGCCCAGAATTTTAGCAGATAAAATCAATAAAGCCTTATTTGATAATAAGCAAAGAAAAACATGGAAGTCTAATCTCGAAAGGGCTGCAAAAGAATTGACCTGGGAAAACGAAGAAAAGATTTTAAAAGAAATTTACTCCGGATTTCTGTAGTCTGAAATTACCGGTCCAGTAAACTTTCAAAATCAATAATCACATCGTTGGCGGCTGAATCAGAAACCATACCATTGGCACAAACCAAAGTACGGGCAGGCTTTTTAGCTATGGCAGCATAATTATGCGTCACTATTATAATGGTTTTCCCCTGTTGGTTTAAATTGTTAAATAAATCAAGAATCTCTTCACCGGTTTCCGGGTCAAGGTTCCCTGTAGGTTCATCAGCAAGAATCAACTCAGGATTATTCAGAATTGCCCTGGCAATAACAACACGTTGCTGTTCTCCTCCGCTCAACTGATGCGGCATTTGATGCATCTTATCAATGGCGCCAACACTGTCAAGCACTTCAGCAATTCGGGATTCTGTTTCAACTTTATCTTTCCATCCTGTAGCTTTTAAAACAAACTCCAGGTTATCGTGGACATTCCTGTCTGTAAGCAACCTAAAATCCTGAAATACCACACCCACCTTTCTCCTAAGATCTGCAATCTCCCTGTGCTTCATACCTTTTAATTCAAAACCGACTACTTTTCCGCTTCCCGAAAATAACGGAAGTTCTGCGTGTAAAGTTTTTACCAGACTCGATTTACCTGTCCCAACTTTCCCTATCACATAAATAAACTCACCTTTTTTAACTTCAAGATTTACTCCCGAAAGTATTAGATTTTCGCGCTGATAGATTTCAGCATCAATGAGTTCAACAATTGTATTCGATTCCATATTTCAAAGATAAATTGTAAACAATGAGAAAATAATTTCAACGTTAAATAATAAACAAAAGAAATAAACAGTTTCTTGTTAAGAAAAACAATTGAATTGGTACTATTCAACTTTATTAAACGTCTAATTTAGAAGTTTAATTTGTTGTTCGCCAAACCAGGTGAAAAAAACAATTAAAATTGAAACCATTTCAATAAAAATGAAACACTTAAGGCATGAAAACACTTCGAATTTTATATTTCGTCTTTATACTTCTGTTTAGCCAAATTATATCTTTCGCCCAGGAATCTGAATATTACACTAACATTCAGAAAGAGATAGATATTGCCAAAGAGCTTTATGAAAGAGGTAAATACATTTCTTCATTTAACCAATTCGAAAAAATACAGAAAAAAGTAAATCAGCAATCTGAGTTGTATTCCGAAGCAGAATATTTCAAATCCGTTTCAGCCTTAAAAGCGGGATATAGTGCAGGAAACAAAATGCTCACCGCTTTTACAAATGAATACCCCGAAAGTCCATACATTAATAATGCATGGTTCAATCTGGGTAATTATCAGTTCGACAAGAAACAATATATGGTTGCCATTCGAACCTATCAGAAAGTAAAACGTGCCGAATTAAGTGCAAGCGACCGTTATAAAATTGGATATCAAAATGGATATGCCAACCTCATGGAGGAAAAATTTGCTGTAGCAGAAAATGAGTTTTATAAAGTAAAAGATGCCAATAGCATGTACAGTAAACCTGCGACCTATTACTGGGCCCATATTATGTACACCAAAGAAAATTTTGATGAGGCATTGGAAGGATTCAGAAAACTCAATAACGATCCAACCTATTCGCAGGTGATTCCAATGTATATAAGTCATATTTACTACAAACAGCAAAGATACGATGAGGTAATAAATTATACTTCGTCGGTAATTAATGATGTGGAAAAAGAATATGTAGCAGAGCTATCAAAACTTTTGGGAGATTCCTATTTTCACGTGGGACAATACGAAGAGGCAATCCCTTTTCTTGAAACATATTTTGAATCGACAGACCTAACAACCCGGGAAGAAAACTATGTTTTAGGATATTGTTATTATTACACAGGTAATTATTCAAAATCTATCAACTTACTTGAAAAGGCTTCAAAAGGTGAAGATGAAATGACTCAAAACGCATATTATCACCTTGCTGACAGTTACATTAAAACCGAAGATAAAGAAAAAGCAAAAATGGCTTATGACGCGGCTTCGAACCTGGATTTTAATCCCGATATAAAAGAAGATGCCCTTTTCAATTATGCAAAACTAACCTATGAATTATCTTATTCTCCATTTAACGAAACCATAAAAGCTTTTGATAAATATATCGAGCTGTATCCAAATTCTGAGAAAAACTCAGAAGCTTATCGCATTTTGAGCGAAGTTTATATGGTTACCAAAAACTACAAAGATGCCATTACATCCATCGAAAAAATTCAGGTCAAAACCCCTACGATACTAAAAGCTTATCAACGTGTTACTTATTTTCGTGGCCTGGAGCTTTTTAACAATCTGGCATATAATCAATCTATTGAATATTTTAATATTTCACTTCAAAACGGTACGTACGACCGAAGAATAAATGCGCTTTCATTGTTTTGGAAAGCTGAGGCTTATTACAGAATCGGAGATTATTATTCAGCAATTGACGGTTATAACAGCTTTTTATCTGCATATGGTTCTCAAAATTTAATCGAGTATAACGATGCACTTTACAACATTGGTTACTCTTATTTCAAAATAGAAAATTACTCTTCTGCCTTGAATCATTTTAAAAATTTTATTGCAGCAACAAGAGGGAAAAGAACGGAAAAACAGGCAGATGCATTAAACCGTATTGGTGACTGTTATTTTGTCAGAACTGATTACACACAAGCTACACAATATTATCAAATGTCTTTTGGATTAAATACATATGAAGCTGATTATGCATTGTTCCAGTTGGCAATTTGTAAAGGACTTCAACGGGATCAAAGAGGTAAAACCGAAAATTTGAATCAGTTGCTAACAGCTTACCCCGAGTCCGACTTTCAGGATGATGCTTTATATGAACTTGGTCGTGCTTACGAACGAATGGGCGATAATGTTAATGCCAGTCAGCAATACAACAAGCTAATTTCAGAGCATTCTCAAAGTGAATATTACCGTAAAGCAATGCTTCAGTTAGGATTAACCAATTATAACAAAGGAGACTTTAACCAGGCACTTATTCAATACAAGGAAGTTGCTGAAAAATTCCCGGAAACTCAGGAAGCACAGGCAGCTCTTATGGGAATTAAAAACTGTTATATCGAACTGAATAATGTTGATGGGTACTTTGCTTATGCACAGCAAAAAAATACTGGCATCCAGGTAACAGCAAGCGAACAGGATTCTTTAACTTTTATCACCGCTGAAAGATTGTACATGTCGGGCGATAAAAATGCAGCAAGCCAGTTTGAAAGATATCTTCAACAATTTCCCATTGGAGGTTTTGCATTAAACAGCCATTTTTATCTGGGTGAAATTTACTACAACGAAGGGAAATATACCAATGCAAAAGAACATTATAAATATGTAGTGAATCAAGCTCAGAATATTTTTACCGAACAGGCCTTATCGCGGGCAGCGGAGTTAACATTAAATGCTGAGAATTATGAAGAAGCCCTGGATTTATGCAACCAGTTGGAAGCCATTGCCACAGGAAAATGGAATTTACTAAGGGCAAATTTCGGACAAATGAGATGCAATCTTATTCTCGGGGTATATAACGAAGCCGTAATTGCAGCAGCAAAAGTAAAAAATTCGGAAGTTGCCAATGAAGCAATGTTAAGAGAGGCGAACTATACCGAGGGCAAATCTTACTACAAATTAAACAAATACCAGGAAGCACGACCGGGATTAAATAAAGTTGCTGCAGATGTTAGCTATGAACAGGGTGCTGAAGCAAAATACCTTCTCGCAGAAATCTATTATAATCAAAAAGAATATAAAAAAGCAGAAAACGAAATCAGCGATTTTATCGGAAAAAATACTCCTTATCAATATTGGCTGGGAAAATCATTTTTACTGCTTGCCGATATATACCTAAGCCAGGATGACCAGTTTCAGGCCAAACACACTTTAAAAAGTTTATATGAAAATTATAACGACGATAATGATGGAATAAAGGCTGAAGCAGCAGAAAGACTGCTGTTAATAGAAAAAGAAGAACAATCGGAACAGCAAAAAGCCATCGACAGTTCGTTTCAAATTCAAATAAAAGAACAATAAAAACCGGAAGCCATGCTCAATATTATAAAATCAGTTTTATTAATCAGTTTATTTTTATTCACAGCATTTACAGTTTCAGCACAACGCGATTCTGTTATATCGCGTGAAGTTGAAGTTGTAAAATCTTTTAAACCGAAAATACTCGATTCGTACAAAATAAACGAGATGCCCAAAATTGAAGAGACTGAACATCAAAAACCTAACTTCAATTATAATATTAAAAGCGAGCCGGTTGTCAATGCTTTTTCGGTCAACCCATTAAAACCCGCAAGTATTGCTTCAGCGCCAAAAGAAGAAACAGGCTATGGTTTGGTAAGAGCAGGTTTTGGGAATTATAACAAACCATATGGCGAAGTTTTTTTTAATCATTTAATTTCACGAAAAACGATTTTTGGAATCCATGCAATGCACCTGTCATCTCACGGCGATGTTAAACTAAAAGGTGGAGATAAGGTAGATGCACCATTCTCAAAAAACCTGGCAGAAATCTATTTTAACCAGTTCTTTAGAAATTCGGTTTTATCTGTTGCGCTGGATGTTAAACATGACGGTTTTAATTATTATGGATATCCTGAAGTTTCACTCCCGGAACCTTTACTGGAAGACAATCAGCAAATCAACTATTTTGGCACAAAACAAGCTTTTACTAAAGGGGGGATTTCTGTAAAATTTGATAATCCTTCAGTGGAAATTGACGAACAATTTTTTGGCTTCGATCTGGACTACCATTATTTTGGCACAAAAACAGACCAGACAGAACATCTGGCCAATTTTATGACACATACACAAATACCATTTTCTTTTGGTACCGGATTACTTGATGTTGGAGCTTCATTTAATCTGGCAGAAAATATAATCAACCGTGCCAGTCAAACTTTAGATAACCGTCAGCAAACATGGTTAAAGGTAAATCCGGCGATTTATATGGGTGGCGATTTGTTTAATGCTACACTTGGAATTAAAACCTGGTATGTTTTTGACGAAAATGTTGATGACCAGTTCAAAATTGCTCCCAATGTGCTGTTGAATTTTATGCCGGTAAAAAACATATTTAAGGTTTATGCCGGAATTGACGGTAATTTTATCAGTAATCATTATTCAAAAATTGCATACGAAAATCCTTTTGTAAATCCGGAGCACGATGTGATCAATACTTTTGAAAAATTCAGATTCTTTGGAGGTTTTGACGGAAAGTTCTCGAAGAAAACCAACTTTAAAATTAGCGCAGAATATTCGATGATAGATGAGCAACCGTTGTATTATTTGCATGAATATACACTTCCTGATCCCAATATCAATCCTAATCCGCAAATTGTGGATAATGATTTTAAAATACTCTATGACGACTTGAATCTTCTTAAATTTAATGTTGAAGTTATACATCGTTCGTCAGACAAGTTCGATTTATTGCTTACAGGAAACTATTATATATACGATCTTGAAACTCAAACAGCAGCCTGGAATATGCCCGATTGGGATGCAAACCTATCACTGGGATACAAAATATCAGAGCGTCTGAATATTACCGCTGATTTTATCTTTATAGGCACAAGAAAAGCACTCATAATGGAGACTCTTTTCAAACAACTTCCTGCTACTTCATCAATGGCAAATCCTGGCACTCTGAAATCATACAATCTTGATACAGTGTTTGATTTGAACATACGCGGAAATTATAAAATAACAGAAAGGTTCTCAGTATTTGCCCAGCTAAACAATTTCGGATTTCAGAAATATGAACGCTGGTTTGGATACCCTGTGCAAAGTTTTAATGCGCTGGCAGGAATCAGTTATGCATTTTAGAATTATTTGAGACTTAAGTTGTTCCTACAAGGGAAATTTAATAAGCAAAAATAATCAAAAAATACCGATGTTATTTTAATGTTTTGCCCTCTCATTTTCAGGTTAATAAATTGTTGAAAAGTTAACTTAACATAGGCCTTAAAATCACTACGCCTTTGTTTAATTTTATTATATTTGCGTGATGTTTTTAAAACGGATTTTTAATATCGCTAAAAACTTAATAATCAACCAGTTTCCAGCTAAAAGCAAAGCATGCTTTTAACCTTGTGGAAACTATTTTATTTTAATGATATTAAAATGGATAAAAATTAAGAAAATAAAGGATGAGTGAGATAGAAAAAAATGGTAAAGTTCCTGAAGGAAATGGCAACTATTCTGCCGACAGTATTCAGGTTCTTGAGGGATTGGAAGCAGTAAGGAAAAGACCTGCCATGTACATAGGTGATGTCAACGAAAAAGGATTACACCATCTGGTGTATGAGGTAGTTGACAACTCAATTGACGAAGCTCTTGCCGGATATTGTAACAATATTGAAGTAGTCATTCACGAAAACAACTCAATTACAGTAAAAGATGATGGGCGTGGTATTCCAACTGAAAAACATTCAAAAGAAAATAAATCGGCATTAGAAGTCGTAATGACTGTGCTTCATGCCGGAGGTAAATTTGATAAAGATTCCTATAAAGTTTCCGGAGGATTACACGGTGTTGGAGTTTCATGTGTTAATGCTTTGTCATCCCATTTAAAAGCAGAGGTTCACCGCGATGGAAAAGTTTGGGTTCAGGAGTATAATATCGGGAAACCGCAATACGATGCAAAAATTGTTGGAGAAACCGACAAAACAGGTACTACGGTAACTTTTCAGCCTGATAATACGGTTTTTTTAACTACTGTATACAAGTACGAGATTTTATCAGCCCGGCTTCGTGAACTGGCTTTCCTGAACGCAGGAATTAGTTTGATCATTACGGATGAAAGAGTAAAAGATGAAGAAGGAAATTCTAAAACAGAAACTTACTACTCTGAAGAAGGATTAAAAGAATTTGTGGAGTACCTCGATGAAACCCGTGATAAAATTATCGACGATACCATTCATATTACTTCGGAGAAAAACGGGGTTCCTGTTGAAATTGCACTTCAGTACAACTCTTCGTTTTCAGAAAATATTCATTCGTATGTAAATAACATTAATACCATTGAAGGTGGAACACATTTGACCGGTTTTAGACGAGGTTTAACCCGTACATTAAAAAACTATGCAGATACTTCCGGAATGCTCGCAAAACTAAAATTTGACATCAATGGAGACGATTTCCGTGAAGGTTTAACAGCTGTTGTTTCTGTAAAAGTTGCTGAACCACAATTTGAGGGCCAGACAAAAACAAAACTGGGAAACTCAGAAGTAAGTCTTTCTGTAGATCAGGCCGTGAGCGATATGCTTAAAAACTATCTTGAGGAGAATCCAAAAGATGCAAAAACCATAGTACAAAAAGTAATACTTGCAGCACAGGCGCGTCATGCAGCCCGAAAAGCCCGTGAGATGGTACAACGTAAAAGTGCACTTACAGGTGGTGGCCTTCCGGGTAAATTAACAGACTGCTCTGAAAAAGATGCCGCACAATGTGAAATTTTTCTTGTTGAGGGAGATTCAGCAGGTGGTACGGCAAAACAAGGTCGTGACCGCAGAACACAGGCTATTCTTCCGTTGCGTGGTAAAATCCTTAATGTCGAAAAAGCAATGCAGCATAAGATCTTTGAGAACGAAGAAATTAAAAATATTTTTACTGCGCTGGGAGTAACCATTGGTACCGAAGAAGATTCAAAAGCTTTGAATATGGAAAAACTTCGTTACCACAAGGTTATCATCATGACGGATGCCGATGTTGACGGAAGTCACATTGCTACCCTAATCATGACTTTCTTTTTTAGATACATGAATGATTTAATTACCAATGGTTATTTGTACATTGCTGCACCACCGTTATATTTGATAAAAAAAGGAAAAAAAGAAGCTTACGCCTGGAACGACCAACAACGTATGCAATTAATAAATGAGTGGGCTGATGGAAATGAATCAAGCGTCCACACGCAACGATATAAAGGTTTGGGAGAGATGAATGCAGAACAGCTTTGGGAAACTACGATGAATCCGGAAAAAAGAATGCTGCAGCAGGTTACAATTGAAAATGCAGCAGAAGCAGATCATATCTTTTCAATGTTAATGGGTGACGATGTTCCACCAAGAAGGAAGTTTATTGAAGATCATGCAACCTATGCTAATATTGATGCATAGACATAGATTTGAGACTACAAGACTGTGAGTAATTAGAATAATTGAAACACTCACTTCTTTTAATTTTAACGATATTACATAATTTAAGAACCGGGAATTTCCCGGTTTTTTTCTCATTACTAAAAAATAAAAGTCTGAGCACTAAAATCTAACTCTCTATATTAAAAATCTAATCATCTTATAACATGAATATCTGTGTTTTCTCATCATCAAGCAATGCTATTAGTGAAATTTATTTTCGGGAAGCCCGAAAACTGGGAGAACTTATTGCAAAAAAAAATCATACACTAATAAACGGTGGAGCCAATGTTGGTTTAATGGAAGCGGTTACCATAGCTGCAAAAAATACAGGTGCTAAAACAATTGGAATAATCCCTGAGAAAATGATTGACCGTTCACTTGCATCAGAAAATTCACATGAAGTTTTAATAACTCCCAGTATGATGAAAAGAAAAGCGAAAATGCGGGAAATGTCAGACGCTTTTATTGCATTACCGGGAGGATTTGGAACCCTTGAAGAGATACTTGAGGTTATTACACTTAAACAATTATCTTACCATAACAAGCCCATTGTTTTTATTAATACAAATAATTTTTTTGACTTCCTTTTTAAACAATTTGATATCACCTATAAGGAAATGTTTGCAAAAGAAACATATCGCAATCTTTATTTTGTTGCAAAAGATGCTGAAGAAGCTATAAACCATATCACCAATTATAAACCTGCTGATCTTGATCCAAAATGGTTTGAAGTACCGGAGAAATAAGATGGCTCAATTTTGTCACTGACAAATTTTCACCATTTGTTTATAATGACTTTTAACTTTTTAACAAAATTAAAGTCCAGTTGTTAAAATATTTAAAATGCCCCCAAAGTTGAAGAATAAAACAAAACAGTGGCAACATAATTGCGTTATAGCTTAACCATGAAAATAAACATTAATAACATTAAATTTTAAGACATGAAAAATATTGGAAAAATTGGCGTCACTTTCCTGTTGGTTATAGCCGGCGCTTTTGTAGCAGTTTGGACTTACAGCAATTTTTTTGAAAAACAGCAGGTTGTTACCGTTACCGAATCGCAACCCATTAAATACGCCACATATGCTGCTGACAGTGATGCAAAGTTACCTGATTTAACTTTTGCTGCTGAAAAATCAATTCATACTGTTGTACATATTGCAACACAATCTGTAAGAGGTGGTGGATGGTCAAGCGGGAATCCGTTTTTTGACGAATTCTTTGGTTTAAGAAATCAGCAACCTCAAATAGCACAGGGTTATGGGTCAGGAGTAATTCTAACTGAAGATGGTTATATTGTAACCAATAATCACGTGATAGAAAATGCCCAGAAAATTAAAGTTATACTTAATGATAAGCGTGAATTTGAAGCAAAATTAATTGGCGCTGATCCTTCTACTGATATTGCACTTTTAAAAGTTGAAGCGAAAAATTTACCATTTCTAACCTATGGCGATTCGAATAATTTAAAATTAGGTGAATGGGTATTAGCCGTAGGAAATCCCTTTAACCTCACATCTACAGTAACTGCCGGAATTGTAAGTGCTATGGGAAGAAATTTAAGAATAAATGAAGATGCATATTCTATTGAATCGTTTATACAAACTGATGCTGCAGTAAATCCTGGGAATAGCGGTGGTGCATTGGTAAACCAACAGGGTAATTTAGTGGGAATAAATACTGCCATAGCTTCAAGAACAGGTTCTTTTACCGGTTATTCGTTTGCTGTACCTGTTAGTATAGTACAAAAAGTAATTGCCGATTTAAAGGAGTTTGGTGAAGTACAACGCGCTTTACTCGGTGTTCAAATTGGAGACGTGAATGCTGAAATTGCAAAAGAGTTGGATCTGGTTAAAGTAGAGGGAGTCTACATTGGTGGTGTACCCGACAATGGAGCTGCCAAAGACGCAGGAATTAAGGAGGGCGATGTGATTATTCAGGTTGATAAGGATCAAATTAAAACAACAGCTGAATTACAGGAAAAAATCAGCCAGTACCGTCCGGGCGATGAAGTAAGTGTTGTTGTAATTAGAGACAACGAAAAGAAACAATTTGATGTAACATTGCGTAACAAACACGGTGACACCAATATTGTCAGAGACAAAATGCAGGTGTTGGGTGCCGAGTTTGAGCTTGTAACAGAAGAGCTTAAGGAAAAATTAGGCATCAGGAACGGTATCCAAATCGTTAATCTTGACAATGGAATTTTGAAAACTTCAGGAATGAAAAAAGGATTTATTATCACTTACGTAAACAAAAGTCCTATAAATGAGGTTAAAGATTTAAGGAGAGAGATTGAAAAGAGTGGGAGGATATTATTTGAGGGTATCTATCCAGATGGTGAGGAGGAATATTTTTTATTTGAAATAGATGATTAAACCAATTCAACCATATGCAATTAACTTATTATTAAGTTAAGAACGAATCAAAGTTTTCCACTTGACTATTAAACATTATTGTTCTATATTTGCACGTTTTTTAAGAAAAGTATATGAGACAGCTAAAGATCACAAAATCCATAACTAACCGTGAAAGTGCTTCCTTAGATAAATATCTACAGGAAATAGGAAAAGAAGAGTTAATTACTGTTGAGGAAGAAGTAGAACTGGCACAGCGGATTAAGAAGGGAGATCAGGCTGCTTTAGAAAAATTAACAAGAGCGAATTTACGTTTTGTTGTCTCGGTTGCCAAGCAGTATCAAAATCAAGGTTTAAGCTTGCCCGATTTAATAAATGAAGGAAATCTGGGATTAATTAAAGCAGCTGAGAAATTCGACGAAACCCGCGGATTTAAATTTATTTCATACGCCGTTTGGTGGATTCGTCAATCCATTCTTCAGGCCTTAGCGGAACAGTCAAGAATTGTTCGTTTGCCATTGAACCAGGTTGGCTCCTTAAATAAAATCAACAAAGCATTTTCAAAATTTGAGCAGGAGCACGAACGCAAACCATCTCCGGAAGAGTTGGCTGAGTCTTTAGATTTGCCGGCTGATAAAGTTTCGGATACATTGCGTGTTTCGGGAAGGCACGTTTCGGTTGATGCACCTTTTGTTGATGGAGAGGACAACAGTTTGCTGGATGTTTTGGTAAATAACGATTCACCCAATGCAGACCGTTCGTTAATTATGGAATCACTGGCAAGAGAGATTCATCGCTCTTTGGCAACTTTAACAGAAAGAGAAAGTGACATTATCAGACTTTTCTTTGGAATTGGTTGTCAGGAAATGACATTGGAAGAAATTGGTGAACGTTTTGGCTTAACACGCGAAAGAGTTCGTCAGATTAAAGAAAAAGCGATTCGACGTTTGCGTCATACATCGCGAAGTAAATTGCTAAAAACTTATTTAGGATAAATTGAAAAGGTTGTCGAAAGGCAACCTTTTTTTTGGGGTCTGCGGTTTTCAACCGCATTCTTTTACTGAGGTTGAAAACCGCAGATCCCAATTAAAACTCAATAACCAACTGAACAGGCTTGCCTCCTTCATCTTCCTGTATAAAATTCGATAGTGTTAATCCAAGCAAACGAATACCTTTTGAAAATCCACCGCCTTTTTTTAAAAGCTTTTTTGCTTCCAAAATCATCTGGGTTTTCGAAGAAAAATACCCGGTTATCGTATGACTCCTGGTATGTTGTTCAAAATCGGTATATTTAAATTTTAGGGTAAGTGTCTTGGCTTTAACTTTTGAGCGTTCAACCCTTGGCCATAAGACTTCAGCTATTTTTACCAACTCTTTCTCCAACTCTTCCATCAAAAAGATATCCTTTGAAAAAGTATCTTCTGCGCCTACCGATTTTCTTTCTCTCGAGGGCTGAACTTCCCTATCATCTTCGCCTCTGCAGATTTTATAGTAATAATCTCCGGCTTTGCCAAATAAGCGAACCAATTCAAAACGATCCATTTTTTTCAGATCCCTTCCAAAATATACGCCGTTCTTATTCAATTTTTCGGCAGTAACTTTTCCTATCCCAAAAAACTTTTTTACCTCCAGGTTGTCGATAAAATCCTGTGCTTTGTCCGGAGTAACCACAAAAATTCCATTGGGTTTGTTTACATCAGAAGCTACTTTTGCCAAAAACTTATTGTATGAAACCCCTGCTGATGCAGTAAGATTTAATTCATCAAAAATCCTTTGTCTGATTTCTTTAGCTATAAGAGTAGCCGATGGCAATCCTTTTTTTGCATAGGTAACATCTAAATATGCCTCGTCTAAAGAAAGTGGTTCTACCAAATCGGTATATTCTAAAAAAATATTTCTGATTTTCACCGAAATCTCTTTATACCTGTCGAAACGGGGTTTTACAAAAATTAAATCCGGGCACTTTCGTTTTGCAATTTTTGAAGCCATTGCTGAACGCACGCCAAATTTACGAGCCTCGTAACTTGCTGCGGCTACTACTCCCCTCTCCCGGCTACCACCTACTACCACAGGTTTTCCCCGCAATTCAGGATTATCCAGTTGTTCTACAGATGCATAAAACGCATCCATATCGATATGAATTATTTTACGGGGATGATTGCTCACTTTTTTTCAATTTCCTGTAACCAGCAAGAAATATAAAAAGAAAATACAGAATTGTTCTCGATTGTTTAATCGAACTTTAGATATTACCACACAAACACATTTCCACAATTTTTACAAGCAAAACTTGCTCTTTTAAAAAGTTTGTCCAACGGAACATTGGAGCCTAATAAAATATACAAGACGGAAAAGAATAGCCCTACCCTTTTTGCAAACTTAATTTCATTTTTATTTTATCATAGCCACACTTCGGGCAAAGTAATTTTGTGTTTTCTTTTATTAAAACTCCACTTTCAATCATTATCTCTTTAACTTGCGGAACATCATTTTCAGGAACCTGTAATTCAACCAAAAAAGAGGGAATGTAATTTAAAACCTGTGTGGTAAGTTCGTTATTCAGTCTGCATTCTATCCCTTCGGATTAAGACGTGATTTTAGAACTATTAAATCAGTTTGATAGTGAGATTCTTTTACCGTTACAAATTTCATGATTGGATTCCGTTTATCAATTAAAAGTAAACATAAAATGTTTGAGACATATATAAACCTATATGTTAAACAATTGTTTTAGATTACAAATCGATGTTTATAAACTCCGGCATGAGGGGGATTTAAATAAGCAAGCAATAAAAACTGACAACAATTAAAAACTGCAAGATTTGAAATTAAAAAAAGAGTTAGGATTATTTGATGTATTTGCCATAAGTACCGGTGCGATGTTTAGTTCCGGCTTTTTTCTTTTGCCCGGCCTGGCTTCTTCACACTCTGGGCCATCGGTCATTCTGGCTTATTTATTGGCAGCCATACTAATTATGCCAGCCATGTTTAGTATAGCCGAAATATCTACTGCGCTGCCTCGTTCCGGTGGTGCATATTTTTTTCTGGATCGCAGCATGGGGCCTTTAATGGGGACGGTTGGCGGAATTGGAACCTATATCGCTCTTTTATTAAAAACAGCTTTTGCATTGGTAGGAATCGGAGCATATGCCGCCATTTTCTGGGATATTCCAATCAAAGAAACTGCAGTTGCTTTTGGAGTGGTTTTTACCCTGTTAAATATATTTGGTGCACGAAAATCTTCCGGAGTTCAGAAAATATTTGTGATAATTTTATTGGTGATTCTGGGTGCATTTATTACCGACGGGATTTGGAATATTTTTGGAAGTAGTAATTCTTCGGTGAGTTTTGACAAGAACGAATTTAATCCGTTTTTTACCTTTGGTTTTGAAGGACTGTTTTTTACCACCGGATTTGTTTTTGTTTCTTATTTGGGTTTAACTCAAATTGCCAGTGTTGCAGAAGAAATAAAAAATCCGGAGAGAAATATTCCGTTGGGAATGATACTTTCTTTGATAGTAACAGCATTAATTTATGTATTGGGAATTTTTATAATGGTTGCTGTAATCGACAACAATTCGCTCGCAAAGGATTTGTCGCCTGCTGCAACAGCTGTTGAAAATTTGTTTAGCTGGCTACCCGGGAAAACCGGTCTGTATATTATAGTTGTGGCCGCTGTAATGGCTTTTGCTTCAACCGGTAATGCAGGAATGTTGGCAACATCAAGGTATCCGCTGGCTATGGGACGAGATAAATTGTTTTCTGATAAGTTTACTGCTATTAGCCGTTTTGGAACTCCGGTGCCTGCCATTCTTTTAACCTCTGCTTTAATCATCCTTTTTATTGTGGTTTTAACCGAAGAGGGAATCGTAAAACTTGCCAGTACTTTTCAGCTGTTTATTTTTATGGTGATCAATTTTTCTGTTATCGTTTTTAGAAACAGTAAGATTGCCTCCTATGATCCGGGCTATCATTCTCCCTTGTATCCCTATATGCAGATTTTTGGGATATTATCATCTTTGGTATTAATGTTTTATATGGGATTTTGGCCGGTTGCTTTCACTGCAATTACCATTTTTTTGGCTTATTTATGGTACAGGTTTTTTGTCAGGTCGAAAGTAAAACGCGAAGGCGCAATATTTCACTGGTTTGCGCTTTTGGGAAAATACCAGCATGATGATTTGGAAAATGAATTTTTAACAATATTGAGAGAAAAAGGACTAAGGCAGGATGACCCTTTTAACCAGACCATTGTGCGGTCAAAGGTAAGTTTTAAATCGGGATTACTGTTTATTGATTTGGTAAACCAGGTTGCGAAGGATATCTCGAAAGAAATACAATTTGACAGCAAAAAACTAAAAAATGAATTCCTCGAAACCAATTCTATCAACTCCGCTTTTCTTATACCTGAAATCTCAGTCTTAACAGCCAAAGTTCCCGAAATAGAACACCCGGTTATGCATATTGTAATTTCCGAATCCGGGATTAGTAAACCGATCCATAAAAATGGATTCAAATCGGAAGATGTAATTAAGGTGTTTTTCTTCCTGATAAATGATGAAGAAAATCCAAGAAGACAGTTGAGGATGTTATCAGGAATTATGGATATTGCAGAAAGAGACCATTTTGTAAAAGATATGCTTGCCTGTACAACCAATCGAGAGGTAATTGAATATCTGCTTCACGATAAACAATATATTTCAATTAAACTTGAAAAAGATAACCCTACGGAAGTATTTATGGATAAAAAACTGATGCAGGTTCAACTTCCACCCGATGTCTTGGTTGTTTTGGTTGAAAGAAACAATTCATTTTTTGCTCCTAACGGAAAAACATTACTTCAGGAAAATGACACCATTACAATAATTGGCAGCACTCATTCGATTAACGAAATGGTAGATCAATACATTCTGGAAAAATAATTTTTTACTATTTGTCTGCTAATCTTAAAATATTTCATTTGCTATACGGAATGTACTTTCATAGTCCGATAACCATAAATAGCAATTACTACAAAACATATAAACGGAAGTACAAAAGAAAAATTAACGGCAGGTAAAAATCCTACTGTTCCAAAATCGATAAATACTCCCTGCAAAAATGGCAATAAAGCACCACCAACAATGGCCATCACCAAACCGGCAGCACCCAAAGTTGAATCTTCACCCAAACCTTTTAGTGCAATTCCGTAAATAGTCGGAAACATCAACGACATAAATGCGGAAGTAGCTACCAGAAAGTATAAACCTGCCATTCCCTGAATTAATATAACTCCTGTTGTTGTTGCCATTCCGCCAATTGCAAAAATAGTCAACATCAGTTTTGGGTTTACATATTTCATCAATGCCGTACTAATAAAGCGGCTTGAAAGGAAAATTACCATGGCTACAATATTATAGTTTTGTGCCGTTGCCTTAGGTATTCCCAAATTTTCAGCATAATGAATGATAAAGGTCCAGCACATAATTTGTGCACCTACATAAAACATTTGCGCAATTACACCTTCCCGGTAATTTACATTTGCGAACAGTCTTTTTGCAGAATGCCAGGGATGAACTGAATGATCGGCGTTTTTGCGTTCAGGCATTTTTGCCATGGCAATCACAACAAACATTATAATTACCACTACTCCCAAAATTACATATGGATTTCGTATAACCGCCAGGTCATGAGTCCTGATAACAGCCTTTTCAGCTGCACTTAGTGTACCAAAAATCAATTCTCCCGACGCATCTCTTTTTTCGCTATCCAATGCTGAAAGAATAAATTTTGTAGCCACAAACATTCCAAATAAACTTCCCATTGGGTTAAAAGATTGTGCTAGGTTTAAACGCCGTGTTGCCGTTTCTTCGGACCCCATAGAAAGTATATATGGATTTGCCGTTGTTTCAAGAAAAGCTAAACCAAAAGTCAGTATATAAAGTGACCCTAAAAAGAAACCAAAAACTTCGTATTGGGCAGCAGGATAAAACAATAAAGCACCAACTGCATACAATCCCAAACCAAGCAAAATCCCCTTTTTGTAACTGTATTTTTTTACAAACAAAGCAGCCGGAATTGCCATGGTACCATAACCACCGTAAAATGCCAGTTGTACAAGAGCAGCCTTTGCATTGGAAATTTCCATGATGGTGCGAAATGCTGCAACCATTGGATTTGTAATATCATTTGCAAATCCCCACATGGCAAACAAACTTGTGATAAGAATAAAAGGAACGAGAATTTTCTTCTCGACAACTATTTTTTTAGCGTCTTTCATTTTAGTTTTGGTTTAGAATTTAAATTGAATTAGTCTATAAAAACTGGCTTTTATAATTTGATTTTAGATTATCGACTACCTTTTTAACCTCCTCAGCTTTATCTCTTTTGCAAACCAATGTTGTATTTCCATCCTGAACAACAATTACATCATCCAGTCCCACCAGTGCTATTAATCCAGAGTCTGACGAAACATAAGAATTTTTAGAATCTATAATTACACTTTCACCCGAAACTGCGTTTTGGTTCTCATCCTTTTTGCTGGTTAAATAAACCGACTCCCAACTGCCAAGGTCATTCCAAACAAAATTCCCTTCCACCAGGTAGATATTTCTGGCATGTTCCATAATCCCGTAATCCACCGAAATACTTTCTACCGCCCGGTAAATCGTATCCAGAGTATTTTCGAAAGTAGGCATTCCTAATTCAGCTTGAATTTTTCTTAGGTCGGAGTACAATTGAGGAGCAAACTCTTTTACTGCATCAATAAAAACTGAAACTTTAAAAACAAACAATCCGCTGTTCCAGAAAAATCCACCTTTTGCCAAATATGATTTTGCTGTTGTTTCATCAGGCTTTTCAACAAATTGCTCAACTTTATACTGTCTTATTTTCTCGCTTCCGGTAATATCTTCAGCAGTTTGAACATAACCATAACCTGTTGCCGGATAAGTTGGAGTTATTCCAATTGTCACAATTCCATCACGCTTATCTGCAATTTTTGAGGCTGCCAGAACAGTATCTTTAAATAATTCATCGTTTTCGATTAAATGATCTGCCGGCGAAACAACCATAATTCCATCGGGGTTTTCTTTTTCGGCAAACATGGCTGCCAAACCAATACAAGGCAAAGTATTTTTTCCAACAGGTTCGTAAATCAGGTTTGATTTTGGCAACATAGTAGTTTGTTCTTCCAAAACTTTAGCCTGATTTTTACCTGAAACGATATAGATATTATCGTTTGAGGTAAATTTTGCAAACCGGCTAATTGTTGACTGAAGCAGGGATTCGGATCCAAAAAGATTTAAATATTGTTTTGGTTTGGCTGCTTTGCTTCCTGGCCAAAAACGTGTTCCTGATCCACCGGCCATAATTAAACTATACAGTTTTTTCATTTTGTTTGCGATTAATTAATTCTCATCCCGAAACTTGCCCAAATATAGCTTAATCTGAGTTAATGACAAGAAAATATTTTATAAGGAAAGTATTAAATTCACGATAATAAATTTACGATTTTAAGATTCAATTTTTTAAAAAATTTCTATTGTGTCAAAATAACACATTAAAACATTTTCAGGTTACAGAAAACAATTTTATATTTACCTGTAATATAAAAAAACTTATCTAAATGAATATGAAGCTATTTTTTAAAAACTTATTTTTGATATTGATTATCATGACATCGTTACCGACAATGGCACAGCAATCGCTTTTTGGAGGACAACAAATTATTTCTCCGGAAATTAATTCAGACAACACTGTAACCTTCAGGTTTTTTGCACCCAATGCCGATACTGTAAAAGTTACAGGAGATTTTTTACCAACAGTAAAAATGAAAATGCAATGGGGTACATTTGATGCTCCGGGAAATGCATTATTAAGCAAAGATGATCAGGGAATCTGGAGTTATACTTCAGAAGTGCTTTCATCAGAGTTGTATAACTACGCATTTATTGTTGACGGACTAAACACCACCGATCCAAACAATCCGTTTCTTGTACGGGATGTGGCATCAGTCATGAACATTTTCATCATTGGCGGTGGTCTGGCCGACAATTATAAAGTAAATGATATTCCTCACGGAACTGTAGCAAAACGGTGGTATGATTCACCAGGTTTGGAAATGGACCGCAGGTTAACCGTGTATACCCCTCCGGGATACGAATCAGGAAAAGAAAAATATCCTGTTTTATATTTGCTTCATGGTGCAGGGGGGGATGAAGAAGCATGGATGACATTAGGCAGAACTGCCCAGATTATGGATAACCTCATTGCACAGGGTAAAGCTAAACCTATGATTGTAGTTATGCCAAACGGAAATGTAATTCAGGATGCAGCTCCGGGCGAAGGTCACGAAGGTTTTTATAAACCACAGTTTATGGTTCCTAAAACCATGGATGGTACTTACGAAGCCAATTTTAAGGATATCATTAATTTTATTGAAAGTAACTACAGAATAAAAGCCGATAAAGCCAATCGCGCAATTGCAGGTTTATCAATGGGCGGTTTTCATTCATTGCATATTTCCCGTTATTACCCAAAAATGTTTGATTATGTGGGCCTTTTTTCAGCAGCAATTTTACCTAATCAAAATGTTTCGAATCCGGTTTATGAGGATATAGATGGTACCCTGAAAAAGCAAATGGAAAATGGATATGAGTTGTACTGGATTGGAATGGGAAAAACTGATTTCTTATATAATGGATGCGTTGAATACCGCGCAAAACTGGATAAGATGGGAATGAAATACACTTATCGCGAAAGTGAAGGTGGTCATATCTGGAGAAACTGGAGGATTTATCTGTCAGAGTTTACACCACTATTATTTAAATAATGATGAAAAAGCTATTCCTTGTTTTTATTCTGATTTTATCCATCTGTTTACCTGCAATATCACAGGTTTTTAAAAATGATGACTTAACTATTTCTGAACTCGAAGAAAAGGTTTGGGTTATTGAAACATCTGACCAAACCACCATGTACATCATCGAGGGAAACGACAGGTCCATGCTGATTGATGCCGGGACCAAATGTGCCGACTTAGACAAGGTGGTAAAAAAAATTACGGATAAACCGCTTGATGTAGTTTTAACTCACTTCCATCCCGATCATGCAGGAAACATTGCCTACTTCAATAAAATATACATGCATCAGGCAGATTCTGCGCTTTTAAGAATGATGAATATTCCATATAACGGCGAAATCGAATATATAAATGAAGGTGATGTTTTTGACCTGGGCGATAAAAAAATAGAAGTAATTCATACCCCGGGGCATACACCCGGTTCGATTGTTTTAATTGACAGAGAAGCCGGATCTTGTTATACGGGGGATGCATTCGGCTCAGGAATGGTTTGGATGCAACTTGAACCGCATCTGCCAATTACTGTTTATCTGGAATCCTGTAAAAAAATGGAGAAGATTATGGAAGAGCAGCAAATCAAAAAGATTTATTGCGGGCATTATCCACATGTTAAAAAAGCATTCGACAAATCATATCTTACCGATATGAAAATCCTTGCCGAATCGCTGGTAAACGGAAATGCACCAGAAGCAAAAAAATTCGAAATGATACTTCCAATCGGTGCACAAAATCCAATGATTGTAACACAGGGGCAGGCCAGTATTGTTTACGATCCGGAACATATTCTTGACTAGAATTTAACTAAATAACAAGTTTGAAAGTTTTCCTGAACTTTCGTAACTTTTAAATAATTCAAAACTAAACCAGTGAAAAAAACGATTTTTCTCTTTTTTTGTCTCTTCACCTTAAACCTGATAAGTTTTGGACAGGCACAAAAAAAGTTTACTCATCTCCCGGTTTTTGATATTCATGTTCATACCATGAAAGTTAATCCCAACTGGGGAGCGCCAATGTGCCCATGGTTTTTAAGCAATATGCCCGGAACCGATCCAAATTTACCTATGGTCGACATTACCAATGTTGATTGTGTAGATCCATTACTCCCGGCCAAAAGTGACGAGGAAATGCAGGATGAGGTGATAAAACGCATCCATGATTTTAACATGACCATGGTAGCCTTTGGTGATGCTGAAATTCTGTATAACTGGGTAAATGCCGCACCTCCGGGAAGAATAATTCCCGGAATTGGTTTAAATAAAGCTTCTGAATTAACAGTTGAGGCTTTTCGGGATTCACTATCCAACGGATTTTATAAAGTTATGGCGGAAGTTGCTCCACAATATGAAGGACTTTCTCCAAGCGACATGTCGCTTGACCCTTATTTTGCTATTGCAGAAGAATTCGGCATTCCGGTAGGAATACATATGGGTACCGGTGGAAATGGACAGGCAAATACGTATCAGCCATCTTATCGTGCTTCTATGGGAAATCCTTTTTTATTGGAAGATTTGCTGGCTCGCCATCCAAAACTCAAAATATGGGTCATGCACGCCGGTTATCCTATGCTGGAAGAAATGATTGCACTGATGGGTGCAAATGCCTATGTGTATCTTGACATCTCGGGATTTATATGGAGTTATCCACTGGATGAAATTCATTATTATATCAAGCGGCTGGTGCAGGCTGGCTTTGGGAAAAGAATAATTTACGGAACTGATTTTATGATCTGGCCGGAATTATTTGAAACTTCAATGAGAGTTATCGAAAGTGCACAATATCTTTCAGAAGACCAAAAACGAGATATTCTGTTTAATAATGCTGTCCGTTTTTTTAATATGGATAAAAGCATGTTTGATTGGCCTAAAAACTAAAACATTAAATAAAAAATTAAATATCAATATTTTAAACTCAACTATATGAAAAAGAAATATTTGCTTTTACTTGCTTTTTTGTTTGTCTTAACCGGGATAAATTCCCAGGAACTGGCAAACTTTATGAGACGTGCACCAATAATTTCGCCTGAAATTGGTGAAGAAACTGTAACCTTTAGAATCTCGGCACCAGAAGCAAAACTTGTAAGAATTTACGGTTCATGGATGTCGGACTACTTTTCATCAATGAATATGATGAAAGACACAGCCGGGGTATGGTCGATAAGTATCAGAAAGCCGGCACCGGAGCTTTACACTTATCATTTTATTGTCGACGGGCTTGTGGTGAACGATTCCAGAAATATTTTTATGCAAAGAGACGGTACCCGTTATTTAAGTGTTTTACTGATTCCGGGAGAACAGACAGAAAATTATTTTGAAGCCAATAAGCATGGAAACCTTTCGAAGGTTTGGTACGATTCTCCAACAATCGGAACAAAACGCCGCATGTTTATTTATACGCCATATGGTTATGAAACCAGTAGTGAAAAGTATCCGGTTCTGTATCTCTTGCATGGTGGCGGAGGTGATGAAGATGCATGGAGTACAATGGGCCGTGCCCGTCAGATTCTTGATAACCTGATCGAAAAAGGACTGGCAAAACCAATGATTTGTGTTATGCCCAATGGAAATCCCGGGCAACAGGCAGCAAGAACACAATTGATTGAAGAAAAGCCCTTTGACCGCAGAGCTCCTGAAAATGCAGATTTGTATGTCAAAAGTATTGTCAACGATATAATTCCATATGTTGAAAGTCATTACAGAGTAATAGCAAAACCAGAAGCCCGCGCAGTTTCAGGCCTTTCAATGGGTGGAGGACACACATTGGGGGTTACCCGATTATTTCCCGGAACATTCGACTACATTTGTCCTTTAAGTATTGGTGTGCGAGGCGAAGCAGCTGATATTGACAAACAATTACAGGCGGTTAAAGAAGGAGGGTATAAACTGTATTGGTTTGCATGTGGCAAAACAGATTTTCTTTGGGAAATGGCAAAAGATTTGGACACTGCATTAACGCGAAACGAAATGGAACACACATTTTATGTTTCTGAAGGTGGACATACCTGGGCAAACTGGAGACAATACCTGAATACTTTTGCACAGTTGTTATTTAAATAATCTTTATTATCGAATTTTCAATTCTCAATAAATTAATCATGAAAAAATATATATACCTGCTAATTACCTTATTTTGTTTTTCCGGAACATTTGCTCAGGAGATTAGTAATTTTATGAGACGTCAACGGATTGTATCTCCTGAGATTGGAAAGTCTGAAGTTACTTTCCGAATATCAGCTCCTTACGCCGACTCGGTAAAAATTAACGGCGGTTTTACACCAACCGTAAAAATGGAAACCCGTTACGGAGTAATGGATATTCCGGGTAATCTTGATTTAACAAAAGACGAAAATGGTCTGTGGTCGATAAGTTTACCGCTTCCTGAACCTGAACTTTACACCTACAGCTTTATTGTGGATGGTGTAAGTATAAATGATCCGAACAATATTTTTATGCAAAGAGACGGTACGCGTTACCTGAGTGTATTGCTTATTCCCGGTGAAAGAACTGAAAATTATTTTGAAACAAATGAACGAGGTAATTTAAACCAGGTTTGGTACGATTCACCAACACTGGAAATGACAAGACGTTTATTTGTTTACACACCTTACGGCTATAACGACAGTAAAGATAAATACCCGGTATTATACCTGTTACATGGTGCCGGAGGTGATGAAGATGCCTGGAGTACAATGGGACGTACATGTCAGATTCTGGATAACCTGATTGAAAAAGGATTGGCTAAGCCAATGATTTGTGTAATGCCAAACGGTAATCCAAATCAGTTTGCTGCCAGAACATTAATGATAGAAGAAAAGCCAATGGATAGGGAGGCCTGGATGAATAATTCATATCCGAAAAGTATTGTTGAAGATATTGTTCCGTTTATTGAAAAAACATATCGGGTAGATGCAAAACCAGGATCTAGAGCAATTGCCGGACTTTCAATGGGAGGAGGACATACAATTTCAACATCGCTCATGTATCCCGGATTTTTTGATTATATCTGTCCGCTAAGTATGGGCTTAATGGTCAGAGATGGAAATGAAGAACAATTAAAACAGTACGAAACTCAGTTTAAAGAGCTAAAAAAGAAGGGCTACAAACTGTACTTTCTGGCTTGTGGAGATACAGATTTCCTTTTTGACTCTGCAAAAAAACTGGATGAGATGCTTACAGAAAATGGATTAAAACATACATTTTATGTTACACCTGGCGGACATACATGGGCAAACTGGAGGATATATCTTAATACTTTTGCGCCTCAATTGTTTAAATAAAAAATAATGAAATCATTTTCCCGAAGAAAATTTATTAAACGAACAGCCCTGGCAACATCTCCTTTAATATGTTTTCCACAATATAGTTTTTGTTCATTGAATACCGGTTATGATTATAAAGTTGTGGATACACCTTATGGGAAACTTCGGGGATATCAGGAAGATGGAGTTAACATTTTCAAAGGTGTTCCGTATGCCGGAAGCGTTTCCGGAGAAAAAAGGTTTCAGAAAGCAGGTCCGGTTGAACCATGGAAAGGTATTCGTGAAGCAATCCAACTGGGGAATCCATCCATTCAACCACCTAATCAGACCTACGGTTTAAATGAGCCTGATCCGGCAGAGAACTGCCTTGTATTAAACATCTGGACTCCTGCAAACGACAACAAAAAAAGACCGGTTATGGTCTACAGTCATGGCGGCGGATTCCGCACCGGGTCGGGAGGCAGTGTGGCACAGGACGGAGCAAATCTTGCCCGAATGTATGATGTGGTTGTAGTTACTACCAACCACCGACTGGGTTTGCTGGGATACCTTTATCTCGATGAAATTGCAGGTGAAGAATTTAAAGGTTCAGGAAACCGCGGTGTTCAGGATATTGGGCTTGCTTTGGAATGGGTAAATAAAAACATTGAGCTTTTTGGTGGCGATCCGAATAATGTAATGATCTTTGGAGAATCAGGTGGTGGAATGAAAACTTCTTGTTTGTATGCCATGCCCGAAGCTTCCCCTTATTTTCATAAAGCATCAATTGAAAGTGGTCCCGGAGTAGAAATTATTGCTGCTGAAACTGCTGCTGAAACCACACAATTGGTTTTGGACTATCTCAATATCAGACCGGATAATTGGAAAAAGCTGCTTGAGATACCTGCTTCAAAATTGCTGGAAGCCCAGGAAAGAATTCCAAAAACACGTAATCCTGGTTCAGGAGGATTTCACGGAATTGGCAATTCAGGTACCGGAAGTTTTGGAGCAGTAAAAGACGGTGTTATATTGCCAAACCATCCATTTGAACCTTCAGCGGCAGAAATTTCAAAGCATAAACCTATAATGGTAGGTTGGAACGAAGATGAATATATTTTCTTTGCCATGTATAGTAATGACAAAGAGGTTTTTTCTATTTCTGAAGATGTTCTCAAGTCCAGATTGGAAAATGAATTTGGCGAAAATACAGATACTGTTTTTAAGACATACAAAAGTGCTAATCCGGATAAAACTCCCGGTGAAATTTATATTGCCATACGGTCGATTTTAATGATGGGATTGGGTTCAATCCGAATTGCTGAAAGAAAAACTATACAGGGTGGAGCACCGGCTTTCCTATACAATTTTGGCTATAAGTCGAACAATAAAATCCCCGGAACCGATTTTGAAACCGGTGCAATGCATGCGCTTGATATCCCATTCAAATTTTACAATGTTGAATCCGGAATGCCAGGTACAAAACCAGACCGTTTTGAGGCGGCAAAAAATATGACACAATTATGGACTGGTTTTGCCCGAAACGGAAAACCTGAAATAAAAGGTCAGGTTGAATGGCCGGTGTATGATTTAAAGTCAAGACCAACAATGCGTATCGATACTAAATGTGAAGTGATTTACGATCGTTTCAGGAATGAACGTAAAATGTGGGAAAAAATTTTAAAATAAACTCAGTTCTCCCGTTACACATCGGGACGCTCACTGTGACAGTCATCCTGAACGAAGTAGAAGGGTGATATTGTGCAAGGATTTTTTTTATAATAAAAACCTTAAATATGAAAAAACTAATCATCCTTTTAATTACACTCGTTTTCAACCTGAATTATGCCAAAGCCCAATTTCCCAGCAGAAATCCAACTCCAAACGATACGCTTCATTCCACTCAGATTTTGCCTAATGGTGATGTACTTTTCAGGATATATGCACCAAATGCGGATGATGTTTCAGTAAGCGGAGATATTGTACCCTGGGGGCAGCAACCTGAAAAAATGAAGGCAGAAAATGGTGTCTGGACTTTTACTATTCCTGATGTTAAACCAGGCTCATACAGGTATGCGTTTAAGGTTGACGGAGTATTTGTAAACGATCCAAAAAGCCTTACTGTTCAGGAAAACAGAGCCATTATCGACATTACAGGAAAAGGTACCGGTTTTTGGGAAATGAAGGATGTCCCTCACGGGGATGTAAGAATCGTTT